>DFAQ01000038.1:0-14120 GCA_002365865.1 Pelotomaculum sp. UBA3102
TGTTATAAAATCGCTTCCTTTGAAAACATAGACCTGCCACTCATACGCAAGGTCGCCGCTACCGGGAAACCGATGTTCATTTCCACCGGCATGGCTACCGTAGCCGAGCTTGATGAAGCAGTCCGTACAGCCCGGGAAGCCGGCTGCAATGATCTGGTTTTACTCAAATGCACCAGCACCTATCCGGCCTCGCCCGAAAACACCAATATTCTCACCATCCCCCACATGCGCGATCTTTTTCAATGCCAGGTAGGCTTGTCCGACCATACCGCGGGCATAGGCGTGGCGGTAGCCAGTGTTGCTTTGGGTGCAACCGTTATTGAAAAACATTTTACTTTATCCCGTGCCGACGGCGGAGTGGATGCCGCCTTTTCCCTGGAACCGGCGGAAATGCGCGCACTGGTCATCGAGAGTGAACGGGCGTGGCAGGCGCTGGGTAAAATCCATTACGGCCCAACAGAAAAGGAAAAAGAATCGCTGAAATTTCGCCGCTCCCTCTATGTTACCCAGGATATGAAGGCAGGGGATGTTTTTACAAGAGAAAACATGAGGGTAATCAGGCCCGGCTTCGGGTTGCCGCCGAAATATTACGATTTTCTGCTTGGTAAAAAAGTTAAGCGGGATGTAACAAAAGGCACACCAGTTAGCTGGGATATGCTAATTTAAAGAGGTAATCGAAATGAAAAGTTTACTTGAAGGCAAATCCATTTTAGTAACCGGTGGAACAGGTTCATTCGGCAAGAAATTTGTCCGCTACGTATTGGATCATTTTAATCCACGTCGGCTGATTATATTCAGCCGGGATGAGCTGAAACAATTTGAAATGGAAAAGGAATTTAACGATGACCGGCTGCGCTTTTTCATCGGCGATGTTCGGGATAAGGACAGGCTCTACCGGGCCTTTGCCGGGGTTGACTTCGTGGTGCACGCCGCCGCCTTGAAGCAGGTGCCCGCCTGTGAGTACAACCCTTTTGAAGCGGTTAAAACCAACGTATTAGGGGCACAGAATATCATCGAAGCGGCCATAGACTGCGGGGTTAAGCGAGTGGTTGCCTTAAGCACCGACAAGGCCGCCAACCCGGTGAACCTCTATGGGGCCACTAAATTGTGCTCGGACAAGCTGTTCATCGCCGGCAATGCCTATGTGGGGGTGAGGGAAACCCGCTTTGCGGTGGTGCGCTACGGTAATGTAGTGGGAAGCCGGGGTAGCGTGATTCCCCTATTCAAAAAACAGAGGGAAACCGGTGTCATCACCATCACCGACTCCAGGATGACCCGTTTCTGGATTACCCTGGAACAGGGAGTGCAGTTCGTATTAAGCTGTCTGGCCAGGATGCACGGCGGAGAAATTTTTGTGCCCAAAATCCCCAGCATGAAGATTACCGATTTGGCCGAAGCTATAGCACCGGGCTGTCGGCATGAGTATATCGGTATCCGCCCTGGCGAAAAACTGCACGAAGTGATGATCCCTGAGGATGACGCCAGAAATACTGTTGAGATGGAAGACCATTACATAATCCAACCCCAGTTCCACTGGTGGAGCCGGGAAATCTGCCGAGGCGGACGCCCGGTGCCGGACGGATTCCGCTACAGCAGTGACACCAACACCCGCTGGTTAACCATAGAAGAACTGCGCCGGATGGTGGGAGAATAATCACTGATGAGCAAAAAGGACTTTTTACCTTATGGGAAGCAACATCTTGATCAGGAAGACATCCAGGCCGTGCTGGATGTCTTGCAGTCGGACTGGCTGACTACCGGCCCGAAAGTAGAGGAATTTGAGAAGGCCCTGGCTCAGCGGGCCGGGGCCAGATATGCAGTCGTTTTAAATTCCGGCACGGCGGCTTTACATGCTGCTTACTTCGCCGCTGGAGTGAAGCCGGGTGATGAGGTGATCACCTCCCCCATCACCTTTGCCGCCACCAGCAACGCGGCTTTATTTTTAGGAGCGAAGCCCGTTTTTTGCGATGTCCGGCTGGATACGGTGAATATAGATCCAGCGGAAATCGAGCGGCATATTACCCCCCGCACTAAAGTGCTGGCCCCGGTGGATTTTGCCGGGCACCCGGCGGACCTGGACGCTGTAATGGACATTGCCAGGCGGCACGGCCTGGTGGTGGTGGAGGACGCGGCCCACGCCCTGGGTGCATCATACCACGGCAGGCCGGTGGGGTCGCTGGCAGACTTAACCATATTCAGCTTCCACCCGGTAAAACATATCACCACCGGTGAAGGGGGCGCGGTGGTAACCAACAATAAAGAATATTATGAGAAAATGCTGGCTTTCCGCTCCCACGGCATGATCCGGGGAAAGGAAAGGTTGAGTGAATGGCACGGTCCCTGGTACCACGAGATGCACTGCCTGGGCTACAACTACCGGCTCACCGACATTCAGTGCGCCCTGGGAATAAGCCAGCTCAAGAAGCTAGACTCATTCCTGCAAAAAAAGCAAGCCCTTGTAGACTTCTATAACCATGAGTTAAAAGGCCTGGGAAACGTAGGTTTGCCCATAACCCTGCCGGGGGTTTCCCCGGCCTGGCATCTTTATGTAATCCGTCTGAAAGGAAAAAAGCCTCGCCGGCGGGAGCTTTATGAGACGTTACACCGGGCGGGAATCGGCGTGCAAGTGCATTATCTGCCCGTCTACTGGCACCCTTATTACCAGAAGCTGGGGTACCAAAAAGGGCTATGCCCTGTGGCCGAAGATTACTACTGGCGGGCGCTGTCCCTGCCGCTCTTCCCGGCTATGGAGCTGGACGAGGCCGGACGGGTGGTTGAGGAGTTGAGAAGGTTTTTTGGAAGGTCCGCCCCTTCGACTGGGTCACTTTTTTGAAAAGGTAAAACTATCTGAATGGCGCAAGGAAAGTTTCTTTTTGTTGCCTTAAATACATATTTTGTTATTCCGGGCAATCTGCCTTTTAGGTTGCTTCATTTTTATTCCTTTCTTTCTCCCGGATGCTTTGCGTGCCCTCTAGTCTCCGGAGCTGTTTCCAGAAAAGCCATGGCTTTCACCTTTGCCGCCATCTCCCTGGAGGCCATGGCCGCCCGGTTTTCTTCCTGTATGGCCTTGTAAATCTCGCTGCGGTAGATGGCCAGCTCTTTTGGGGCCTCGATACCGATGCGCGCGGAGTCGCCGGCGACGTCCAGCACCACGATGCGGATGTTGTCGCCGATGTTGATGGCCTCGCCTTTTTTTCTGCCGAGCACCAGCATTTATTTCCCCTCCCCGGCGGCCTTGTTTTTGGACTGCGGCAGCGGGTGACGCACGCTGTAACGCTTGTCGTTCAGCACCACCTGGCGGGCAGTCCCGACGGCGGTGTTCAAAACCACCGGGGCTAGGAGGTTGACGGTGGCGTCCTTGAGGCCCCGGCCGGCGTTGACGATGCAAAATACCGCCGCCTGTCCCGGCGCTTTGATGCCCAAAACTTCTGTCTCCTCTTCCGGCAGGTCGAACTCATAGTCCGGGAAAAAAGCAAATGGATTAATCAGGATAAAGCCTATGTTTTCGTCCTGCAGCGATTGCAAAAAGAAAAAAGGCGAGTCTTGCGCCAGGGCGACAATTTCAAACCTGGTCAGTTCTCCGGGCAGGCCGGGCAGGCCGGCCGGAAAGGTGATAATGTTTTGCTTGCGGGACAGATTAATCGCCTCCGTTTATATTTAAATGTAAGCTTGTGGCCGGACAAGAAAATTCTTACACACAATTTTATAATTTATTGAAGATATTTGCAATCCCGTGCTAAAAGATGAGAAGGATTGCAAGCGGCTGGCGCTATAGCGGGCATTTGAAAAAATCAGGTCCAATGCCAGATAATTAAAGATAATCAAATATAACGGACAAGAATGTGCTGGAAGGGTACTTGGTAATATTGCAGATCTCTGTTTTGATAATATTTTTTACGAATCACCTTAAGTTTTTGCTTCAAATTCCGATTAATCTATATGACAAGGAGTATGACAAGGAGTTTGTGTTTTAAGAAAGGCTTAAATTTTATTATAGAAGGTGATCGGCGTGTCTTCCAATCTCCGCATAGGCGGGCTGGTTTCGGGGCTGGACGTGGATTCCATTGTTGAAGACATGATGAGGATAGAAAGGGCGCCGGTGGACAGGCTGGAACAGGAAAAACAGGTTCTCCAGTGGCAGCAGGAGGACTACCGGGAGATCAACACCAGCCTGCGCTCTTTCCGGGATACGGTTTTCAACATGAAACTCCAGTCAGTCTACCAGGCTAAAACGGCTTCCTCGTCAAATGAAGACGCTGTGGAGGCTACTGTCACCGGCAGCGCGGTACCGGGGATGTACACCGTGACCGTGACCCAGTTAGCGGAAGGGGTTTTAAAAGGGAGCCAGGCCGCATTGACCGACGAGACGGACGCGGAAGGGAATACCAAAACCCTGGCCGAGCAGTTTACCACCTTGAGCGGCAGTATTTCTTTTACCCTCGAGGGTAGCGAGGGGAGCCAGGATTTTACTTTTGATACCGCGACGGACAGCATTTACACGGTAGTTTCGGAAATCAACGCCGCGGATCTCGGCATCAGCGCCAGCTACGACACTAACTTAAACCGGTTTTTTCTCAGCACGGCGGCAACCGGCGCAGACGCGGTGATTAAAGTAACTGCGGATACGGACAATTTTCTCACCGGCCCGCTGGAGGACGGTACCGACAACATCCTCAAGCTAAAAATGAAACTGTACGGTGCCGGGCCGCCCGAAGAAGGACTCTACGCCGGGCAGGACGCCCAGTTTGACTTCGGTGACGCCGGGGGGCTGACCAGCGCTGCCAATACCGTCACCGTGAACGGTATTACGCTCAATCTAAAGGAAGGCGGGGGCTCGAGCAGTACGATTACCATCTCCAACGACACCGGTACCGTTTATGAGGCGATTACTGACTTTGTAACTGCTTATAACGAGGTTATCGACCAAATCAACGATAAGCTGGCCGAGACGCGCTACAGAGACTATCCTCCCCTGACCGATGCGCAGAGGGAAGCAATGTCCGAAACCGAGATCGAAAGATGGGAGGAGTTCGCCCAAAGCGGCCTTTTGCGTAACGACTTCCTTCTTAACAACGTCGTGACGAAGATGCGCACCACCATGTCTACCGTGGTCTCCGGTTTGACCGCCGGTGAGGGTTACGATACTCTGGCCGGAATCGGTATCACCACTGGCACCTATGACGAGAAGGGCAAGCTTTACATAGACGAAGATAGGCTCAAAGAAGCGCTTCAGGAAGACCCGGAAGGCGTGTTGAACCTTTTCACCAAGAGCTCCGACGTGTACTCGGAGAAGGGCATCGCCATGAGGCTGTATGAAGACGTGAACAACGCTATGTCGCTGATCGCAGCCAAGGCGGGCAGCGACAGTACCTACAGCCTGGCGGACAGCAGCACCATCGGCAGGCGGATTGATCAAATCGACGAGGACATCGACGAGCTGGAAGACCGCCTGGACGAGATAGAGGACCGCTACTGGCGGCAGTTCACCGCCCTGGAGCGGGCCGTCCAGCAGATGAACGCCCAGAGCGCCTGGCTGTACCAGCAGTTCGGCGGGACGGCAAGCTATTGATGACGCATTGACACAGCAATGAACAAAATTTGGAGGTGGGCCGGGATGAACAACCTTAATCCTTACCAGCAGTACCGGCAGAACGCGGTGATGAGCGCGGGCAGGGGAGAATTGACCCTGATGCTTTACGACGCCGCCGTTATGCATGTCAAGCAGGGCATAAGATTCGTTGAAGACAAAAATATAGAAAAGGCGCACAACGCCATCGTGAGGGCGCAGGAGATCATCCTGCACCTTAACGAGACGCTCAACATGGAATACGAGTTGTCAAAGAACCTGGCCCTGCTCTATGACTATATAAGCCGCCGCCTGACCGAGGCCAATATCAAAAAAGACGGCCAAATTCTTGCAGAAGTGCTGGGCCTGGTGGAAGAGCTGAGGGATGCGTGGGCGGAGGCGGTCAAGCTGGCCGGGCCGGCGCCCGCGGCCAACCTGTAGGGCTATGGCCGGGGAAGGACTAAGCGGCTCGTTGACCCGCGCCGGCGGTTTGATGCTGCGAAAAAGGGCGCTCCTGGAAGAGATCTGCCTGCTTACCTCCGCCCAGTCGCGGCTGCTGGCGCCGGAAAAGGCGGAAGAGCTTCTGGTCGTTGTAGAAAAAAAGCAGTATTTGATAAATGAAGTAAACAGTATCGGCGCCGAAGTCTCGCGGCTGGAGGAAGAAATGAAGGATGTTGTCGAATTGCCGCCCTGCGGTGAAATAGCCGAAACCTTTCGCCAAAAGCGAGCGGAGATCGAGGAAATCAGGCAGGAAATTTTTTCTATTTTGCAGAAGGTAGCGGTGATTGACGAACAGAACAGGCGGAAAGCAAACGAAGAATACCGCAGGCTGAAGGGTGCTATTAAGTCCCTGCGCGCCGGAAGGTGTTCGCTCAAGGCCTACCAAAAACCGGCCTTCCAGCCCGGCGGTTGCTTTATCGATAAGAAAAAATAATCGAGGTGGTTTTTTAATGAAGGTCGAAGGTATTGGCGGTGTAACCGTACCTCTGCAGCAGCAAAAAGGGAAAGCCGGAACGATGCCGGACCGGGGGGACACGGGGCCGAGGGAAGCCGGCGTTGAGCCGGGCGGGGACAAAATTGTTTCCGGGGACCGGGCCGGGCAGGCCGGTAAAGCAGCCGGGGCTTCTTTGAACCGGGAGGTGCTTGAAGAGGCGGTCGAGAAGGTAAACCAGACCATGGAAACTTACCGGACCGAGTTGCGCTTTCAGATCCACGAGGGCAGCGGGGAAATGATGGTCAAGGTGATCAACACCAAGGACGATACCGTCATAAGGGAAATACCCCCGGAGAATGTCCTCGACTTCGTGGCGCACGTGAAAAAGATGCTCGGTATTATCATAGACAAGTTTATCTAAAAAGAAAAAACCATAGGTTAATAAGTAAAACCAGCGGTATTTAAAACAATATAAATTACCTCCCGGTAAGATTATAAATTTTCACCTGCCTGTTTCCGTAGAGCAGGTTTTTGTTTTTTACGGGAAAAATATACAGTATCTACCTAAATTTTTTATAATATTTTGCCTCCTGATGAAGGATTGGAAAAATTATTGTAGAATGTTTAGTAACGGCGGAATAATATCCCGCTGTATTTAAATAATGGTATTTTAGAAAGGGCAAACCTTCCGAAAGGGAGGGACGCAAAACCACGGGTCTAAAGCCAGCCTCAGGGTTTAAAAGGCAGTTGGTTTCACTTGAGACGGGTTGGCCAGGGCGGCTGGGTTGCCGGGGAAAGATCAAAAATCCAAGCCCTTTTTCCGGCTTGGATTTTTATAAGATGGGAGGGTTGGCTGTGGGTATTTTTTCAGATACGGTAATAACCGGCCTTAAAAAAGGGCTCGATGCCGCGGGACTGCGGCACAGGGTGATTGCCGACAATATCGCCAATGTTAATACGCCTCATTTTAAAAAATCCACCGTGGTGTTCGAGTCCCTGCTTAAAAAGGCTCTGGACGGAGAACCGGTCAAGATGGCTACCGCAGATTACCGGCACTTCGGCGGCGGGACGCCGCTGGAAGGTATCCGTCCCGTGGTCAGTCCCGGTAAAGCGACTTCCATGCGTACCGATGGAAACAATGTCGACATAGACCAGGAAATGGCCGGACTGGCGGTCAACACCATCCGCTACCGGGCTTTGGCCGCCGGGTTGAGAGAGCATTATGCACTTTTGAGCCTGGTTATAACCGGAAGGGGGTAAAGTAAATGAGTGTTTTTGATTCTTTTGCCATCAGTGCTTCCGGCCTTACGGCGGAGAGGCTCAGGTTGGACTTGATTTCCAATAACATTGCCAATATAAACAGTACCGGCCGGCCCAACGACCCGGCCCAACAGCCCTACCGCCGGAAAATACCGGTGTTTGCGCAGATGTTGGAGCGGGTACGGGCAGGGGACGGCGCGCGCACCCGTTTCAGGGGCGCGGGAGTAAAAGTGGCCGCGGTGCTGGAAGACGAGAGCCCGCCCCGCCTGGTCCACGACCCTTCCCACCCTCATGCCGATGAAAAAGGTTTTGTGGCTTACCCCGATATTAATATAGTTAGGGAAATGGTTGACGCGATGACGGCCACCAGGTCATACGAGGCCAATGTGACGGCTTTGAACGCGGCCAAGGATATTGCCCTGCAGGCCCTGGAAATAGGCCGGTAGACCCAGTGGCTAAGTGGTTAAAAGGGGGAAAAAGATATGAAGATATTGCCCGCGGAACAGTCACAACTTCTGCCGCCCGCGGGGGCCGGAGCAAAAAAGGAAGCCGGGAGTGGGGAGTCTGAGTTTGCGGACCTTTTAAATAACGCTCTGAATAATTTAAACGAAACCCAGCTAAAAGCCGAAAAATTGACGCTGGATCTCCTTACGGGAGAAGTACAGGACCTGCACCAGGTTACCATTGCCCTGCAGGAAGCAAAGCTGACCATGCAGCTGGCGGTGGAAATAAGGAATAAGGTCGTCGAAGCCTACCAGGAAGTTTCCCGTATGCAGGTATAATACGTTTCTTACGGTTTGAGGTGGTATAGATTGAACCCGGATGCCTTTATAGCCAGGTTCAGGGAGAGATGGCAGGCACTGAATCAAACTCAAAAAGTGATCTCCGTCCTGGTTGCCGCAGGTATCCTGGTATGCTTGTTTTACCTTGGCCAGGTGCTGGTGAGGCCGGCTTATACGACCCTGTTTACCGGCCTTGAGCCGAAAGACGCGGGCGGCATCGTTGAAAAGTTGAAGGCGATGAACGTTTCCTATGAAGTTGCCGACGGGGGAAAGACGATCAAGGTGCCTGAATCCCGGGTTCACGAGGTCAGGATACAGCTTGCCAGCGAAGGGGTGCTGGGCAGCGGCGGAGCGGGTTTTGAGCTTTTTGACCAGAATAAGTTCGGAAAGACCGAGTTTGACCAGCAGGTTGATTACCAGCGCGCCCTCCAGGAAGAGCTCAGGAGGACCATCGTCAGGCTGGAAGGGGTGGAGCAGGCCAGGGTGCACCTGGTGCTGCCGCAGAAGAGCGTGTTCATCAGCGAGCAGGAAACCTCAAGCGCTTCGGTGGCGCTTAAGTTAAAGCCGCTGTACCACCTGGAACCCGGGCAGGTACGGGGAATTTGCGACTTACTGGTAGGCAGCGTGGAAGGGCTGAAACCGGAAAATATTCATATCATAGATACCGAGGGCAATGTTTTAAGTGATGACTTGAATATTGGCGGGGGGGCCGACGCGGTTTTGGCCGCGACAGCCCTGGAACATCAAGAGACGCGCCGGGAATACGAAAAAGAACTGGAAAACAGAATCAAGCAAATGTTGACCCGGATTATCGGGCAGAACCAGGCCGTGGTCATGGTTACCGCCGTGCTTGATTTTGACCGGAGAGAAGTCACCAGCAGTACTTCGTCCAACCCTGACAATGTAAAAATAAGCGAGCATACCGTTACGGAAAACAGTGAGGGAACGGAGTACGGGGGCGCGGCGGGAACCGAATCGAACCTGACCGGTTACCCGTCTGCTGAGGGCAACGGTGCTTCGAGTTACACCAGAGAAGAGAGCACCGTCAACTACCAGGTCGACACCAGGCAGGAGACCGTGGTGGTCGCTCCGGGCACGGTCGAAAAGCTGTCGGCGGCCGTGGTGGTGAATAACGCAAACGGTCCCGTCGACGTGCAGAAAGTACGGGACGTGGTGGCGGCCGCCATCGGTTACGACCAGGACCGCGGCGACAATATTGAAGTCACGGAAATGGCCTTTGACGATTCATACCAAAAGCAGGTAGCAGAACAATTTGCCCAAGCTGATGTCCAGGCGGGGGAAAGAGAACGACTTTATACTTATGCCGCGGCAAGCGCGGGGGCGCTGGCAGTGCTCCTGCTGTTGGCATTTCTGCTGAAGCGGCGGTTCAGTGCCAGGCGGGTCTCCGCTGCTGAAGAAGAGGAAAAGGAATTCATGCCGGTGAAAGCCGCGGAGGTCGACCAGGAACAGAAAGTCAGGGATGAGACCCAGTTACAAATCAGAGATATGGCCAAGAATAAGCCGCAGGAAGTGGCCGAGATATTAAAAGTATGGTTGAAAGAATAAGGGGTGCCTTCAGGTGCAGATTACAAAACTAAACGGCGTCCAAAAGGCAGCTGTTTTGCTGATCGCACTTGGGTCAGACCTGTCTTCCAGGGTGTTGAAGCAAAATTTTCAGGAAGTGGAGATCGAGCAGGTCACCCAGGAAATTTCCAATATGGTTAAGATACCCGCGGAAGTAAAAAACGCTGTGTTGGAGGAGTTCATGGAGTTTAGAAAAGCCCGTGATTACCTCATACACGGCGGTTTAAACTATGCCAAAGATATGCTGGAAAAGGCCGTGGGGCACCAGAAAGCAGCACAAATAATTTCCAAGCTGACCATTGAGATGAGGGCGGTTCCCTTCAGTTCCTTACGCAAGACCGACCCCAAGCAACTGATAAACTTTATCCGGGAGGAACACCCGCAGACCATTGCCCTGATTCTGGCCCACCTGACGCCGGATCAAGCCTCGGCCATCCTGGCTTCATTGCCGCAGGAAATGCAGACCGATATCGCCAAGCGGGTGGCCCTTATTGATCGCTTTTCCACCGATGTGCTGCGGGATGTGGAGTTGGTGCTGGAACAAAAGCTTTCTTCCGTGGCGCAGCAGCAGCAGGCCCAGGCTTCGGTGGGCGGGGTGCAGTCACTGGTCGATATTTTGAACCGGGTAGGCCGGAGCGCCGAAAAAGTTATTTTGGAAGGGCTGGAACAGGATGACCCGGCCCTGGCGGAAGAAGTCAAGCGGCGCATGTTTGTTTTCGAGGACCTCACCCTGCTGCCGGATAACTTTATCCAGCGGGTGCTCCGGGAGGTTAATTCCAAGGACCTCGCACTGGCCATGCGCGGAGCCAACGAGGAAGTTAACACCAGGATCTACAAAAACATGTCTAAGCGCGCCGCCGAGATGCTCAAGGAAGAAATCGAATTTATGGGCCCGGTGCGCTTGAAAGAAGTCGAGCAGGCGCAGCAGAAAATTGTCAGTGTGATCCGCAAGCTGGACGAAAGCGGCGAAATAATTATTTCCCGGGGGGGAGAAGATGTCGTTCTCGTATAGGGTGATCAAGGGTGTTGATGTGGGTGAAGATTTTCAAGCACTGCCCCTGAGAAGCTTTACCCCGCGGGAAGCAGCGGCGGAGATAAAAAACCGGGGTGACGGAAACGGGAAGCAAGCTTCCGGGTTAATGCCGGAGCAAAGTGCGCCGGCCCAGCCGGAAGAGATTGTCAGCCGTGCCCGCGTGGAAGCCGGTGAAATAATTCGCCGGGCAAATTCAGAGGCGGAACGGATCAAAGAAGATGCTTACCGGGAGGCGTTCGACCGGGGCCTGCGGGAAGGTATAGAACAGGGTTACCGGGAGGGCCTGGAAAAGGCGGCGGATGAGGCCGGGACTATCCGGGCGCAGGCCCGGGACGTGCTTGACCAGGCGGAAATGATCCGCCGGAGTACCCTGGAGGCTCTGGAGGGGGAAATTATAGACCTGGCCCGGGAAATAGCGGAAAAACTTTTAAACCTGCAGTTATCGCTGGAGCCGGAGAGTGTGCTGGGCGTGGCGGAAGAAGCCCTGCGCCTGGTGGCCGGCCGGGTCAGCGTGGTTTTATACGTAAACCCGTCCGAATGGGACCTTGTGGAAAGCAAGAAAAGCGAAATGCTGGTTCATCTGCCGGCAAAAGCGGAACTCCGGGTAATCGCCGACCGTTCAATCCAGCCCGGGGGATGCCTGATTGAAACGGAACGGGGGCGGGTCGACGCCACCCTGGAGAAAAGAAAGGAAGAACTGCTTAAGGCCCTTTACGGAGAAGCAGTTCCGGAAAATAAACTAAAATATCCCGACCACATTGTTACAAGGTGATCATACGTGGATAATGCTCAAGTTATAAATCTTTCTTCCTGGCGCTCCCGGTTAAAAGCCGCCCGGCTGCTTAAACTCACCGGGCAGGTGACCAGGGTGATCGGTCTCACCGTCGAGGTGCAGGGAATAAACGCTTCTATCGGCGAGGTTTGTGAAATAGCGGTGCCCGGTGAGCCGGAGGCAATCCGGGCCGAGGTGGTGGGCTTCCGTGACGGGAGCACGCTGTTGATGCCGCTGGGCGAGCTGCGGGGGATCTACCAGGGCTGCAGTGTTGCCTCCAGCGGCGGGTCATTCAAAATAAAGGTCGGAGCGCAGCTGCTGGGAAGGATCCTGAACGGGCTGGGCGAGCCGCTGGACGGTTTGGGCCGGGTTGGCGGGCACACCGTGGACTACCCGGTGGACGGTCACCCCCCCAACCCGCTGCAAAGAAAGCGCATTACTGAAGTGCTTGCCACCGGGGTACGGGCTGTTGATGCCCTGATTACCTGCGGGCGCGGCCAGCGTATTGGGATCTTCTCCGGCAGTGGAGTGGGGAAAAGCACCTTGATGGGGATGATCGCCCGCTACAGCAGTGCCGACGTCAACGTTATCTCCTTGATCGGCGAGCGGGGGCGTGAAGTATTGGACTTCATCGAGACCGACCTGGGCCCTGAAGGTTTGCGCCGTTCGGTGGTGGTTGCGGCCACCTCGGAGCAGCCGGCCCTGGTACGTTTGAAAGGCGCTTTTGTGGCCAGCGCCATTGCGGAATATTTTCGGGACCAAGGTAAGAACGTGCTGCTGATGATGGATTCCGTGACCAGGTTTGCCATGGCCCAGCGTGAGGTCGGGCTGGCTATCGGCGAGCCGCCGGCCACCAAGGGGTACACCCCCTCGGTTTTTGCCCTTTTGCCCCGCCTTCTGGAGCGTCCGGGGATGTCTCATAACGGTTCTATAACCGCATTTTTTACGGTACTGGTAGACGGGGATGATTTGAATGAGCCCGTGTCCGATGCCGTGCGGGGCATACTGGACGGGCACATAGTTCTGTCCCGGTCTCTGGCCGCGGCCAACCATTTTCCGGCGGTAGACGTGTTAAACAGCGTCAGCCGTCTTATGCCGGACATAACCGGGGAGGAGCACCGCTCGTGGGCGGGGAGGCTACGCGACCTGTTGGCGGCTTACCGCCAGGCGGAGGACCTGATCAATATCGGGGCTTACGTCGCGGGCTCGAATCCCCGCGTGGACGAGGCAGTAGCTTCCTACCGGGATATCGTTGAATTTTTGAAGCAGGATGTGAACGAATATACCGGTTATGACGATACCTTAAACAAGTTGAAAGCTGTTATACATAAAGGAGAGGATGAGCGTGGCCGGGTTTAAATTTCGCCTGGAACCGGTACTGCGGCAGCGCGCGGAGAAGGAAGCCCGTGCCGAGCAGGCCCTGGCCGTGGCCCGGAACGAGTATGAAAAACGCCTCTGTCTGTTGGAGGAGACCAGGCAGCGCCTGGAAACGGTGTCCTTGGGAGCCGGTCTGGATGAAATGAATGTTTTAGAGGAGATGCACCTTTCTTTTTACCGGGTATCTCTGAACCGGAAAATAAAAAGCCAGGAACAAAGCGTTAAGCAGGCCGGTGCTAATGTCGATAAAAAACGTGGTGCTGCTGTCACGGCCAGGCAGGAAAAGCAGATGATGGAAAAACTCAGGGAAAAACACCTGTACCGTCACCTGCGCGAGGAAGCGGGCAGGGAACAAAAAGAAACCGACGAACTGTCTCTATATGCCCACCAGCGGAAAGCAGGCGCCGGGTCAGACACTTTGTATCCATTGAGGGCTAAGCCCAGCGAAAGGAGGTGATAAAAATGCAGGTGAGTACAGTCAGCGACCATGCCCCCGGTAACGAAACTGGCCGGGGACCGTATCCGGCTGCGGTTGACGGAAGCAATACCGGGGAAATTTTTTCCCAGGCCCTGGCTGACGTGCTGTCATTGCTCAGTTCCGGCCGGGCAGGCAAACCGCCGCCCCAGGATCTTCCCGGCAGGAGAAAGCTGCTTTCAAAGCGGGAAGATGTTGACCCGGTTGCCGGTCAGTCAACCGCACAAGGTGAAAAAGCGGCCGAAAAAAGCCCGGGAAACGGTTCGCGGAAGGAAGGCCTGAACCCGGACGCAGCAGGAGAAATTAAGGCCAATCCACCGGAGCGGGCTAAGGATGA
>DFAQ01000038.1:14423-14802 GCA_002365865.1 Pelotomaculum sp. UBA3102
CGGGCTAAGGATGACCGATTACCCGCCGAACCGGCTGCCGGCTGGAAAAAAGCTGTTCAAGTAAGAGCGTCCGGCGGTACCGTGGCGGGGGTTGACCGGCCGGGGGGGTCTGAAAGAGCCTTAACCGGCGCCGGAAATACGGCGGCAGGCCCGGAAGCGGTTCTAAATGCCGGTAACAAGACCGGGCGTACGGAAGGTGGCCAAACCGGAGAAATACAGGGATTGGTTCAAAACACCGGTGATAATACCGCAAATATCCGGACGAAGCCGGGGGAAGCCGTACCGAACAGCGGCGGTAATACCGGAAGGCCCGTACCCAGGGCGGACACACTTACGGCTGACGTGCCGGGAAAAGAAAAGAACCGGGTCGAGGCACCGG
>DFAQ01000038.1:15114-16368 GCA_002365865.1 Pelotomaculum sp. UBA3102
CGGGTCGAGGCACCGGTACGGGAGAAAAACGGCGATTTACTTGAGGTACCGGCGACGGGAAAGAAAAATGCGCTTGAAGCCGTCAGGCTTACCGGTAAGTTTTTCGGCGGAGAGAACGGCGGAGTGGCAGTAAAAGCACCGGGGGAGTCCGGGCAAGGCAGGGCATCTCCGGGAAAAACGGGCGCGAAATTCACGCAGGTTCAAGAAACGGTTTTAAGTTACGACCGGACCAAAGAAACTCCGGCTTCCGTTCAGAGAGCGGCAAACCGGGAAATGGTTTTTAATAAGGGCCAAAGTGCTTCCGGTTCCCAGGAAACAGCGTTACCAGGCGTTCATAATACCCGGTTCGAAACCGTACCGCTGTCTGCGGAATCTTCGGGTGGCGAAAAGGGGACGGCCCTGCCGGAACTGAAGGACAGGCTGGTGCAGGAAGTCAGGAGTTTCATTAACCACAAGGCCGGGCCCCAGACGCAGGTGCAGTTGAAGCTCGAGCCGGAAAAGCTGGGACACCTTACCATAAAGCTTTATTTCCAACAGGGTGAAATAAACGCCCACTTTTATACAGGAAATGAGCAGGTTAAGGAAGTGTTGGAAGGTTCCCTGCACCAGTTGAAATCATCGTTAAACCAGCTGGACCTGAATTTGAACGAAGCGTTAGTGTTTGTCAGCGGCGGAAACCGGGAGAATAATTCAGGCCGCCATCTGAATGAAAAGAACCGGTACGGCCGGGTTCCGTACCGGGGAGATGACCGGGGACCGGGGACCGGTTCCGCTTCCGGGGCGGTTAATTCCTCCGGCGGCATTTTCCGGCAGGTTGACTACCTGGTTTAGAAAGGGGTGGAATCTTTGAAAGTAGGTGCTTCTGACGACAGTTATTACTTGCCGGCGGAGACCACGCGGGAGCCCGTAAAAACACTGGATAAGGATGCTTTTCTCCAATTGTTTGTAGCGCAGCTTAAAAACCAGGACCCGATGAGCCCGCAGGATACCGGCGCGTTTATGACCCAGTTGGCGCAGTTCAGTATGGTGGAGCAACTCACCAGGCTGAATGAAGGAATGATGCAGCTCAGACGGACGCAGGAACTGGAGGAGGCCGCGGTGTTGCTGGGCAAACAGGTCAAGGTGCAAACCGGGGACGGCGTGGTGGAAGGAATTGTAGAAAAGGCGGCGGTTATTGACGATGAAGTCCGGATTTTTATCAACGGGTGCGGTTACGGTTTGGATCAACTCATTGAAGTTGCTGAAGTTGCTGAA
>DFAQ01000038.1:16663-44131 GCA_002365865.1 Pelotomaculum sp. UBA3102
GAAGTTGCTGAAGTTGCTGAAGCTGCCGAAGTCGTTGAAGTCAGCGAAGTCAGTGAAGTAAGTGGGAGTGAGGCAAATGACAGCGAATCGGGAAGTGAACCGGACCCTGCCGGTGAGTCCTCCGGCGCTACCACCGTCACCGGCCGGTAAAAAACCTCCGGTAAAAGGGGACCGGTCTTTTGAAGCAATGTACCAAAAAGAGGTACAAAAAAGCCGGGAACTGAAATTTTCAGCCCATGCTGAAAAGCGGCTGAAGGAGCGGAACATTACTTTAGCCGGGGACGATCTGGCCCGGATCGGCCGGGCGGTAAACCAGGCCGAGGCAAAAGGGGCCCGTGAATCCCTGATCATCTTCGGTGACCTGGCCTTGATCACCAGCGTGCGCAATAAGACCGTGGTAACCGCCCTGGACGGGAAATCCGCGCAGGATCACATTTTTACCAACATTGACAGCGCGGTGATCTTGAAGTAGACAGCGACGATTAACAGTTTACGGCCGGCCCGAAAGGAGGCCGTGCGGCCGTTGAACGAACGAGGCGGCCGGTTATAAAAGGAGGCTTAAAAATGATCAGATCTCTTTACGCAGGCGCTTCGGGCATGAAGAATCACCAAACCAAGATGGATGTTATCGGCAATAATATCGCCAATGTCAATACGATGGGCTATAAGGGCAGCCGGGCCAATTTTGCGGATGTTCTCTACCAGACCATACGCTACGCCAGCGCCGGGACGACGGGGACCAACGGCGGGGTAATGCCCTCCCAAGTCGGCCTGGGCATGATGGTTTCCAGTATAACCAACAACACCGGTCAGGGGGGACTGCAAAATACCGGCCGGGCCCTCGACCTGGCCGTCAACGGCAACGGCTGGTTTATCGTGACGCCGGATGGCGGTTTGACCAGGTATTATACCAGGAACGGGGTATTTTACGTGGATAACGACGGTAACCTGGTCAACTCAAGCGGGTACATTGTTCTGGATAACGGGGGTAACACAATCGACCTGGGTACCGGCGGCATTTCAACGTTAAATATAGAAAATGACGGGACCATAACCGCCACAGACCTTAACGGCAACGACAGATCGCCTGCCAATCCCATCGGCCTGGCCATGTTTCCGAACCAGGACGGTTTGGAGCGGATGGGCCAGAATATCTATATCGAATCCGTAGTCAGCGGCCTGCCCATAGATGAATTTGGTACGCCAAACAGCGGGGGTTACGGTACGATCAGTTCCGGTTACCTGGAAATGTCCAATGTCGACCTGACCGACGAGTTTACCAGCATGATCACCACACAGCGGGGTTACCAGGCCAATGCGAGAACCATAACGGTTTCCGATAAAATGATTGAAGAACTGTTGAACCTCAAGCGCTAAGACCGGCGCATATTGATATAGGTACCAACAGGGTCTTTTGTTGAGCGGGGACAGTTAAAAGGGGCGGTTCCCGTCCGGGCTGTCCCCGGATCATAAAAAAAGCAGGTGGAAAAGTGCCGGAAAAAACGGTTAAAGGCCAGGGAAAGGAAAATAGAAAGAGCCGGCCCAAAAAAATGAAAATTATGCTGGCGGTTTTGATTTTCCTGGTGGTAGCTGGCGGTTTCACGGCCGGGGCGTTCTTTTATTTTAAAAAGTCCGCCGGGGAACCGGAAGTTAAAAAAGTGGAATATGAAACCCTGGAAATGGAAGACATGGTGGTTAATCTCTCCCAGAACACGGGAATTCACTACTTCAGGGTGCAGATGACCCTGGAGTACCCTAAAAATGAAGAGCTGGCCGAAGAAATTGAAAAAAAGAAGCACCAATTGTCAGACGTGTTGATTACCACTCTCCGGAGCAAGACTCTTTCCGACGTTATTCCGGCCGGTTCGGCGGAAGCACTGAAAAAGGATCTGCTCAAGGCAATAAACAGCCGCCTGGAACACGGAAAAGTTGAGGGCATATATTTTACCGATTACCTGGTCCAATAAAGGGGGAAAAAGGCGGTGCTGACGGAAGAAGAAATCAGGTCGTTTCTTACCGGAGGGAACAGCGGCGAGGCGGAAATAAAAAAGGTGCAGTTTCCTCCCCTGGCTCCGGCAAAAGGAATGGGCGCGGTCAAGACAAGCATGTCCCACCTGGAAGATGTCAAAATAGAAATCGGTGTGGAACTGGGGCAGGCGACCATAAAGGTGAGGGAAGTTTTAGGCCTGGCTGTGGGTTCGGTAATAAAACTGGATAAGGCCACCGGCGATGCCGTTGAGGTGACTTTGAACCGCCAGAAATTTGCCCGGGGAGAAGTTGTCGTCATCAACGATAGTTTTGGAGTGCGCATTACCTCTGTAAACCGTGCTTACAACCAAAAACTCTCCGAGGGGCTGGTATGAACCACGATCTGATCTGGGCGGCAGTGCGCCTGCTGGTGGCCCTGCCTCTGGTGCTGGGGCTGGCCTACCTGGTTATAAAATACGGTCTTGCCAGGCGCTATGTGGTAAAACCCGGTACCCGGCATATGAAGCTGGTGGAACAGCTGCCCCTGGGACCGAAAACCGGGTTGAGCCTGGTGAAACTCGGCGGGCGGTATTACTTGCTGGCACACCAGGACCATACCGTCAATCTGGTCAAGGAACTTGACGCGTTGCCCGACCCGGAGGATTTGAAAACCAGGGATATCATGGAGTTGACTCCGAAGACCGTGGCTGAGTTTGACCGGATGCGCAAATCCGGGGAGGCGGCTGTGACCGAAAATTTTTACGGCACCCGGGACGGCTGGTATAAGGAGCAGATCAAAGCACTTGCCGGAAAGGCGTTTAAGGTGAAAGCATTATTGCAGGCAAAATTTTCTGCCGGGAGACGTAAGGAGAGCAAGGATGGAACAGAAAGTAAAGGCTAAGTTCCCGGCAATGTTGTTGGTTTTGCTAGCCGTTTTTTTGCTGGCCCGGGAAGCCGCGGCGCAGCCTCTTCCCGCTGTCGACCTGAATATCCGTCCTTCCGACAGCCCGGGAGAGGTGGTAGACAGTGTAAAACTACTGGTGCTGCTGACCCTCTTGTCCCTGGCGCCGGCATTCCTGGTCATGGTGACTTCTTTTACCAGAATTATCGTGGTGCTGTCCCTGCTGCGCGCCGCCCTGGGAACGCAACAGGCTCCCGCAAACCAAATTTTGATCGGACTGGCGCTCTTTCTGACCGTTTTTATTATGGCGCCGACTTACCAGCAGATCAACGAACAGGCCGTGCAGCCTTACTTGCAGGACCGGGTCAGCCGGCAGGAAGCGCAGGAACTGGCGGCAAAACCGCTTAAGGATTTCATGCTGCGGCAAACCAGGGAAAAGGATCTGGCGCTGTTTATCAATCTGGCTCAAATAGAAAAACCGGAAAACCCGGAAGATGTTCCCCTGCACGTGATCATACCGTCTTTTGTCATCAGCGAACTTAAAACGGCGTTTGAAATAGGATTTTTGCTGTATATTCCTTTTGTGGTTATCGATATGGTGGTGGCCAGTATTCTCATGTCCATGGGCATGTTCATGCTGCCGCCGGTAATGATCTCACTGCCCTTTAAGCTGCTCCTGTTTGTCATGGTGGACGGCTGGCACCTGGTGGTGAAATCCCTGGTGGAAAGCTTTCTCTGAGATGAAGCACCAGATTGATGGTTCAGGAAATAACCGCCGGAATTGTGTGGCCGCCTGCCGGCCGTAGGAGGTATAAGCTTGACCCATACTTATGTTATACACCTGGCACGTGAATCTATTTTAATGGTCTTAACCCTGGCCGGACCGCTTATGGGCGTGGCGCTGGTAATTGGTTTGTTAATCAGTGTCCTGCAGGCCACCACCCAGATCCAGGATCAAATGTTAAACCTGGCACCCAAAATAGTGGGGGTGTTTGTGGTTCTGCTCGTGCTGGGGTCGTGGCTTTTGAACAGTATCGTAGACTTTACGGCCGACCTGTATGCCCAGATTCCGGAAATAATTCGTTAACGGGGGCGTAAAACGTGCCGGATGCTGGTGAAATAACCGCTTTCTCCCTGGTGCTGCTGAGAGCCGCGGCTTTCTTGGTGTCAGGCCCGCTTTACGCCTTCAGAGGGGTGCCGGTTCTGCTGAAGGCAGGATTTTCCCTGGTTCTGGCACTGACGATTTTCCCGGTTATTGCGACCGGGACACCGCCGCTTCCGGGAGGGGCCTGGGGGTACGGTCTGGCGGCCGTCAGCGAAGCTGGTACGGGCCTGCTTTTGGGCCTGGCCGTTTCCATGGTGTTGAATATCGCCAGGATGGCGGGGCGGTTCATTGACTTCCAGATTGGTTATGCCATGTCTTCAACGTTCGATCCCATGAGCGGGGGGCAGGGCACGCTCCTTTCCCGGTACTTATATATGCTGGCACTGGTATTTTTCTTGATTATGGACGGCCACCACGTCATGCTTACGGCGCTGGCCGGGAGTTACGCGCTGGTACCTCTGGGTACGGCTGCTTTTAACGGCGGCGCAGCGCTCACCCTTTTAAAAATTTTTTGCGGGACCTTTACCCTGGCCCTCCAGGTAAGCGCGCCGATACTCGCCGTGATGGTTATTATCGACCTGGCTCTTGGTTTTTTGGCCCGGACAACACCGCAAATAAATGTTTTTCTAACCGGCTTTCCCGTGAAAATAATGTTCGGGCTTATTACTCTAAGCTTTTTGATACCTCTTTTAGGAGTAGTTTTTCGTTCCATGATCGACATGGTGCAAAGGGATTTATATTTGTTGATGAGAGTGCTGGTATAAGATGGCGGGTAGCGCGCAGGAAAAAACCGAACAGGCGACGCCGCGGCGGCTCCGGGAAGCGCGGCGTAAGGGCCAGGTCGCCCGGAGTACCGACCTGGCCGGAGCCTTGTGCCTGCTGGCCATGGTGGTGCTTTTATATGCCATAAAAGACCGGTTTTTTGCGGATTTACAGCACTATCTGACCTGGTATTTAAGTCAGGCGGCACACCTGCATGTTGCCGGCGAGAACACGGTATTGGCTTTAAACCAGGCGGCAGTGTTTTTCTTAAAACTAATTTTCCCTTTTTTTACGGTGGCCCTGCTAGTGGTGGTGGCTTCCAACCTGGCCCAGGTAGGATTCTTGTTTTCGACCGAGGCGTTGCGGTTGAAGGGGGAAAACCTCAACCCGCTCAACGGTTTGAAGCGTATATTCTCTACCAGGAGCCTGGTGGAGTTGGCCAAGTCGGTTTTGAAAATTGTCATTATCGGCGGTGTAACTTATTACCTGATCAAGTCCAATATTGAAGTGCTCCTGATGGTTTTGAACCGCTCTCCGGGCGGGATTTACCGGGACGTGCTCGGTTTTATACTGAAAGTGGCTTTGTGGGGCGCGCTGGCTTACCTGGTTCTGGCCCTGCTTGACTACCTGTACCAGCGCTATGATTACAAAAAGAACCTGATGATGAGCAAGCAGGAAGTGAAGGAAGAATTTAAGCAGACCGAGGGAGACCCGCACATCAAGTCCAAGCAGAAGGAAATATTTCGCAGCATGTCCCTGAACAAGATTATCAGCGAAGTGCCCGGGGCAACTGTGGTAGTGACAAACCCCACCCGCCTGGCAGTGGCCCTGCAGTACCGCAAGGGCGAGATGCCCGCCCCCAGGGTGGCGGCTAAGGGTGCCGGCTGGCTGGCCGGGAAGATCAGGGATATCGCCCGGGAAAACAACGTCCCGGTGATAGAAGATCAAGAACTGGCCCGTTTTCTCTACCGGAACGTCGAGGTTGACCAGGAGATTCCATTGGAGGTTTACCAGGCGGTGGCGGAGGTCCTGGCCCTGGTGTACCGCCTGAAGGCAAAGGAAAACTACCGGAGACTTTAGGAGAATGTTATGTCAACTCCCGCTTCTTCCCTGCCGGCCATGGTCGGGACCTATCTGAAAAGAAACAGTGACCTGATTGTCGCGGGCCTGATCACCGGAATCGTCCTGTTGATCATTATTCCTTTGAGTCCCGGCGTGCTGGATATTTTACTGACCCTGAGCATTACCCTGGGCATGGTAGTACTTCTGATTACCATGTTCACCGTGGAAGCGCTGCAGTTTTCGGTATTCCCGACCCTGCTGCTGGTAACCACGCTTTACCGGCTGGCCTTGAACATTTCCTCCACCAGGTTGATTTTAAGCGACGCCGCTGCGGGAAAGGTGATTGCGGCTTTCGGAGATTTCGTGGTGGGCGGCGACTACGTGGTCGGTATAGTGGTATTCGTGATTATTACCGTCATCCAGTTCGTGGTAATTACCAACGGCGCCGGAAGGGTGGCCGAGGTGGGTGCCAGGTTTACCCTGGATGCCATGCCGGGCAAACAGATGAGTATCGACGCCGAGTTTAACGCCGGAATGATCAACGAGGCGGAAGCCAGGGAGCGGCGGAAGCGTCTGCAGCGGGAAGCGGATTTTTTCGGGGCCATGGACGGTGCCAGCAAATTTGTCCGGGGAGACGCCATAGCAGGGATCGTAATAATCATTATCAATATCCTGGGGGGCTTTATCATCGGGGTCGCCCAGAAGGGTATGTCCTTTACCGATGCGGTACAGACTTATACCATGCTCACCATCGGAGACGGGCTGGTTACTCAGGTGCCGGCGCTTCTGATATCTACCGCGACCGGTGTACTGGTTACGAGGGCCACACCGGACGACAGTTTCGGCAGGGAACTGACCAGGCAGGTTTTTATCTATCCCAAAGTACTGATCCTGGTAGCCGGGATCCTGTTAATCCTGGGTCTGATTCCCGCCATGCCCAACATTTTATTCTTATGCCTGGCCGGTGTTGCCGGTTACCTGTCCTACAGCATGATCAGGAAGGAGAACCAAAAGGCTGCCGTGGAACAGGAGAAAGCCGCCGTCAAGCAGGTTCGGGAGCAAAGGAAAGAGCCGGAGAACGTGTTTACCTACTTTCAGGTGGATACCCTTGAGATAGAAATCGGGTACAACTTGATTCCCTTGACTAACGAAGGGCAGGGGGGCGATCTGCTGCGGCGCTTGGCGGCGATAAGGCGGCAGTGCGCTTCGGAGATGGGGATCTACGTTCGCCCGATCCGCATCCGGGACAACCTGCGGCTCAAGCCCAATGCTTATTCTATTAAGTTACGCGGGGTGGAAATTGCCGGGGGCGAGTTGATGCCCGGTCACTTTTTGGCTATGGACCCGCTGGGCCGGGACATGGAAGTGAAAGGAATACCTACCACTGAGCCTACCTTCAGACTACCCGCGTGGTGGGTTGCGGCTGAAGAACGGGACCAGGCGGAGATGAACGGGTTTACCGTGGTGGATTGTTCCACCGTGCTGGCAACCCATCTGACGGAAATAATCAAGCTTCACGCCCATGAACTGCTGGGGAGGCAGGAAATTAAGGAGCTGCTGGATGTCGTCAAAGAAAAAAACCCGGTAGTGGTGGAGGAACTGGTTCCCGACCTGCTGACCTTGGGCGAAGTACAAAAGATATTACAAAACTTGCTGAAGGAAAGAGTGCCCATCAAGGACCTGGCTGGTATCATGGAAGCACTGGCCGACGGGGCCAGGCTCAGCAAGGATCCTGATTACCTGACCGAAGCGACCCGGCAGGCCCTGTCCAGGACGATCTGCCGTCAATACATAGGGGAGGGTGAAAAAATTTCAGTTATTACCCTGCATCCCAAGATAGAACAGGCAATTGCCGATTCCATAGAACAGACCCATCTCGGTTCCTACCCGGTTATTGAACCTCAAATGGCCAAGCAGATTTTAGATCAGCTCAAGGATTTGGTGGAGAAAGTTTCCCTGAAGGGTCTTCCGCCGGTAATTCTTTGTTCTTCCAGATTAAGGCTTCCGTTTAGGAGGTTTACGGAAAGAATTTTGCCCAACCTTACGGTGCTGTCCTTAAATGAGATTGCACCTAATATTGAAGTTGAGGCTGTCGGGACGGTGATAGTCGATTGAAAATCAAGCGTTACGTGGTCAGGGAAATGCAGGAAGCGGTCCAGTTGATCAAGCAAGACTTGGGACCTGAGGCAATCATAGTCAGCAGTTACAAGGTACCCGCAAAAGGATTACGCGGGCTTTTCGCGCCTCGGCTTCTGGAAGTGACTGCAGTGCTGGACGACAGTCCCAAAGTACGGTTGGAGGAGGTAAGCTGTCCCCCGGCCCAGATGGTGGTGTCCAACGGTCACGCGGTGGCAGAAGAAAAGACCGGTATGAGTGAGATGCCGGCACCAATCCTGCCGGTTAACGGCGGGAGAACGGGTGGTTTCCGGACCGGCAGCCTCTTTCAAGCAAAAAAGGAACCGGAAATGCCTGACGGCCTTCCGGACCGGAGGCCCGGCATTTTTGACGCGATATACAACAGGCAGGTCGAGGCCGGTTTTAACCGTGATCCCGTTCTCAGGTGGCGTAAAATTCTGCTTGACCTGGACATAGAGGAAAATATCGTGGAATACCTGCTGTCCAACTTAAACAACGGGAACCGTGAGATATATTTAAATTTATTAAAGCAGTTAATTTATCTTATGGAACCTGCTTATCGTTCCGCCGGGCGTGCCAGGGTGCTAACTTTCATCGGTCCTCCCGGGGCCGGAAAAACTACTACGCTGGCAAAAATTGCCACACATTGCTCGCTAAACAAGCATAAAAAAATCGCTCTAGTGGCGGTGCACACTTACCGGATCGGGGCTGTCAGGCAACTTCAGGCCTACGGAGATTTCCTGGGGATTCCGGTAGAGATAGTGATGACCCCGGCTGAGCTGGCTCAGGTGTTGGAAAGTTTTTCCGGCAAAGATTATATCTTTATCGATACTGCGGGCCGTTCGGCGCAGAATACCGGTCAAATTTTGGAGTTGAAAAACTTTTTGGACGTGGTGGAAGAACCCCTGGATGTATTTCTAGTGTTAAGCGCGGCAGTTAAGAACAAAAATTTGATGAAGACAGCTTACGAGTTTCGCAGAACCGGATATTCGAAAATGATTTTTACCAAGCTTGATGAAACTGAAACCCACGGTTCTATTTTAAACTTAATCTGCGCGCTGGGCACGCCCGTGACGTACCTGACCGACGGCCAGGATGTGCCGGATCATATAACTGAAGCGAGTCCCAAGAAAATAGCCAGGTTGTTGCTGGGGGGGGTTGATCCCTTATGAGATTATGGCCGCCCAGGTCAGACAGGCTATACCGCACCTACGCCGCCGGTAAGGAAGAGAAACCGGTTCATTCCGGGGGACCCAGGGTGATTGCCGTTACCAGCGGTAAAGGAGGCGTTGGCAAGACCAGCCTTTCGGTTAACCTGGCCGTCAGTTTAGCTCAAGCAGGGCAGAGGGTTTCCATCTTTGATGCGGACCTG
Organism: Pelotomaculum sp. UBA3102; assembly: GCA_002365865.1. Lineage (GTDB taxonomy): Bacteria > Bacillota > Desulfotomaculia > Desulfotomaculales > Pelotomaculaceae > UBA3102. Next base: position 25,970 of record DFAQ01000038.1, read on the forward strand.
GGGATGGCGAACGTGGAGCTGCTGATGGGCCTAGTGCCTCCTTACAGCCTTTATGAGGTTCTGTACGGTAATAAAACGGTTGATGAAATAACGGTCCAGGGCCCGCTAAATATAAATATCATATCGGGCGGCTCGGGTTTTTTGGAAATGGCCAACATGGACCGTACCAGGAGGCAGCAGCTTTTAATAATGCTGAATAATTTCAGTTCCCGGTACGATTTTGTCATTATTGATACCGGAGCCGGTATCAATAAAAACGTGCTTGGTTTTGTGGCGGCTGCCGGCGAGGTGATTGTGATGATTACCCCCGAGCCCACGTCGCTTACTGACGCCTACGCCCTGATCAAGGTCCTGGATAATTTTAAGGTGCATTCGGAGGTCAACGTGGTGGTAAACCAGGCTGTGGACAGGCGGGAAGCCATGCGCACGATCGGCAAAGTGCAGGCGGCCGTAAACCGTTTTTTAAAGATCAAGCTGAACGTTCTGGGATGGATCCCGGCGGACAGAATTATTTCCCATTCAATTAAGAACCAGCAGCCTTTTCTCCTGGCCAATCCCGATGCGCCGGCCTCCCGCAGCGTAGCCGGAATTACGGAAGTCCTTTTGCATGGCAACGCTGCCACTTCAGAGAATGGTTTTTGGGGTAAACTGATGGGTTTGTTCAGTTAACGCGTGGAAGGAGCCCGGGCGGTTTTATGCATCGGTGCCGAGAACAGTGGCAATTAAGGTTTAATTATTGGGAGGATGGGTTTTGACCGAATTGAACGGGCTCAGGATAAATCATAATATAAAGGTATCCCGTGCCGGCGGAAAGGAAGACTGGTATAGCTCCAAGGTTCAGGACATTAATGATACGGGTTTGTACATCTCCGTTCCGGTTAAAGGTTTGCACCCTATGGTTCTGAGTGTTGGAGAAACGGTAATTATAACTTTTCTTTGGGAAATGTCGAGATACGAGTTTGAAACCCAAATAACCGGCTGGCGTCATGATAACATACCGCTGTACGAGTTGGCACTACCGGAAAAAATTAGGCGCATTCAACTGAGGGAATTTGTCCGGGTTTCTTGCATCATGGAAGTTGAATATGCTGAAATCCCGGAGGAAGGCAGGCAGCCGGTTTTTAGGCAGTGCGACAGCCTGGATTTAAGCGGGGGCGGGATAAGACTGCTGGTGCAAAAGGAGTACCCGGTCAATACCAAGCTGATGTTGAAGTGGGCGCTTCCTTTTCAGAATTTTAAGGAGCAGATTGAAGTCATAGGTAAAGTAGTCCGCTCCCTACCTGAACGTAACGCCAAAAAATATCTGACGGGCATCCAGTTTGAAGAAATAACCCGCAGGCAACAGGATTTGATTGTACGCTACGTTTTAAGAAGGTTATCCGAACAAAGGCGCCTCAGCTGATAGTTTTCGCGCGGCACCGGGTTTCGGCCGGATATGCAGGAAAGGGGTTAACGGCATGGCGGTTGCCGAAGAAGTCTGGCGGGAATACCGCCGTTCCAGGGACGATAAAATTAAGCGGGAATTGGTCCTGGACCACCTGCCCCTGGTTAAATATATCGCCGGTCGTCTGGCGGTGAAATTACCTCCTGCCGTTGACCGGGAGGACCTGGAAAGTTACGGGGTTTTCGGGTTACTGGAGGCGGTGGAAAAATACAATCCCGACCTTGGCGTGAATTTTAATACCTATGCAGGCAGCAGGATCAGGGGAGCGATGATTGATGAAATCAGAAAGTTGAACTGGCTTCCCCGGACTATGTGGCAGAAAATACAGCAAGTAAATAATACCAGGGAGAAACTGCAGGGGGAATACGGGGAAAATGTTACCAGTGACGTGCTGGCCCGGGCTTTGGGGATAAGTATCTCCGAACTACATAAACTGGCCGGGCAAACTTATGCCCTTTCAGTGGCTTCGCTTGATGAGACGGTAGCGATGTCCGGCGGCGAGCAGGTACGCCGGGGAGATATGCTCCGGGATCCGGACAGTCCCGACCCCCTGGATGTGATCATGAAAGAAGAAGGAAGGGAAATTTTAGTCCAGGCCCTAAACGGGCTTTCAGAAAGGGACCGGACTGTATTAGCGCTTTATTACCAGGAAGGTTTGACGTTAAAAGAAATCGGCCGGGTGTTGGAGGTTTCGGAATCAAGAGTCTGCCAACTCCATACCAGGGCTTTGGATCGGGTCAGGGCCGAGCTGGAGTTGCAGGCCGGCGGCACCGGGACAAAAAAGAAGACGGAGAAGAAAGGGGGAAGAATAAAATGCTCAGGGGATTGTACAGCGCCGCCTCCGGGATGGACGTCCAGCAGGCAAAAATAGAAATTTTGGCTAAAAACTTAGCCAATACCACCACTCCCGGTTACAAGAAGGACGTTATCCAGGCGCGAAGCTTTCCGGAGTTGCTTTTAATACAACAGGGCGGGCCGCAGCGCGGGGCTGTGACTCATGCTGCCGTCCGGAAAATCGGATTCATGCCGTCAGGTACCGGTATCGAAAAGGTGTTTACGGAATACGCGGGGAGCGGGGGAGTGAAAGAAACCCGGAATCCAACCGATATGATGGTTAAGGGACCGGGCTTCTTTGCCGTAAATGTTCCGACCCGGGAGGACCCCGGAAGGGTTTGTTATACCCGGAACGGTGCGTTTAAAGTAGACGATGAAGGTTACCTCGTAGCTTTTGGCAATCTTCGCGTTCTGGGCGAGGCGGGACCGGTCCGGGTGGGAAACGGGGATTTCAAAGTTAACCATGACGGGACGGTCGTATCCGGCGGCGTGCCGAGGGGTAAGTTGAGACTGGTTGAATTCGACGACTTTGAGGTCCTGGACAAGGAAACCGACAGTATCTTTGTGGATACCACCGGGGGAGCCGGCCGGCCGGCTGATGCGACTACCGTCAGACAGGGCTTCCTGGAAGTGTCGAATGTGGATGCGGTTGAAGAAATGACTGCCCTGATGGAATTGATGCGCGTATACGAAACCAGCCAGCGTTTAATTACCCAGCAGGACCAACTGCTGGGCAAGGCGGTAAACCAAGTGGGCAGCCTCAGATAAACTAAACGAGCGCGGAAAACACAGCGAACCATGAAGAGAGGTGATGTTAATGCTGAAAGTACTCAGCAGCGGGGCCGCCGGGTTGGACGCCCAAATGCTGAAACTTGACGCTACGGCCAACAACCTGGCCAACCTTAATACTCCGGGTTATAAGAAAAGCCGGGTAACTTTTTTTGATCTGATCAGTCAGGAAATAGAAAATTCCGGTGCCCGGCCGGCGCGCGGCGGGGAAAACCCGGTGGCAAGAAACAGCGTGGATGTGGCCGAGGTGAGCAGGGTGTTTAAACAGGGGGATATTGTTAAAACTCACCAGCCCCTGGACCTGACCATCCTGGGAGAAGGTTATTTTAAGGTAGTACTTGACGGCGGTGAGGAGCGTTATACCCGTGACGGCAGTTTCAGCCTGGACCGTGAAGGTAATCTGGTCACCTCCTCCGGTTACCGGTTGGAGGGGGTTAAAGTACTGCCCGGAGCGGACAAGGTGACCGTAACTTCAAAAGGGGCGGTTAAATGCGCCACGGTCAATGGTGTCCGGGATGCCGGTCAGATTACTTTATATAAATTTGAAGTTGAAAAACGATTGCAGCCGGAAGGTGGAAACGTTTTTTCAGCAGGCACGGCGGGGGAAATTTTCTCAGGGGCACCCGGCAGTCAGGGGTACGGTATCATCAAGCAGCACAGTCTCGAAATATCCAACGTCAACTTGATGCAGGAAATGATTAACATGATTGAAATCCAGCACTCGGTCGGTTTTTTTTCCCGGATTTTACGTTCGACAGATGAAATGTGGGGCATGGCCAATAACATGCGGAAGTAAGGTGGTTGAATATGCAGCTGTCACCGGGCAAGGCCATGGAAGACCGGGCTGCGGCATGCAACGAAATTCATGTGGGCATTGCAGAGTTAAAAATAGCCAGACAGCCTGACCGGTTGATTACTCTCGGCCTTGGTTCCTGTGTCGGAGTTGCCCTGCATGACCCGGCAACCATGATCGGGGGGTTATTACATATTATGCTTCCCGAAAGCAGCCAGTTTAATAACGTGAATAAGCCGGCCAAGTTTGCTGATTTGGGAATACCCCTTTTGGTATCGGAGATCAGGCGCAGCGGGGGGAAAATTAATAATCTCCGGGCCAAGATTGCCGGAGGAGCCCAAATGTTTTCCGGTTTAAATGAAAAATTTGTGCTCAATATCGGTGAGCGTAATATTTGCGTCACCAGGAAAACTTTAAAAAGCCTGGGGATCAGGATTGTGGCGGAGGAAGTGGGAGGCAGACGGGGCCGCACTATGATTTTGGATACAGTCACCGGCCAGGTACATATACGAACGGTGGGCGTGCGTTTGAAGGTGATTTAATGGACTTTGCACTTTTTAAAAATAGGGTGCGCGCCTCTTTCCAGCTCGATTTAAATGCTTACAAAGAAAACCAGCTGAAACGCCGGTTGGAAAGCTTGATGGTTAAGCAAAAAATAAACAAAGATGATTATGTGTCTTTTTATAAATTATTAACTGCCGGCGGCAAGGCATACCAGGATTTTTTGGATACCTTGACGATTAATGTTTCCGAGTTTTTCAGAGATAAATCCATGTTTCGCTTCCTGGAAGAGCAGGTGTTTCCGGCTCTTTTGGAAAAGAAAAGGATATTAAAAATATGGAGTGCAGCTTGTTCCAGCGGCGCGGAACCTTATTCGCTGGCCCTGATCCTGGACGAAATAACCCCGAATCGCCGGCATCAGATTGAAGGCAGTGATATCGACCGTAGTATCCTGAAAATGGCCGCCGTGGCCCGTTATACCCGGGACCAGGTGAGAAATGTAAGCGAATTGCGACTGAAAAAATATTTCAGGCAGGAAAACAGTCAATATATATTAAACGAAAATATAAAAAAAAGGGTTTCTTTCCGGAAACAGGACCTGCTGCTGGATCCCTTCGGCGAGGGTTATGATTTGATCACCTGCCGCAACGTGACGATATATTTTACCAGGCAAGCACAGGAAAAGTTGCACCCTAAATTTTTTCAGGCATTAAATCCCGGCGGGGTTCTGTTTATCGGTGCCAGTGAGATGATTTTCAACTACCGTGAACAGGGTTTTGAAAAACTTGCCTCTTGTTTTTACCGCAAAAAATAAGACTTAAAGAAGGGATGTCGGATGACTGAGCATGGGGGAATTCCAGAATTTCAAATTGATGCGCTTCAGGAAGTTAGTAATATCGGCCTGGGAAATGCAGTGACCGCCCTGGCTGAATTACTTAACAAAAAGGTAGATATTTCGGTACCCAAGGCGTATTTTATTGAACTGGAACGGGTTTTTTCCCTGGTCGGGGGACTGGAAGAAGCAGTTGCCTGCGTCAACTTGATTCTTGAGGGGGATATATCCGGAACCGTGATGTTTATTTTTACCGATAAAAGCGCTTTTAAGCTTGTGGATATGTTGACCGGACAGGAAACCGGTACCACTGTCGAACTGGATGCTATGGGCGCGTCGGCGGTCCAGGAGATCGGGAATATTCTGACCGGGTCGTTTATCAATGCCATTGGGGGGATGACCGGGCTGGTGATGCAAACTACGGTTCCGATGTATGCTTTCGATATGATGGGGGCAATTTTGAGTGCTTCCATAGTGGCCAGCGGTCATTATGATGATAAAGTGCTGGTTATTGAAACACTGTTTTTTCAAGAAAATGACCATATAAAAGGGCACTTTTTTCTGTTGCCTGAAACGGGCGCGTTAAACAAGCTTTTTGAAGCAATTGGTATTCCTGCAGAATGTTAAGGAAGACACGGGAGGTAGATTAAATTGGGTAAGCGGGTCCTGATCGTTGATGACGCGGCGTTTATGAGAATGATGATCAAAAATATCCTGACCAAAAACGGTTATGATGTGGTTGCTGAAGCAGAAAACGGCCAAATTGCGGTTGAGTTGTATAAGAATTTTAAGCCCGATCTGGTGACCATGGACATTACCATGCCGGAAATGAACGGTATTGAGGGAGTAAAGGAAATTCTGAATATCGACCCCAATGCCAATGTGATTATGTGCAGTGCCATGGGGCAGCAGTCCATGGTGATGGAGGCGATCCAGGCCGGAGCAAAAGACTTCATAGTTAAGCCCTTTCAGCAGGACCGGATCCTGCAGGCCATGGAAAGAGTGCTGGCCAGGACCGGTTAAAAAATTTGACCTTATTTCTATTATTGATTGGTTGCGATAGTGCTGCAAATTGAGGGAGAATAAGACATGGATATACTGTCCCAGAATGAAATTGATTCTTTGCTGGATGCTTTATCCACGGGTGAAGTCCAAATCGAAGAATGTAAGGAAAGCAAGCAGGTAGAGTACAAGCAGTATGATTTCAGGCGTCCGAACAAATTTTCCAAGGAGCAGCTGCGTACCCTGCAGGTGCTGCACGGTATCTTTGCGCGCCTGCTATCGAACTTTTTAAGCGGTTACCTGAGGAATGAAATTCAGATCAGTGTTGCCTCTGTGGACCAGCTGACCTTTGAGGATTTTATCCGCGGGATACCGACTCCGACGGTGCTGACTGTGTTTTCGGCGCACCCTTTAAAAGGTACGGCCATATTTCAGTTCGATCCGATGTTTCTCTTTCCGGTCATTGATTTGTTTTTTGGCGGGAATGGTGAAGCACCTTCATCCGTGCGGGATTTGACCGACATAGAGCTTTCAGTGGCCCGGAAACTTTCCGTAAATATTTTGGAGAACCTGGCCCTGGCCTGGAAAGATATCGTCCAGGTTGAGCCGACAATCGAAACGGTGGAGACCAACCCGTACCTGCATCGAATATTTTCTTTCAACGAAATTGTCGTTTTAATCACATTTTCTACTCAGGTCGGCGAGACAGGGAAGGGCTTTTTTAATCTTTGCCTGCCGTTCCCTTTGCTGGATCCGGTAATGTTCCAGATGAACTATCAAAGGCATTACAGCAGCCAGGATGCTGCCGTCGACGACCGGGACAAGAAAAGGCTGCATCACTGGATGGGCTTTCCTACGGTGGACTTAACGGTTATAGCGGGGCAGTCGCAGCTGTCGGTTAATGATTTTTTGCAGCTGCAGGAAGGCGATGTCTTGATCCTGGACAGGAAGGTGGAACAGGACATGGATGTTTTCGTGGGAGAAAACTTGAAATACAAGGCGCAGGCCGGCAGATCCGGGGACCGGCTTGCCGTACAGATTACCGCGCTGGTAGAGGGGGGCAAAGATGTCTGATAAGCTTTTGAAACAGGAAGAAATCGATGCCCTTCTGAATGCCAAGACTGACGGAACCGGAACCGGGCAAAACGGGTATCCGACAGAGTCTGACGGGGAAGTGCTGAAAGAAGATGCCGCCCTTGATAAGGAACCGGACGGAAGTAAAAGTGCCGCCGGAGAATCCGCACCCGGCCCGCCTGAAACCGGTTTAGAGTTAAACGATGAAGAAAAAGATGCGCTTGGTGAAATCGGCAACATTTGTATGGGGGCGGCTGCCACTACCCTGTCCCTGTTGCTTAACCAAAAAGTGAGTATTACCAGCCCGAGGGTAACCATAACCACCCTGGAAAAACTTTTCGAGGAGTTCGTGATCCCTCATATGGCTATTTACGTTCGTTTTGTTGCGGGCCTTTCCGGGTTTAACCTGTTGAGCATAAGGATGAAAGACGCCGCCGTGATGGCGGACCTGATGATGGGCGGAGACGGGACCAATGCCACCGACGAACTCAGTGAGCTAGGGGTCAGCGCGGCTTCGGAGGCCATGAACCAGATGATCGGTTCCGCGGCTACTTCTTTAGCTACCATGTTCAACCGGGCGGTGAGTATTTCTCCTCCTGAAACCAAGATCTTCCAGGGTCCTGATGACATAGTGCCGCAGGAGATGAAACAGGAAGGGCCGGTAGTGGTGGTCTTGTTCAACATGACCGTGGGAGACATACTGAACACCCAGATTATGCAGGTAATGGGCGTTGATACGGCCAGGGAAGAGGCAACCCTGATCCTCGGACAACTGCTGGCAAAAAAAGCGGAGGAAACCTTTGAGGCAGAACTTGATTACCGGGACCCGGTGGAGGAACATATTGAATCCGCAATCCAGGATGCGCCGGCGCCGGTTTCTGAAGCACCCGCCGCGGCCGGGGCCCAACCGGCGGTTCCCCCGGCCGCGGCGGACAGGAGTCCTGCTGCAATCACAGGTATTGAAACACCTGCACCTGCGGATAAAAGGATTCCGGCAGCGCCGTCGGGTATAGAGCAGCAGCGTTTGAATCTGATCCTGGATATTCCTTTAAAAGTAACGGTTCTGCTGGGGCGGACGAGGTGGCCGATAAAAGATATCCTTGAATTGACGCCCGGGTCGGTAGTTGAGATGCAGAGCCTGGTTGACGAGCCGGTGGAAGTACTGGTCAACGGTACCCTGGTGGCCTTGGGTGAGGTGGTAGTGGTTAATGAGAATTTCGGCGTGCGCATTACCAATATCCTCGGCCCGGAAGAAAGATTAAAGAACCTCGGGAGATAATTAGGATCAGGTCTAATAAGTCGCCCGAAGGACGAATTTGTTCATTAATGTTATTTAAAGTTTGGTTTCCATAAAGCAGGGGGTAAAATTTGAAAATATTTGCCATTGCAGATACGCACCTTTCTTTCAGCAGGCCGGTAAATCCGCTGCACTGGTGTGACGTGGAAACATACAAGCCGATGGATATGTTTGGAGAGGAGTGGCACGGGCATTACCGCAAAATATATGACCGCTGGGTAAATAAGGTAAATCATGGCGACCTGGTTTTATTGCCCGGCGACATCTCATGGGCCATGAGATTGGGCGAGGCCCGGCACGATCTTGATTTCCTGGGTCTCTTACCCGGAACGATTGCCGCTGTGGCGGGCAATCACGACTACTGGTGGCAGAGCCTGGCGAAGGTGCGCGCGGCGCTGCCTCCCAATATGCGGGTAATTCAAAATGACCACCTTGTTTTTGGTAATATAGCGGTCTGTGGTTCGCGGGGGTGGGTCTGCCCGGGGGTTGATAATTTTAGTGAAGCCGATCTCAAAATATACCGCCGGGAGCTGATACGCATGGAAAATTCTTTGCAAAGCGCGGGCTCCGGGGTGGCTGAGATTATCGTTATGACTCATTTCATGCCGGTAAATGACCGGCATGAGAAGAATGAGTTGGTGGAACTGTTTCAGCGTTACGGTGTCGGTACCGTGGTATACGGGCACCTGCACGGTGCAGCCGCCGGGATCAGCCTCACCGGCCGCAGGTGGGGGATCGATTTTCACCTGGTAAGTGCTGATGTTATTAATTTTACGCCCAAACTTATCCGGAAAACATAATGGCGGTTCAAGTTTTGCCGGGGGGACGCACAGGCGCGTCGACCAGGGTGATACTGCTTAAGATTATTTCCTCTTCGGCAGCCGGTTTTCCGTCATGATAGAGCCGGCGGCGGATTTCAGCCCGGGGTATTATGGCGGTAAGTTCATTTTCAGGGGGGAGGCCGGAGCTTCGGGTTATTTTAACCAGGACGTCTCCTATTTTTATTTTCAACTGGTTTTCAAGATGCTTCCCGTCGTGCGACATGTCTGTGCCGATGCCGCAGGACTTGCCGCCGGGTTGCCTGGAAAGTTTTTTCTTTTCAGGAAAGGAAAAATTTTAAACACTTCAAACAGTCCTTTTTACTTAAAATATATGGGACCCAGGGTTTTCCCGTACCAGGGCGGGTGAAAACAAAAGGGCGGCTTGTTTTTGCAAGCACCCTTTGGGGAATGGTACATTATACTTCAAGGGTTTTAACCGGAGGGAGCATCATTGATTGTAGGTGTCTTAACCGTTAAATTGTTCCTGGGAGAAGCAAATTCATTGAAAGATAAAAGAAGGGTTTTAAAAAGCATGATCGACCGTATCAGGGCCCGTTTCAATGTTTCAGTAGCCGAGGTGGGTGAGCAAAATGCCTGGCAGCGTTCAACCATCGGTATCTCGTTCGTTAGTTGTGAACAAACCCGCGTGCACCGGGTTCTTGCCGCCGTAATCAGGTTCATTAATGCTCAGGGAACCATACAGATTATTGATTATGAAACGGAGTTACTGTAATAGTCATGGTTCTTCGTTTGCAGGAAGGGTTTACCGGGGTAACTGTTGAATAGGTTATTATTGATTAAACAGGAGAGGGGCTGGTTTTGTGAGTCAAGACCTGGCTATGGAGGCTAGAAACAAGGCGGGAGATTATTTTCGCCGGGGTTACAACTGTGCTGAGTCGGTATTCCTTGCCTTTCGCGACCTGGCGGCACCCGGGTTGGACACGGGGCTGGTAAAGATGTTTACCGGTCTCGGAGGAGGATTGGGCCACGCGGGGTGTATTTGCGGTGCGCTTAACGCGTCGGCGTTGTCTATCGGCCTGCTCAAGGGAAGAACCAGTGCCGATGGAGACCGCTATTCCTGTTATAACCTGACCAGTGAGTTTCACGACCTTTTCAAAGAGCGTTTCGGAGGGACCTGCTGCCGGGCACTTAACCGCTATTCCTTCGATTCCAAGGAACACATAAAAAATTGTCTCAAGATTACCGGCAATACGGGTAAGCTGTTAATGGAGTTTCTCATGACCAAAGACCTGGTAAAACCGGAATAAGAAAGTGTTTCGTCCGCCCCTCCCGGGTATGTGCCGGAGGGGTGTTTCTTCAGAGTCAGAAAAGAAGGTGGGATTTTTGGATAGCCTTGCCAGTTTCACCAGACCGAAGTCGATTGCGGTAATAGGGGCATCACGTATGCCGGGAAAAGTCGGCAACTCGGTACTTAAAAATTTGGTTGAAAGCGGTTTCGGCGGGTCGATTTACCCCGTGAACCCCCGGGAAGAAATTATCGAGGGGTTATCCTGTTTTGCCTCAGTCACCCGGATTGCCGGCCCGGTGGAGACGGCGGTTTTTACGGTGCCGGCGCGTCTGGTGCTGAAGGCCGCGGTAGAATGCGGTCAAAAAGGGGTCCGGAACCTGATTGTGATCACGGCCGGTTTTAAAGAGATGGGTACAGAGGGTATGGAAATTGAAAAGCAACTGGTACAAATTTCCCGTGACTACAATATGCGCCTGCTCGGTCCGAATTGCATGGGTTTCATGGATCTGCACACACCGGTGAATACCACGTTTATGTCAAGCTACCCGGTAAAGGGTGATATTGCCTTCATTTCTCAGAGCGGGGCCATGCTGGCGGCCGTGCTGGACTGGAGCCTGTACGCGGGGGTAGGGTTCAGCAAGGTTGTAAGTCTCGGTAATAAAGCCGGTTTGAACGAGTCGGATTTTATTGAAGAGGCGGGAAATGATGACCATACAAAGGTTATCCTGTGCTATATTGAAGATGTTGCCGACGGGAAGCGATTTTTGGAGGTTGCTTCACGGGTTGTGACTAGAAAGCCGGTAATAGTATTAAAGTCGGGAAAAAGCCAGTCCGGTGCCCGCGCGGCTTCTTCCCATACGGGGGCTCTTGCCGGCAGCGACCTGGCCTATGAGACGGCGTTCCGCCAATGCGGCGTAATCAGGGCCGGCGGCATGAAGGAGCTTTTTGATACGGCGGTTTCTTTTGCCGGTCAACCGGTACCTGCAGGGGACCGGGTAGCCATTGTTACTAATTCCGGGGGACCGGGAATAATAGCTACCGACAGCGCCGAAGAGGCAGGTCTTAAAATGGCCCGGTTCAGTATGGAAACGATCGAAATATTGCGCGGTAATTTGCCCGCGGAAGCAAGTATATATAACCCGGTGGATGTCCTGGGCGATGCCGGAGCTGACCGTTACCGTTTTGTGCTGGAAAAGATTATTGCCGATCAGAATGTCGACGGGGTACTGGTATTGCTCTGTCATGCCGCGCTTACCCAGCCGGAAAAAACGGCTGAGGCCATAGTGTCGTTACGGGATGCTTATCCCGGGAAACCGGTGTTTGCTGCCTTTACAGGCGGCCCCCGGTTGGAGGGCGGAATCCGGATTCTTTCCCGAGCCGGTATCCCGTGTTTTGAATTTCCTGAAGATGCCGTATCCGGTTTGAAAAACCTGGCCAATTACCGGCGGGTGCTTAACCTTCCGGCGGCGGAGGGTTTCCCGCGGCTGGAAAACCCCGACCGGAAGACGGTAAAGGCGGTTTTTTACGATGTAAAAAAGGATAACCGCCTGGTGCTGCTCGGGAGTGAGGCGGCCGAGGTGGCGGCGGCCTACGGTATTGCCACCGCACCTACCGCCCTCGCGCGGAATCCGGAGGAAGCCGCCGGTCTGGCGGAAATGTTCGGCTACCCGGTGGTGCTTAAGGTCGCCTCTCCGAAAATACTGCATAAAAGCGACGTGGGCGGTGTCATCGCCGGGCTGAAGACGCTTGAGGAGGTAAAGGAGGGTTATGTTGCGATTATTGAAAATATTCAACGTTACCTCCCGAAAGTAGTACCGCACGGAATCGAGGTGCAAAAGATGATGCCGCAAGGAATAGAGCTGATTGTCGGGATGACCAGGGATGTGCAGTTTGGGCCGCTCCTGGCATTCGGGCTGGGCGGCGTCTATGTCAACCTCTTAAAAGACGTATCGTTTCGTTTAGCTTACGGGCTTACCCGGCGGGATATCGATGAAATGATCATGGAAACGAGGGCTTATACTTTACTACGGGGCTACCGGGGGGAAAAGCCCGCCGACCTGGCCGGAGTGACGGCGGTTATAGGCCGGGTAACCGCCCTGGTTACTGATTTTCCTGAAATAAACGAGATGGATATCAACCCGCTTTTTGCTTACGAGCAGGGCACCGCCGCCCTGGATGTAAAAATAACCATATCGTGAGGTGTTAGTTTATGCGCAGCCTTTTTATCACGGGTATGGCCGGCAGCGGTAAAACGGCCATAGCCATCGGGTTGGCTCTGAAATTTCGCCAGGAAGGGTACCGGGTTGCTTATTTCAAACCGGTCGGCAGTTCCGGAACGGGGGGGCGGGATCCGGATGCCCGGTTGGCCCGGGAAATTTTAGATCTGAAAACGCCTGCGGAGATGATAGTACCTTGCGCGGTAGGCCCTTCCTACCTTTCCCGGAACAAGAAACAAGAATGGATGAAAGCAATTGCGGCGGCTTACCGGGAGATCAGTAGAGATGTTGATATTGTGATCATTGACGGCGCAACGTTTCCGTATCTACTGGCAGCCGATGAGATGGACAGCGTATCCCTGGCAGAAAAGCTGGGTTCGGTTGTGCTTAACGTAATTAAGGTGAAAAATGATTTCGACCTTGATTTTGCCGTTTTCTTCAATTCCTTCCTGGCCGGCCGGGGAATTGCTTGTGCCGGCAATTTATTCAGTCACGTTCAACGGCCTTTGCTGGCCAAGACGGATGGTGTCTACCGCCCGGTAATGGATGAAATGGGTTACCGTACCGTTGGTATTATTCCCGCCCGCCCGGAGATAGCGTCTCCCACCGTGGCGGAATTTTATGAAGCCCTGGGCGGCGAAATTCTAACCGGGGAGGACCGGATGGACCTGCTGGTGGAAGATGTAATCGTCGGGGCCATGACTATGGAAAGCGCTCTCCAGTACCTGCGGCGCGCCGCCAACAAAGCGGTGGTTTTGGGTGGTGACCGGGCCGACCTGGCCCTGGCGGCGCTGGAAACCAATACCTCCGCCCTGATTCTTACCGGCGGGTTTTATCCGGACGTCAAGGTGGTGGCCCGGGCAACGGAAAAAGGGGTGCCGGTGCTCCTGGTTCATTTTGATACTTACACCGCCATTGAAAGGATAGCCGAAGTTTCGCGCCACATTAAGCCGGGAGATACCAGGGGGGTCAGGGTGGCCCTGGAGAATATCGAGCAGTATTGCAACTGGCGGGAAATTCTCGCGGTGCTGCAGGAAGAACGGAGCGGCTAGGAAAGAAAATACATGGTGTCTGGGAGGTAGGCGCATGAAAAAGCCAAATTTTGACGATTTCCGGGAAATCTTTTTAAACTGCCTGTCCGGAATTACCGGACAGGATACAACAGTACTGGCAAAGACAAACTGGCATGAAGCAGATCTTTATGAAACCAGGCAACGGGTCCTGGAAACCGTCAGGGAGAAAATGCATGCCGGTTACGGAGTTGAATTTGAAGTAAATCAAAGGCTTTTATCGTTAAAAGGGCCGGTGGAAAGCGTAATCATTCAAACCTATCATGAATTAAATACAATTTATTTAATGGAAAGAATTAACGCCAAGATCAAGTCTAAAATGAATTAAACTTTAATATCGGAATATTTTTTCGTAGCACTTGCGGCAGACATAAAAACCAGCTGCGCTGCGGCAAATAATGAGTTCTTCAAATTCTGCGCTGAACTCCGGCCAGCCGCATTCAGGACAGCGTTCAATTTCTTCCGCCGGCCAAGATCCGCCGCAAGAAAAACAGAGATACCGGGGACCGGGTTGCCGTTCCCCGCCGGGACTCCGGTCTACCAGCGCCTGCGCTCCGCACTGCGGACATGAGCAGACCGGTTGCCGTGCTTTTTCCGTGTCTCCTTTTCCAATGATCTTTCTAACCCACTCACCGGCAGCCTTTTCACCTTCATTTGTATAAGAGCATGAAAGACAACCGGCTCTTTTTTCTTTGATGCATAATGATTTTTTTCCGCATTCAGGGCATTCCAAGAGCATATTTTTCGCCTCCCTTAAGGTCTCCTAAAACAGCCGTCAGTGTATATGCTTGCATGTATGCGCCGGTTATAAAATAATGCGCCTTTTTTATTCAGGCGCATGTCAAAGGGGGTAAAATTCACATTCAAAGTTGAATCTACCTGGTTTATTTTATTATCTAGTAAATGTATTTTATTCTTTAATTTTCTTTCTGACAAAATAGCCCTTGGGATCGATTGCTTCCCTGATCAGGCGGATTTCTTCAACTGTAGGCGGTTCAAATTCGTATACGTCACTGGGTATAATCAACTCGAAACCGGTGGCATCTTGAACGCTCTTAACGGTTTCGCCGGGCAGCGTGGCAATCAGTTTCATCCTTTTGGTTTCATCGTCAAAACCAAGGACGGCTTTGGTGGTAATCACCCGGTAAGGTCCCTGGCCGGCAAGTCCGGCGCGCCAGCGGGCGTTCGGTGTTCCGTCCAGGTAACCGGGGCTCGTGATATAATTCAATTTTTTGTTAAATCTCCTGGGCTCGTGTACCATGATAATAATCGTCTGCTCGCAGGAGCACGCCATATCGCTGGCGCCCCCGCTGCCGGGCAGGCGGACTTTGGGCTTTTGGTAATTTTCCGGAAATTCCCCCATCATCGTGGAATTAAGATTCCCGTAAGGATCAATTTCGGCTCCGCCGATGAAGCCTATGTCGGCAAATCCTCTCTGGGTTAATTCAAATGCCGAATTCAGGCCGAGGAGATAATTGGCCCTGAAAGTAGTCCTGGAATCACCGACCGAGAGGGGCAGGCCGCGGGAAAGAGAGGGCCCTACGGCGCCGGCTTCAAACACCGGTATGATCCCGGGACTGTGAGTCAACTGGGCCAGGGTAATGGCCACCATCGGCAGGCCGGTACCGGCAAACACCACTTTATTATCAACCAGGGTTCTGGACCCTGCAACCACGATCATTTCCTGAGCGGTAAAGTCTTCAGCATATTTAGTCACTTAACTCACCTCCCTGTTATTCCAATACCTTGAAGGCAGCTTCCAGAGTAGTACTGGGCTCAATCTTCTGGACGTATTGAAGCTGCTCAAACGGGATTTTGTCTATGAATTGGGCAAAATTTTCCACGCCGAAAACATAATCGTCATAGTATTTCTGCAATGCTACGGGATCGCCTTTGCGGAATTTTTCACAGGCGGTACGGAATTCCGGAATATGCTTCTCGTCGAAATAATGGATACCGTTGCAGTTGCCGGGATAAGAGCCGAAGGGTACTTCGATGACTGCGTCTACCGAGAAGAATGGAATACTTATCCGGTTCGGGTACCTGGTCATATCGTCATGTTCAATCAAGCGGTCGCAGGTGACGATGGTGTGGGCTGAAGCCATGGATATTTCGGGACAGGTGTAGAGCGGTCCCTGAATCCGGCAGTTTCCGTAAATATCCGCTTCCTGGACGTGGATCAGGGCTATATCCGGGTGGGAGGCCGGCAGCAGCATAATCGGCCTTTCGGTGAACGGGCAGTCAATAATCTTGGCCCGGTTGGTTTTAAGCATGTCACTGCCGAGAGGGCTGCGGCAGGGGATAAACGGCAAGCCCATTGAACCGGCCTTGAAGCGGGCGGACATGTTGTAGTTACTCCAGTCTTCAAGTTCTACCTTGTTATTTTCCGTCAAGTAGCGGAAAAGCGGAGAAATGCCGAATGCTTCATGTGCCCAGTAGGCAAGCTCCAAGCGCTTAATATTGTTTTTGCTATCATCAAGAGCCATGGCTCCGGCCAGGTATTCAATAGCAAGGCCGGCGGACTGGAAGGAAAGGGTCAAGTCTTTTCTCCCCTGCCTGGCGATTTCGAAAACTGTTGCCACGGGCTGGCGGGCGTTGACAAAACCTCCGATACCAATGTTGTCCCCGTCTTTAACGTACTTCTGCACTGCTTCTTTCAAACCCATACGTTTGTCTCTTTTTGACTTGTCCTTGTTGGCCAGGAATTGCCTGGCTTCATCGGGCGATAAGCCTGTCCAGTACATCGTTATCTCTTTCCCCCTTGGTTCCTGAAATCCAAACCTTTTTCTGGTATATTTGCCTGGATTTCTCTCCTGTCGACTAGCCAGGAGTCAGTTTCACAAGATTGTAAAATCAGGTATAATCTTGCAAAACCATTGGAAACCTTTTTTTCATCGATAGATTTTTACTTAAATCCTTAAAAAATTAACCCCCTTACAAAGAAATTTTATTTATTCCATAAATCAGATACTATTGTCAATAAGAACAGTATTTATTTGTATCATAGGGCTAGTACTTTGGATATATTAAAAAATTATAAATATATTAAAATTTTATGAAATTTTAATATATTTAGGTAACTTTCAGACTATTAAGAAATTTAAGATAACAGAGGGTCTGATTTACATTGTCTGCAAGTTCAGGCATATGTTTGTATTTTAGTACTAGTACAGCTGATATATTGAAAATATTAAAAATTATCTATAAAATTAAGAAAAGTTAAACATTTTTAAGCTTTCCGCCTAAAACATACCATGGCGCATCCATTTTAGAGTTTAAAGGTTATAAACTCAGCTTTTATACCGCATCAGAAAAATCCAGGGGGTGATAAAAACCGGAATTCAGTGCCAGTGATACAGTCAACAGGGATGTAAAAATGAAAAGTATTTAAGGGAGGTATAAGTATGATAAATTCAGTAAATTCCAAAATAAAAAATATTTCCAACCTGCAGTACGAAGAAAAAAAATTTGAGTATTGGGGCCCTACTCCTAAAGAAGCAAGAAAAATAATGGTTGAAAAGTCTCACGCTCTTCTTGATAAGAGAACTTCTTTAAAAGAAGCCGTGCGCAAGCATGTAAAAGACGGAATTAACATTGGTATCGGAGGCTTTGTCAATACCAGGGTTCCGGTTGCCATCATTCATGAAATAATCAGACAGGGGGCCAGAGACCTGACCCTGTCTTTCCAGTCAAATTCAATCTGTCCCGAGCTGCTGGTCGGGGCGATGATTTTAGACCCCGACCGCATATCAGTAAAGCGGGTCGAATTGGCCTGGTGGGGTTATGAAATTATTGGTATCGCACCCCTGTTGCGTTACCTGGCAACCAACGGGTTGATTGAAATAGACGATTATACTAACTACGGTATGTCGGCCAGGTTCAAGGCCGGGGCCATGGGGGTTCCCTTTATTCCGGTAAGGGACCACGGTGGTACAGACATGGAACTGGTCAACCGGGGTAGAATGATCGAGTGCCCGTTCAGCGGCCAAAATACCTACCTGCTGCCCGCCTGCCATCCCGATGTCGGACTGGTTCATACTACCGCTTCGGACATGTACGGGAACGCGCGGATCTTCGGAGCCCAATGCACGTGTCCTGAAATAGCCATGGCATCCACTTACACTATTATGACCACGGATGCGATCATACCCTCGGAAAGCATAAGGGCTTATCCCAACCTTACCGAAATTCCTTATCCCGCTGTCGACACGTTAACCGAACAGCCGTATGGTGCATTTCC
>DFAQ01000038.1:44505-83419 GCA_002365865.1 Pelotomaculum sp. UBA3102
TGCGATGATTTCCGGAAAACCGGGAATAAGGGAAGCCTCAAAAAATACTACGAGGAATATATTTTCAGCTGCGATACTTTTGATGATTTCCTGGAGAAAGTCGGATATAAAAAACTCAAGAAGTTAAAAGAGATGGACGGTGGGCAGCCCATTATCCTGGCATAGATTGTAGAATTCTATTCAGCCGGAAAACCCACGAAAATAATCCGGCTGCATGCATGCTAATCTAAAATGCATCTGAAAATAAGGAGGTTATAAGGATGTCTGAATATACCCCGTTTGAAATGATCGCCTACACAGGTTCCAGGGTTCTTGAAGACGAAAAGATAGTTTTTGTCGGTACCGGTCTGCCGATTATCGCTGCGATGCACGCCCAGCTTACTCACGCGCCCAACCTTTACATGATTTATGAAGCCGGGTCGCTGGCACCGATACTGGAAATGGGTATGCCCCTGTCTGTCGGGGATACCAGGGCCGGCCGTAAGGCCTGTTATCTTAAAGGGTTGTGCGCGGTATTTGAATTGACCCAGAGAGGATACGCGGACTATGCTTTTATCGGCGGTGCTCAAGTAGATATGTACGGCAATATCTGTTCCACGATTGAGGGGAACAGTTACAGGAAGCCGCGGGTAAGATTCCCGGGAAGCGGCGGTGCCGGTGCCATGGCCGCAAATTGCGAAAAGACCATCGCCATCATGGCCCTCGAAAAAAGAAGGTTCGTCAATAAAGTAGATTTTGTGACCAGCATCGGATATGGCGACGGTTCTCCGGACTACAGGGAGAAGGCCGGAGTTATGGGTTCCGGTCCGTACCGGATTATTACCAATCAGGCCCTGTTCGGTTTTGACGATGAAACCAGGAGGATGAAACTGTTGGAAGTAAAACCGGGGGTAACGCCGGAAGAAATTCAGGAGTTGGTCAGTTTTGAGTTGATTATCCCGCCTGACGTTAAAGAAATGGCCGAACCGACGGATGAAGACCTGCATTTATTGAGAAATGTAATTGATGCGGAGGGATATTTCCTTAAGCGGGTAATCAAAAAATAAAAAGGGAAACTTACCCCCTACTCACCTGCGCCTTTACGAAGGCGCATTTTTTTTGATTTCGTGGGGTAAGTCAGATGCCGTGACTGTCCACCAGCTTTTCCTGGATGGCAAGAACAGCGGCCTGGGTGCGGTCATTGACGTTCAGTTTCATTAGAATACTGCTGACGTGAGCTTTCACAGTGCGCAGGGTAATTTTTAATTTTACCGCGATTTCCTTGTTGCTGAAGCCGTTGACAATCAGCTGGAGAACCTCTTTTTCACGCGAGGTCAAAATGGAATATTCCTTTTGAACCTGGCGGGGGGAGGTTCCCTGGACCAGGTTGACCAAAAGCTCGTTGGCAATTGTGGTATCGACAAAATAGCGGCCTTCGGCTACGCTTTCAACGATTTCAATCAACTGTTCGGGTGGACTGTCTTTCAATACGTAGGCGGAACACCCGTCGCGGATGGCCTGGACTACTTTTTCGTAATCGTTGTTGACGGTAAGGATAATCACGTGCATATCAGGGTAACTGTTTTTGATAATTCTTGCCGCACGGATTCCGTCCAGTTTGGGCATGTTGGCATCCATGAGCACCATGGTCGGCTTTAACTTGGCGGCTGCTTCAATGGCTTCTTCTCCGTTGGCCGCTTCTCCGATTATGGAAATATCATGGAGTTCAAACAACATTTTTAAGCTGCGGCGTACCAGCGGGTCATCATCAACCAGTAATAACCGGATTTCACTGATTAAGAATTCGTTAATTTTGATCACCTCGCCGCTCCGGGTTATATACCGGCAGGGAGACGATAAATTTAGTTCCCCAGCCGGGTTCACTTTCAACTTTAATTAAACCGCGGTGGGCCTCGATATTTTTTTTGGCAATTGCCAGTCCGAGGCCGGTGCCGCTTTGCTTGGTCGTGAAAAAAGGTTCGAATATCTTTTGCTGAATCTCGGGTGAAATGCCGCTACCCCAGTCTTCTACGGTAATAATCACCTGATCAAAGGAGTGGTTGGTGGATATCCGGACCGTGCCGCTGGTTTCGTTGGCATAAATGGCATTGGTAATCAAATTTCTAAAAACTTCGATCAGTTTTTCAGTATCGGCGGTGATCAGTGGAATGGGTTTGTTAAGGGAGGTTTCAATGATTAAACCTTTACTGTACTGATTTCTATATTCACTTACCAGGCCCTTCAACAATTCATTTAAATCGACCTCTTCCAGTTGCAGCGTCGTGTTAACGGAAAAATGCAGCAGATCCTCCATGGTACGGCTGACCCGGTCCACCGCTTCTTTAACTATGGTTAAATCCTGCTTGATATCCATTTTCCAGGAAGATTTTTTTTCAATCGAGTAGAGGGACAGCCTGATTGAAGTAAGGGGGTTCTTAACTTCATGGGCAATTATGGCCGCCGCCCTGCCGAGGGCGGCCAACCTTTCGGCCTGCTTAATTTTTTGCTCCAAAGCGTTGATAATATGCTCTTTTTCTCTTAAGTCCTTTTCATAGGTAAGCGCATTCTTCACGGCGATGCCGATTTGGGTTGCCACCAGTTCCAGCATGCGCAGGTCTTTGACGCTGAAGTCCCAACGGCTTTCCGGGCGGGCAACATGGATCGTGCCGATAAAATTTCCGCCTAAAACTATGGGCGCGCCAAGATTGTAGTACATGCCGTCACGTCTGAGCGAGTGAAAATATTGTGAATTTTTGACGTCTTCCACCTGAAAAATATCGGTGGAGCGCCAGCCCTTTTTGGTTTTCATTTGCTTGATAAAAAGATAGTCATGGGCAATATTTTCTTTGAAAAGTTTTATGAGCCGGTCATTCAGGCCGATGTTGGAGTGTAAGGTTACCTTACCGTTTTTTTCATGGTAGAAGAAAATGCCGCTTTTAGTGTGTGGTATGAGCTTGGGAAGGTAGGCGTGAACCGATTGCAGGATTTCATCCAGGTCGGTGTTTGAAGTGACAATAGAGTTGATGTTTTGGAGTATTTCAAGCTCGTCCAACGAAAGGTCTTTTTTCAAGTGCCCGATGCCACCGGTTTTGGTGACTGACATGAAAATACTCTCCTTTCGTTATTTATTGGTTATGGTTAATAGAAATTATACCACTATTTTTATAAATATTATAGCAATGTTAATTGTAAAATTCGCACTTTTTAGTAATTTTATTATTAATTCAACCATGTATTTATATAAAGATTGCTATAATCCAGTAGATTACGGCTGCAATTACAAAAGTGACCGGCAGCGTAATCAGCCAGGCGGTGACTATTTTTTGAGCGGTGTCCCATTTAACGGCGGAGACGCGTTTTGAAGTGCCTACCCCCATAATGGATGATGAAATTACGTGGGTGGTACTTACGGGCATTTTCAACAGCGTGGCCAGGATAATTACCATAACTGAACCGATATCCGCCGAAAAGCCGTTGGCGGGTTCCAGTTTTATAATCCTGGTGCCGACCGTTTTTATAATTTTCCACCCGCCTGCTGAAGTACCCAGGGCCATGGCGACGGCACAGGAAAGTTTTACCCAGAAAGGTACGTCCAGGTTGGTCTGGAATCCCCCCGCTATCAGGGCAAAAGTAATTATCCCCATGGATTTTTGCGCGTCGTTGGTGCCGTGGCTGAATGTCTGCCCGGCGGCGGTAAATATTTGCAGGGTGCGGAACCGGCGGTTCAATTTGGCCGGGTGGCCGTTTCTAAAAATGATTTTGACTAGGGTCATGATGGTAAATCCCGCGGCAAAAGCCAGCAACGGTGAAATAATTAAAGCTTGCAGGATGGTGATAAAACCTTTGAAATTAACTTCACCTATTCCGGCGGAGGCTATGACCGCCCCGGTGAGGGAGCCGATCAGGGCGTGGGAGGAACTGCTGGGAATGCCGTAATACCAGGTAATCAGGTTCCAGGTAATGGCGGCTATTAAGGCGGCGGCTACGATGTACATGCCGTTATCCAGGTTGAGCGGGTTGGCAATTTTACCGCCGATGGTTTTGGCCACCCCGGTAAAGGCAAGGGCGCCCATAAGGTTCATGAAGGACGCGAGAATGATTGCTACCCGGGGTGGCAAGGCTTTGGTGGAGATGGAAGTAGCTATAGAGTTGGCCGTATCGTGAAAGCCGTTTATGAAGTCAAAGCAAAGTGCCAGAATTACAACGGCAATAATAAGAAGCAAGGCCGGGTCGTACATAACTTTTTTCTCCTTAGGAGCTGCGCATGATAATACCTTCTAAAATGTCGGCCACATCTTCACAGGCATCTGAGACAGATTCCATCATATTGTAAATTTCTTTTCTTTTTATAATTTCAACCGGATCGGTACATGTGGAAAAGAGGGTTTTTAAACTGTCTCTGAGTAGGTCATCGCCTACATTTTCCAGATCGTTAATCTTATACGTATGCTTGGATACTTCTACCAGCTTTTTTTCTACCAGGTCATCAATGGCGTAAACTATTTCCTGGGTGGACATTTCAATGTTCTTGGCAAAGAGCTTCATGTATTCATCCGGTTCGCTAAGGTTGAAAAGCTCAAAGTTCCAGGCACAGGCTTCAATTATGTCGAGGACATCGTCCAGCTTAATGGTGAGGTTCAGGATGTCTTCCCGTTCCAGCGGGGTAATAAAGGTTCGGTTTAAAGCGAAGATAACCTCGTGGGTGTATTGGTCACCCATGGTTTCAATCGTCTTGATTTGCAGGGCAAACTCCTCCGAGTCCCTTAAGTTGTTAAGTTCTTTGCGGAAAACCTCGGAAGCCACATGGATATTTTTGGCAATAATCTGGAAATACTCAAAAAAGACATCCTTTTTTTTGCGAAACATAATTTTCCACTCCATGACGAATTTTCTCTGGTATATTAACATACCTTTTGCGGGTAATTGTTAAATTCAAGTTAAGTTTTGTTAAAAAAATAAGGAAGCACCCTCCGTTTGAGAGTGCGAGGTGCTTATTGGTTTAGGACACAGTTTTTCTTCGGGTCTTTTTTAAATTTGCCTTCCTCAACTAATTCTTCAGCAATAAAGATAAAAGTAATGAAATCTTTAATACCGGCCATTTCCATAGTTTGGTCCATATCTTCAGCACTTCCGAGTTTTTTTACCGCCTGGTACAGGGAATCTTTTTTCGCGTTGATAAATTCTTCGGTATCGTGTTGATATTTTTCAGTCCGGTAAATTTTGTCGTTGTCTCTGTTGAAATACCCGAGCTTGATTAGATCTTTGATTTCCTCTTCTTCTCCGGCAAACAAGAGACGTTTAAAAAGATACTCATCCATACGGCGTCAAACCTCCTTTTACCACTGTCATTCGGTAAAAAATAAATTATCCTTTTATAAAATTATAAAAGTCAGCGGGTGTTCTTTAGTCGGACAGGTCATCTTCATAATAACCAAACCGCTTTAAGACAGAGCCCAGTCTTAAAGCGGTAAATCCCATTGCTGCCGCTGCCAGTACGGTAAAATACATTCCGGCGCCGATACCCGTGCCCAGGCCGGCTGTCAGCCATACACTGGCAGCAGTGGTTAGGCCGCGGACCTTGTTTTCATCTTTAAAGATTAACCCGGCCCCGATAAAGCCGACTCCTACCACGATTTGGGCCGCTATCCGGGCCGGATCCATATTAGTCCGGTAATAGGGGGGACCGCTGAATTCCAAAAAGCCGTAAGTGCTGATAATGGTAAACAGGGCGGCGCCCAGTCCTACCAGGGCGTGAGTTCTTAAGCCGGCAGGCTTGTGCATGATTTTTCTTTCCGTTCCGATAAGAGCGCCCACTATCAAGGCCAGGAACAGCCGGAGCACTATTTCTTCATGGGTAATAGGCATTAATTAACCTCCTTCCATGATCAAATGGGAATACTTCCCCGCAGGTAATTTTACTTTATTATAACGCAGAGCGGGTGTTTTTGTGGTTAAAAATAATTTGAGGGATGCCCTAAAAGGCATCCCTGTTTTAGCTATCGTTCCCCTGCCATGGATCGTTCGGCCCGTTCGATGGCAAGCCGGACCAGGTTACCGCAGTTTTTGGATGAAACATTACCGAAGTAACCGCCGTCCCTGCGTACCACGTTTCCTACACCGAGTTCATCAGCTAATTCATACTTCAGCCTTTCGGACATTACTCCTCCACGCCTTCTGTTCATTAGCACGATCCTCCTTTATTCAGTTGGAACGACAGCCGTTATTATTATTTGTTGAAAGTTTCTTTTAAAACCTGAAAAGTTAAGGAAATTTGCGGCTAAGGAGCGCAACACGCCTTTTTCAGCAGTTAAATTTTATTCAAGGCGCAGCGCCGCAAGCAGTTCGTCGTGGACCAACCCGTTGGTGGCCGCAATGGAAAGATTCCGGTCCAAATGAAAATTGTTGCCGTCGATATCCGTAACCCTTCCCCCGGCCTCTTTTACCAACAGGGATCCGGCGGCTACATCCCAGGGCATGAGAGGATCTTCCCAAAAGCCGGTCAGCCGGCCGCAGGCGACATAAGCCAGTTCCAGGGCGGCGGAACCAAGCGCCCTGAGGTTGGCACAGTGCTCAAGCAAATGGTGGTAGTTGACCCTCAGCAGCCGTTGGTTGTAAGCCTTGTTGGACGGGTAACCGGTAACCAGGAGGCTTTCCCCGAGCGTTTTTCGCGCTCGGTCCACCCGGATGGGCCTCCCGTTCATTAGGGTTCTGCCGCCTCTGGTACTACTGAAACATTCCCGGCGGAAGGGATCGTAAACCACCCCTGTGATTACATGGCCGTTGTAGGCCAGTGCGATCGAGACAGAGCAGAAAGGGATGCCGTAAACAAAATTGGTCGTGCCGTCCAGTGGGTCTACGTGCCAGGTATACCCTTCCCGGGAAATTTCTTCAGAGTAGTGCCCGTTTTCTTCGCTCAAGATGGCATGTTCGGGAAAATTTGCGCGCAGGCCTTTGACAATAAGGTCTTCCACTTTCCGGTCTACTTCAGTCACCAGGTCCGACGGGCAGGACTTGTATCCGCTGGTAAAACTACCCCCGAACCTGGCCCTGATTATTTCTCCCCCCTGCTTGGCCAGCGTAACGGCGGTTCCGGCATAAACAGAATATTCCATAAAGTTCTCCTTTTAAAATGAGTTTAGATGTTTTTAATATTTTCCCCGATAAAATTTATTCTAGTTTCAAGTTTATTATTTTTATGGAGCGATGGCAATTAACTGTGGTAAGATATTTAAAAAAGTTTTATATCTTGAGCCAGCGTTTGCGCCGGTCAATTAAAACGGCACAAGTCAGCACAAAAAAGGCGGCTTCGGCACAGAACCAATTCCCCGACCCGGGGTCGATGTAATTTTCCCGGGCCAGGCGAACTTTTTCATAGGCCCGCCGGTAATCGCCGTAAAGACCGGCGCAATAACCGAGGACCGTCCACGGGTAGTGAGGCGGCTGGAAACAGACCCAGCCGGGGTGGTTGTAATTGAATATGTGGTAAAGACGGATACCTTTACCCGACCCGGGTTTAATCAGACCATGCAAAACAGGGAATACTTGACAAGAAGCATCGGGATAAAATTTTGACAAGTTTACTCCCGCTTTAAACCAGCCGTTTTTGGCAGGATGGTAGTACCGACCGAGCGGGTTCCACAATATTCTTTCTATCCCGACGGCTATTTTTTGGGCACCGTCGTTAAAGTAAGGCGCGTCACCGTCATCCAGAACCTGAAGTAGTCCGGCGAAATCCAGTAATCCTCTGCAGGCCTCGCAGTTGTCCATCAAGTACTTTACCTTGTGTCCGGACCGGGCAAAAGTAAGTCCGTCGCGGTCCATCAGGTTTATTACGGCCCGGGCCGTTTTTTTCAAGCCGGAGAGGTTATTCTTCACCCAGCGGGTATCTCCCGTCTTTTTCTGGTACAGCGTAACCAGGGTCAGGTAGGTTCCGGCGTAGGCATTTTCTGAATCCGGCGTTCGGGTCCGGCGGTTCAGGTTTTCATCATAATGGTAGTCAAGTATGGTTCCGTCAGCCTCCAGGTTGCGCAGGTACCAGTCCAGGTATTGCCGCACCGGTTGATATGCGGAAGGTTCCTCCAGCATGGCCATGGCGGCGAAATTTGAAAAATAAGGTATGATCCAGCCTTGATCCGGGTGTTTTTTTATCGCCCCGTCAGCCCGGTGCCCGGGTAGCAAAATTTGGCATTTCCGCAACCAGTTTACCTGGTAATCCAGGTTGGCCTGAAGAGCGGCAATTATATTTGAAGCACGACCGGTATTTTCCATGAAAACACACACCCTCTAAAATTAATTTAATACATTTTATGGGGTCTTTCAAATTTAGTTTCAGGTGCGAAGGAAATTAGAAAAAGTTGAAGAATATCAAGGCATGAATGAGAACTTCATAAAAGGGAGAAAATTTGTTTTGACAACTGTGAAAACAATCGGTTCAGATGTCTGTTCAGAAGCATTGCGAGCCGCCCGGGGCCTGGTGGTTTACCGGGGTATTATTAAAGACCCGGTTTTTTTGGAGATGCTCAGGTTCCTTAAAGCTTGTGCCGGCAAGGCAGAGCCGGGTGAAGTTCTTGACGCATACGGGGAGTTGTTTTTCCGGTTATCGGAAAAGGAAACGGGAGCGGAAGGCGGACCGTTGAAAGATGCCTGGCAAAACCATCTCCTGGACTTAATCCTTTTTGATGATAATGCTTTCAGCCGGAAAGCGGCGGCATTTCCTCCGGAGCAGGTAAACACATCCTTAAAGGAGGCGGCGGCGGGGGATTTGAGCAGGCTGGAGGTTTTATTCCGGGTGGAAGCGGAGGTCGCCCGCCGGACGGTGCTTGCGCTCCTGGAAGAAAGCCGGTTGCCGGTCGGAGGATTGCCGTCATGGAAAGACCTGGATACCGGTACCGGTTGCGGTGATATTTGTCCCGGAAGCAGTTGCCTGCGGGAAATTAAACATTTATTTGCCGTTTCCCCGGGTTGGGACAGCCGCCTTAAAGAACTGGCCGGATATTACCGGAATTATGGGTCCGGTATTTTCGGAAAATACGGGGCTTTACGGTGGAGCAGCCGGGGAGGCTGCCTGGAAGGAATCGGTGCACCCGATACCGTTAGTTTTGAAGAGCTGGTCGGCTATCAAGCCCAGCGGCAGGAAGTGGTGGAAAATACAGAAAGGTTCCTGGCGGGGTTGCCGGCAAATAATGTTTTGCTTTATGGTGACCGGGGTACCGGGAAATCCTCCACAGTAAAGGCACTTTTAAATCAGTATCCGGACCGGGGGTTGCGCCTGGTTGAGGTCGCTAAAAGTGACCTGGGCGATTTCCTCCTGATTACCAGGCAGCTTAGGCGCAGGCCCCAGCGGTTTATAATCTTTATTGACGACCTTTCCTTTGAAGAATCGGAAGTAGAGTATAAGGAACTAAAGGCCGTTCTTGAAGGCGGTCTGGAAAGCCGGCCTGCTAACGTTTTGATCTATGCAACTTCAAACCGGCGGCACCTGGTGCGGGAGTTCTTTTCCGACGCTAAGGTTTCCTCCGGGCGGGATCAAGAAGTGCGGAGAAACGATACGGTCCAGGAAAAGCTTTCACTGGCCGACCGGTTCGGGATCACCGTGCTTTATCCATCACCGGACCGGGAGCTCTATCTTGATATTGTGCGCGGATTGGCAAGCCGGAGGGGAATATCCCTGGATGAAGGCGAACTTGAACGCAGGGCGTTGCTGTGGGAAACCTGGCATAACGGTAGGTCCGGGCGTACGGCAAGGCAGTTGGTGGACCACCTTACCGGAGAGCACGTCTTGCTTGACAACCCATAAAATAAAAAGTGAGGTAGATTCCATGAATAACTCCAGGAATAACCCCAGACTGCTTTTGGTTTTATTTGTTTTAGCTTTTCTGGTTGTCCAGGTGACAAGTTACATGTCCGGGATAGACAGGCACGAGGAGCGGTTGGTGCGGCTTGAAAAACAATTAGTCCAGTCAGAAAATGACGTTGCATATTTTGAAAGCGAGGGTGCCTATACAGATTTAAAATGGAACCCGTCAACTGCATTGGAGAAAGAAAAAAACAGGTTCAGAGCCGAAACGATAAATTTTGTCATTAAAGTGCTGATTATTTCCGGGGCGACGGCTTTTGTGTTTGCCGTAATGAAAACGAAGCGCGGTTGAAAGGTGTGCCTTATCAATAAAACGGTCTGGCCGGAAATGCCAGACCGTTAGTGACATCTAGAACCTAATAATAATCAGGACAATCCCCAGAACCGCCGTAGCCAGAGTGCATACTGCAGCCAAAACTCTGGTCTTGTAATGGGCTTCAGTTAAAAGGAGCTGTTTTTTTTGCAAGTCGTTTATCAGCCGGTTCATGGCCGCGATTTCAAGTTCAAGCGCTTCTATCTTACCGGACGCCGGAGTTAATATTTTTTTTTGAATAGTGGCAGCCAGTGAGTCTACCAGGTCTGATTGGTTACGGGGGTTTTCAAGCGCCATTTTTTTCCCCTCCGCCGGCCTGGTTTATGGCGTCCCTTAAGGCGGCGAGAATAGTGAGGGGCATCTGTTGAACCTTGTCTTCCAGAACCACCAGCCTTTCCTTCAATTCGGCAATGCCCGCCCGGTCTTGCTCTTTCAGTTCTTCCAGGCGGTCGGCTATTTTCAGGTTTTTTTCCAACAATGGCTGCACCAGTTTTGTTTTCAAACCACTGAGTATATCATACAGCATTTGCTGAATCAACTGTTCCCCGGTTTTTTCCGCCTTGCTGCCGTCAAACTTGGCGTTCATTTTATCCCTCCTCAGTAATTTAAATTTTTTCAAAGGCTTTTTTCAGAAGCGCTAGAAACCTGGCAGTTTCTTTTTCGGAATGTTCTTTTAATATTGCCCGGAGATTCGTTTCGAAATCACCAATTAGATTTCTTTTAATTTCGTTCCCGGTATGTCCGCTTACTTCTCCGATAATTCTGCGCAATCTTTCCTCCAAAATTCGCGCGTGCTCCATTTTACAACCTCCCCGGTTCATAAATTGCCGCTCTGATATTTTTTAATATGCGCTTTGATTGGCGCAAAGTTTCTTGGGCCCTACGCAGTTCTAACTTTCTTTCGTATGAAGTGTTCCCCGACATTAACTCATCAGATATGCCCCGGGAAGCACCGTCCAGGAGGGAAAAGAGTTTTTGGGTCCCGTCCAGGTAAAATTTTTTGCCCCGGGACCTTAAAACGTCTTCTTCGAGGCATTTGATTAATTTTCCCATGCCGCCGTCCTGACCGGCGGTCAGTCCCCTCAAAGCCGAAATAAATAATATACCGGGCCTGCCGGCGCGTTGGTCCGGCACCGGGGTTGATGAGAGACTTTTCCTTACGAAGTTGAATACCGCTTCCCGCTGGGAAGAAGTCAACAGATCGGTGAAGTTGATCACAAAGAGACACTTTTCTTGCCCCGGGTTTGAAATTTCTTGCCAGTTAAATGACCCTGCTTTTTGGGGCTGGAATAACTTGTGAAAACTGTCCCGGTCCAGGTGGTTTAATATCTGCCGGGCATTAAGAAAGAAAAGGCAGGCGTCACTTTGCCGGATCCACCGGGAAGTCCTTTCACGGAGGTGTTTGTTTATGCCGTCCAGTCCCGGGGTGTCAATAAAGTCACCCAGCTTTAAGAACTCTGCAGGGTGTTGAATATCGACGGTTTCGATGCTAAAGGCATTAGCGGTTCCTAACGTGTTTTGAAACGACCGGATCTCTTCGGGTAGGGCGAGATCAAATTCCCGGTGCTCAGGATTTTTAAAGGTGATCCGGACTTTTTGCATGATTCCGCGGTGCTTAATCCTTTTTAGGGGTACCGGTTTAAAGGCGGCAGGAGGGGTGGTGCCGCTCTTAAGGCCAAAAGTGCCGGCGGCAAAAAAATCTTTTACCCGTCTAATCATTTCTGCCGTTTCCTTTTGACCGGTATCCTTAAAACGCCCGTCTACACAGGCTTCGAGACAGGCTATGCCGCAGGCGGGGGAGGACAGCCATTTTTCCAGCACCGCCAGCTCATCCCGGCACAAGTCCACCTGTTCCCCGACTTGCTCATACAGGTGCAGGGTTACTTGAACGGAAAATTTGACCACGGCCTTTTTCCGGCGGCCGTAAGTGAGTCTGGTCACGGAAGCAGTTGCCGGACCGTCGGCAGTAGGAAGAAGTTTTTCTTTCATCAGGGCGTTGAGAAAAGTGGATTTGCCGGTGGAGACTCCCCCTGCCGCCACTATGGTGAACCGTTTCTCTGAAATAGTATGAAACAGTTGTTTTAGTTCCGTCCGGTCGGTAAATTCTTTTATCCCGTGCTCATTTAACAGGAAGTTTAACAGGTTGAGCATAGCGTCCCTGGTTTTCCTGATACCGGTTGTTCTGGTACGGTGGAGTTTGGCGTCCGGGGCACTTAACCGGTGATTCAGATTGGTTGCGTTCATGTGCTGCAAGTGCGTTTCCAGTTCCCTTGTCACTGAAGGAAGTGAATACAGGAGCCTTCCTGCCTGTAAAATAAGAGTGGCGGTATGTTTTAGAGTCCAAAATTCAGAGAGAAAGAGGGAGTAATCTTTTATTAAGACGGTTTTTTTGATTTTTTGCGGGAGTTCTGTATCTATTTTTTTCAGTTTGCCGGAAACCTGGCGCAGAGCTTCCCGGAGCAGTTCCACTTCCAGAAACAGTTTAAATATGGCCACGTTTTCCGGTTTAAACGTATTGATCGTGTTTAACCGCATCGGGTTTGAAAAAATCTCCCTCAGTACCGTCCTGGTTATTTCCAGGGAAGTGCCGTCGTATTCTCCGAGGTTGCAGTTCAACCAGAAAGAAAGATCGTTTAAATTTTTATTCCTGCGGGCGGTAGCCAGCCGGTGCAGGAAAAGCCGGTTAGATTCCTCTATTCCGCGCTGGTGGAACAGGTAAATTATCTTGTCGGCTCCGGAGGCCGCTTTTTCGGCGGTGCGGCCGGAATCGCCGTTGAGGAAATCTATGCCCGGGGTATCAATAATACGGCATTTTTTTAAGAGGGGGGACGGCAACTCGATGTCAACCCTGCCCCGGGAAAAATTCAATTGAGTGAGAAAGGCATGCAGATGGGAGCGTTGTTGAAAGACTTTTCTTTCCCCGGCAAAGGTAAAGGTTGCTTGATAGGCCTTGCCGTATTCGAAATTTATCAGGCAGGGAGTAGTGGGAAGTATCCCCACCGGGCTGATTTCTTCTCCGAGGAGACGGTTGATCAGGGTTGACTTTCCGGAGTTAAAGGAGCCCAGGACCACTACCGATGGCTTGGTAGTAAGGAATGAAAAACCGGTCAACTCGTTATGACGCTCAATAAAGCTGGTTAAATTTTTCATTTACGCGCTGCCCCCGGTTATAATGGTAAATGTTTGTTATAAATCTATATATTAACGGGGGCAGGCTATTATGCCTGCCGGTGAGAATTTCATAAGAACTTAGTTTTTTTTTAGGCCGCAGTGATAAAAAGTTAAGGTTAAAGACAAAATAATTTTTAGATTTTTATGCGGCTGGATCAAGTTTGCCCGGAGGGTTGTATGAGGACGGTTTATATTTTTGGCGCTGGTGCTTCGGCGGCGGAGGGTGCTCCGGTGGTGCATAATTTTTTGAGGAGTGCTTTCCGGTATTTTAAAATAGAATCCTGCGAAGCCGATCTGGAAATTGTATGGGAGTTTTTGGAGTATTTTTACGGGAAGAGGGTAAAAATCAACTCGGTGGAGGACCTGGACCGGTATCCCGCAATTGACGAGATTTTCAACCTGGTAGACTGGTATTTACTGAATAACCAGGCATTTTCCGTTAGGTTTACCAGGCCAAGGCTGTATCATTTAAAAAAGGCCCTGGTGAAATTAATCAGCATGACCCTGGATAAATCACTCCCGTCTTATAACGGGATCCACCAATCTTTCGTGAACCGGGTTTTCAATAACGATGAAGAACTTCCCGCTTTCATATCCCTAAATTACGATCTGGTTCTGGACCGGGCAATCCGGGCTGCCGGCAGGGAACCGGAATACGGTTTTTACGGCAGTCACGGAAAGCACCCGGAACGGAAGGCCGGGATACCGCTTTACAAACTGCACGGTTCCCTGAACTGGTCTTTTTGCCCGCTCTGCGGGGAGATATCTCAACATGAAGACAAGGTGGCCCATCTGCTTTTCAAAGAGAACAATTCCGTTACCTGCCTGAATTGCGGGAGTGATAACGCCCAGGCCGTTATAATCGCGCCGACTTTATATAAGTCGTATAAAATCAACCGGCTGCAAAATATTTGGGAAAGCAGTGCCGGTGCCGTTAATTGCTCCGATTGCCTGGCGTTTATCGGATATTCCCTGGATGCGTCCGAAACCTCGATTATTGCCCTGGTAAAAAGAGCGCTCAATGCGCCGGAAAAAAAGAGGAAAATAATAGTTGTCAACCCGAACGAGGAAGCCTGTATGCGCTACCGTCAATTTTTCGGCAATGAATGCAGCATTATCTGCTCGGGTTTTACCGGGGAAGCGGTTTTTTAAATTAGAAGCTGAGGGCTATTTCATCGCGGTCCAGCTTGCCGCGAATAGCTTTTACCTTTTCCACCAGGGCGGGATTTCCGGTTGCTGCCCGTTCAATCTGGCGGAGAAGATCTATCTCCCTCCGGAAAATTGAAAATATGTCGCCCGGTTGCAGGGAGGACATTTCCATAAGTTCGGCAAAACCGGCGCCGTTATACCAGGCGTAGGCCAATGGCCCGGGCAGGTGCGACCAGAGGCAATATTTTTCCGGCACGCCCATCCGGAGCAGGTTTTTTCTTAAAGCGGACGCCTCGCGCAGGGCAGGCAGGTCCTGCTTAATTTCATGGAATGATTTACCGGGAATATATTCCACTCCCGCCAGCACACCTGCTACTTCGGATGGTTCTGCGTCTTCCAGCAGCCCGGAAAAAGCCAGTTCCGTTACCAGGATTTCCTGCACGTGCAGCTCAAGGGCGAAAATACCCCGGGGGTAAAATTCCCGGTTCTTAACATACCCCAGTTTTTCCAGGAGACCGCGTATTTCTTTGAATTCCACGAAAACGGAATTTTCCAGCTTTAAAATCTCCCGGAGTTCTTTTTTCAGCGCGCGCAGACGGTCTTTAGCCTGCATAAAATTCTCGGTTAAGGTACGGCATTTTTCCGTATCCCGGCATTTTTTCGGAGTAAAGGAAGCGAGCTGTTTTTTAAGCAGCTCTCTTTCTTTGTTTTTTCTTTTCAACCGCAGGCGTTTCATTTGTCTGCGCGCCCGGGTACGTTCTATGGGGCAGGCAAGGGTTCGGCTTTCCGGGCAAACACCGGTTTTTATTTTAGCTATTTCTTCCCGGCAGGTCTTAATTGTTTCTTCCCGGCAGGCTTTTTGCTTTTTCAATTGGTGCATCTTAAAGTTATCGTTTAAAAAACGGTGGATTTCGTGGTCGTTTTTGTAGCGTAAAAGACTTAATACCGTGTTGGGAGAGACAACCAACCTTCCCAGAACCGGTTCTACCTTTTCTTCACTAAAAAAGCCGGTTTGTTCAGGAAAGCGGCTGTCTACCCGGATAAAGGCGTGACCGACCTTATCAAAGCCCCGCCTGCCGGCCCGGCCGGCCATCTGGAAGAATTCCCGGTTATGCAGGACGCGAAAGTCATACCCGTCCCACTTGCGGGTTGAGTCAAATACGGCACTGGACGCTGGAAAGTTTACCCCGGCAGCAAAGGTCTCGGTGCAAAAAATCACCCAAAGTAAGTGCCGGGAGTAAAGTTTTTCTACCAGGTACTTTACCGGGGGTAGAAGGCCGGCATGGTGGTAAGCAATTCCCTGGTATAAAAGGCGCCGCAGGTTGCGCCAGCCCGGTCCGCTGAAAGTGCCCGGATAGTCAGCTTCGGCCTCCTTGATTTGTTCATCGGCAGCCTTTTTTTCCTTTTTATTGAGGAAGTCCCAATCCCGGGCCAGATCGTTGGCCAGTATTTCGGTACGTCCCCGGCTGAACACAAAAAAAAGGGCCGGTAGTTTATCCTGAATCAATTCGATTATTTCGCTGCTGGATATTTCCGGCAGTTCCATAGCTGTTCACTCCCTGTTTTGCATCTACTTGAGCCAGCGTTTTTTACCGCGCAGGTTCTTGATTATCCCGGTCAATTCTTCGACTGCGCTCCTGGCTTCATTTTTACGGGCGATGGTGCCGTCGGGCAGAACCCACCGGATTTCCAGGGGAACGTTTCTCCTGTTTTCCTGAATGACGGTAACTTTCTCTTTCCGTACTTTATTAATCCATTCTGCTATTTCCTCTACATTCGGTACGGTTGCGGAAAGCCCCAGGATTTTTATATGGGGCGGGGCGAACAATATACTTTCCTCCCAGGTGGTTCCTCTTTCGGCATCATCAAGATAGTGAATTTCGTCAAAAACAACATAAGCAATATTTTTTAGTTGTTCGGGTTCGCTAAAACACCAGTTCCTAAATATTTCCGTAGTCATAATCAACAGCGGAGCACCTGCGTTCAGGCTTATATCTCCGGTGACGAGGCCTGCCGATGCTTTCCCGAACCGGGCCTGGAAATCCCTGTATTTTTGGTTGGAAAGGGCTTTTAGCGGTGAAGTATAGACCATGCCCCGGCCGCTGGAGAGTAAGTCTTCTGCCAGCATTTCCGCCACCAGGGTTTTTCCGTTTCCGGTGGGGGCCGCCACCAGGACAGATTGTCCTTTTCTGAGAGCCTTGGCGGCCTTGATTTGAAAATCGTCCAGAACCAGTTTTTCGTTTTCTGTGGGGCGTGTTTTTTTTCGGATGGGGCGTTTTCTCCTGACCGGGGCCGGCTTTTCTTCCGGAAACCCTGAATTATTTCCGCCGGGTTCCCGGCCGAAATTCCGGCGGGATGTGCCGGCAAGGAGGTTTTCCCGCAGCTTTTTTATATCCTGCAACTTGAAAAAATAATCTTTTCCCTTGGTCTCGTAGTCGGGCATGGGGCTGAGTTTTTCTTCTTTAAGCAGGGATATTAACCGGCCTGCGGGTATTCCCAGCAAAGCGGCGGCTTCATTGGTTTTTAACTTTTCATATTCCCTGGTCAGTTTAGATAACCTGGTCCGGTTATTTTTCAGTTCTTCTAGGTCTGAGCGCCACAGGCGGATTTTTTGATCGAGAAAAAAATATTCTAAATCCCCACCGGCGATTAATCGGTTAAGAATATCCGGAGCCACTCCAAGAATACCGGCGGATTCTTTTTCGCCGGAGGAGTGATCTTTAAGGAAGGCCGGGGGGCGTGCGGCGTGGGGCGGGGCAAAATAACGACCGGATATCTCACCCAGTTGTTCCACCAGTACTTCACCGGGGAATTCCCGGCGCAGGCACCAGTAGTTTTTATTTTTAAACTTTACATTCAGCGCGTACTTTTCAGCCGTATTTTGAAATTCAGCAAGATCTATCCCCAGTTTCTCGGGGATAAAAAAGGGCCGGGACAGTTTTCCCAGAGTGTCCCGGCAATGCCGGGGTGCCGGGTGCCGTTCCGGTTTGTTGCCGGAAATTCCTGGCAGGGGCCTTTCAAACCTGGTTTTGTTTTTCGTCAAATCTTCAAGCCACCTCTGATTTTACTTGTTATCACTAGTAGTCTAGCACATTCGGTTTAAAATAAACAATATTTTTATGGGTTTTGGTCAGGCTCCCGGGGGCAGAATGTTACAAAAAGAGACATTCGCGCCCGCCGTGTCTTTAATTGACACAGGACAATCAAACAATTTCCGGTTTAATGTTGCATCTAAAATCTTAGCGGGTGGTGAGCGAGTGCTTGCATTGGCATATTTATTGCAAAAAATTACACAGTAAAATCACTTAACGAAAAAGGGTGAGGCCGGTGAATATCGATATCAGTCAAGACAAACATCAGAACCACGAACCGGTTAGTACAACATGGGTTTACGATGACGAATGTGGATGGATCGATGTGGAGTTATTTTTAGTAAGACTTAGAAAAATAGAGGAAGAATTAAGCGGCAGATTAAAAAAAACAGGTTGAAATCAAATAAATAAGGCAGGGTTTTATCTTTTTATAGCGAAATCATATTAATAAGCAGTCCGGTAAAGGCTGTTTGTTGTTGCAATCTTGCAATGGGTTCATATTAGAGAAAGGGGGTAGTCATGACCGGAAGAAGTTTATTGGATTTATGTGATTTTAAAAGTGAGAATTCTCTGAAAGAAGAAGAGTATTTTCCATTGAACGAGGCAGATCTGAAGTTAATTAAAGATAACGCACCAAATAGAATAACTTTAAACCTCGGAAAGAATATAGCTGAGGATGAAGTACCCCTGGAATATGCTGGATATGCGATCGGTTCTATAAAAATAAACCGGAGTAAAGGGCAGGGTACGGTAAATATTTCTAAGTCAGTTATGGAATTGCTTTTAAGAAAAGCGTTTTTGGTTGAAGAGCAGCAAAGGGAAAAACAGGCCAAAGAATTGTTGGTGTCGCTGCTCTTAAACCAGGTGAACAGTAATTCCGATCCGGCGATGAATACACTGGGGCGCATTTTTGGGTATGGCATTGAAGACCCGCAAGTGGTTTTTGTAGTAGAATTTGAAAAAAAAGAACTCTTTGATGAGCAGTCTCCCGAGTGGGAGCGACTGCAGTCCGTAGCAATTAAAATTATTGAAAATTTCCTTAAATTTTCCGGCGGTTTTATTGTGGTTTCGTATTACAACGGTAGAATATTGGTGCTTAAAAATATAATTTTGGAAGAAATTTTGCGGGAACCTTTAACTTTTAAAAATAACGGAAAAGAAAAAGGCAAATACCTGTCTAAATTAAGAAAACAGCTGATTTCAATGGCGGAATCTTTACGTCAGGCGATCCTGCTGGGAACCAAACAAGACGTTTCTGTCGGCATCGGGGAGTGTCGCAAAGGGATTTTTGCGGCGCGCAATTCTTATCAGGATGCCTGCCTGGCCTTGAAAATGGGGAAATATTTTAAAGAAATAAAGCATGCTCAAGTTTTTCATATTTTTGATTATGCGCTCGAAAGTTTGCTGGCGCAGGTTAAGGAGGAGGAAAAGACCAGATTTATTGAACACTATCTGGGGAGTATCAAGGGAGAGAAAGAATTGCTGGAAACCCTCGGAGCGTTCTTTCAGTGCAACCTGAATATTGCACAGGCAGCAGAGAAATCATTTTTACACCGCAATACTTTTACTTACCGGTTGGATAAGATCCAATGTCTCACGGGGTTAAATCCACGTTCCTTCTATGACGCGCTGGTATTGGCCATAGCATTGATTATGAAGCAGATTGACGCCCGCCGTACCGTGTGAAAACAGCACAAATTTATACTTAAAAATTTAGTACAATACTTATAATTTAAATAACACGAGTAAAGCTTCTCATCCTCGGTTTTATCTTCTAATGAAATAGATTTAATTTTATTAGAAGATTATTAGAAGACTGTTTCCATAGACGTAAAATCGAGAGGGGCGTGGTAAATAAAAAATCAGGAATGATAAATAATTTTTCGCGCCTGAGTTTTTGGGTTATTTTATTTATCTGGTTAGTTAATTTAGGGATGAAAAAATCGGAGCAAAAGCAGTCTCAATCAAAGAAGGACTTTTGACATGTGATAACTGTTTAGCGTTGAGGCTTTGCATTCCTCAATCAAGCGGGGATGTAAAAAGCAATAATGTAAGGAGGTTGGAGTTGTGGTAGCATGTGAGTGCAAATGTGAAGAACCAGGAAAGGACGAACTGTCCAAACAACTGGAACTGATTATTGACGAGTACAGGGGAAAGTCCAGCGGTTTGATTCAGGTACTGACCAAGGCCCAGGAGTTAATCGGGTATTTACCGAAATGGGCTTTAATCAGTATCGCCAAAGGGTTGGGGGTATCGCTTCAGGAGGTTTACGGTGTAGTTACCTTTTATGCTTTCTTCTCACTGATTCCCAGGGGCAGGCACAAGATCAGCGTGTGTGCCGGGACTGCCTGTTACGTGAAAGGAACCAACATGGTGATCAAGACAATCAGGGAAGCTTTGGGAATCAAACCCGGACAAACCACTCCCGACAGCCGGTATACTTTAGAAATTGTTCGCTGTATCGGAGCATGCGGCTTGGCCCCGGCAATGATCATTGACGGCAAAGATGTACATGGCCGCCTGGAAGCGGAGCAAATTCCCGAGATTTTGGAGCAGTACGCTTAGCAAATAACATATAACGCTCGAGTGGTGTCATGGGTTCCAAAATAAGGCGGTTGCGGTATCAAGGTCAAGCACCGTTGCCGTGACAAGGATGTCTTGAAAAATGGCTGGAGGATTAAACGGAGGTGTAATAAAGTGAAGTCTTTGGACCAACTGGCCAAGATTAAAGAGAGCATGCAGGAAGTCCTTAAAGTCCGTCAAGGAGAGCCGTCGGCAAACTGGAAAGCGCACATTATGGTTTGCGGCGGGCAGGGATGTATTTCGTCAAACTGCAGGGATGTAGTTGATGCAATAAAAGAATCTATTGCTAAAAATGGCTTGGAAGAAAAGACCAAGATTGTTTTGACCGGTTGTATGGGTCCTTGCGATATGGGGCCGGTTATGATTATCTACCCCGACGGCACGTTCTACCGCAGGGTAAAGCCGAAAGATGCCGCGGCCATTATTGAGGAGCACGTCATGAAGGGGAATCCGGTAACCCGCCTGCTTTACCGGGCACCGGGGGCCAAGGAGCCGACGCAGAGGGTTCATGATATCGACTTGTTTAAAAAGCAGAAAAAGATCGTTCTTCGTAACACCATTTATATAGATCCGCTTTCCATTGAAGATTATATCTCCAGGGACGGTTATGCGGCACTGGGGAAAGCGGTTACCCAAATGAAACCAGAAGAAGTCGTCGCAGAAGTCAAGAAGTCAGGCCTTCGCGGGCGCGGCGGCGCGGGTTTCCCGACGGGCATGAAGTGGCAGTTTACCGCTGCTGCCGAGGGGTCTCCGAAATATGTCGCCTGTAACGGTGACGAGGGTGACCCGGGCGCATTCATGGACCGTTCCGTATTGGAAGGTGACCCGCACAGCGTAATTGAAGGTATGGCTATTTGCGGTTACGCCATAGGCGCGGAACAGGGCTACGTTTACGTGCGGGCCGAGTATCCGCTGGCAATTGAGAGGTTGGAGGCAGCTATCAATAGAGCCCGTGAATTCGGTTTGTTGGGCAAGAATATCTTTAGCTCCGGGTTTAATTTCGACATTGAAATTCGCATAGGCGCCGGTGCTTTTGTTTGTGGTGAGGAAACCGCCCTGTTGACTTCAATTGAAGGCAAGCGCGGCGAGCCGAGGCCGAGGCCGCCGTTCCCGGCCCAGTCAGGCGTTTGGGGTAAACCCACGGTTCTTAACAACGTGGAAACCTGGGCCAACGTGGCGCCCATTATTTTGAACGGCGCCGACTGGTTTGCTTCCATCGGTACCGAAAAGAGCAAGGGCACCAAGGTATTCGCCCTGGCCGGCAGAATCAACAACACCGGTATTGTAGAAGTACCGATGGGCACCACTTTAAGAGAAATTGTCTTTGAAATCGGCGGCGGTATTCCCCGGAAGAAGGAGTTCAAAGCCGTACAGACCGGTGGCCCGTCAGGCGGCTGTATTCCAGCGGAACACCTGGATACTCCGGTCGATTATGACTCGCTGGGGGCGTTGGGAGCAATAATGGGCTCCGGCGGGATGATCGTCATGGACGATACCACCTGCATGGTGGATATTGCTAAATTCTTCCTTGACTTCGTGGTGGACGAGTCCTGCGGCAAGTGTTCTCCCTGCCGGATCGGTACCAAGCGGATGTATGAAATTATTGACCGCATCACCAAAGGCGAGGGCAGGGAAGGCGATATTGAGCTCCTCCAGGAGTTGGCCGTCACCATTAAGAATACTGCATTGTGTGGCCTCGGCCAGACGGCGCCGAACCCGGTTTTGAGTACAATTCGATACTTCAGGAACGAGTACGAGGAGCATATCAAGGAGCATAAGTGTGCTGCCAAGATTTGCGAACTTAAAGAATAAAAAGCCGCTCCCGCAGCTTTTGAAAATAGAAAGGTAGAAAAACACGGGAGTTTGGAGGGAAGAATGAAATGATAACATTGACCATTGACAACCAGAAGATAGCGGTGGAAGAAGGAACCACGATTCTTCAGGCGGCTAAAAAGTTAGGTATAAATATTCCGACGCTTTGTTACTTGGAAAAAATCAATGAAATAGGGGCCTGCCGGCTCTGCGTGGTAGAAGTGCAGGGAGCGAAGGCTTTTGTACCGAGTTGTGTGGCCCCGGTTGCCGAGGGTATGGTGGTCCGTACCAATACTCCGGCTATCGTTAAGGCCCGCAAGCTGGTCCTTGAGTTAATCCTTTCGGACCACCCGATGGAGTGTCTTACCTGCGTCCGAAACGGTAACTGTGAGTTGCAGACACTGGCTGAACAGTTCGGCATTAAGGAAATTCGTTTTGACGGTGCAAAAACAGAATATCCCATCGACGATTCTACTCCGGCTATAATCAGGGATCCGCGCAAGTGTGTGCTTTGCCGCCGGTGCATTTCAGTATGTAAGGAGGTCCAGACGGTTAGCGTCCTTACCGCCCAGGAAAGGGGCTTCGACAGCGTTATTGCACCGGCGTTTAATGCAAAACTGGCTGACGTGGAATGCGTACAGTGCGGCCAGTGCTCGTTGGTATGTCCGACCGGGGCGATCCAGGAAAGAGACGATACCGACAAAGTTTGGGCTGCCCTGGCCGATCCCAAGAAACACGTTGTGGTGCAAACGGCACCGGCCACCAGGGTCCAGGTCGGTGAAACTTTGGGTATGGAACCCGGCAGTATTGTTACCGGAAAGATGGTTGCCGGATTAAGGCGCCTGGGATTCGACAAGGTTTTTGATACTGACTTTACCGCCGACCTGACTATTATGGAAGAAGGCAACGAGTTGCTCCAGCGGATCCAGACGGGCGGCACCCTGCCTATGATTACCTCCTGCAGCCCCGGTTGGATTAAATTCGCAGAGCACTTTTACCCGGATCTTTTGGCACACCTTTCCACCTGCAAGTCCCCGCAGCAAATGTTCGGTCCTCTGGCCAAGACTTATTACGCTGAGAAAGAGGGTATTGACCCGGCTGATGTTTATTGCGTTTCAATAATGCCCTGCACGGCCAAGAAGTTCGAGTGCGGCAGGCCGGAGATGGATGACAGCGGCTACCAGGACGTTGACGTGGTGCTTACTTCGCGGGAACTGGGCCGCATGTTTAAGCAGGCTAATATTAATCTGCCCGGGCTTCCGGAGGAAGAATACGACGCTCCGCTCGGTATTTCCACCGGTGCCGGTGAAATTTTCGGTGCTTCCGGTGGTGTGATGGAAGCGGCACTGCGTACGGTTTACGAAGTGGTTACCGGAAAAGAACTTCCGGATATTA
Organism: Pelotomaculum sp. UBA3102; assembly: GCA_002365865.1. Lineage (GTDB taxonomy): Bacteria > Bacillota > Desulfotomaculia > Desulfotomaculales > Pelotomaculaceae > UBA3102. Next base: position 67,856 of record DFAQ01000038.1, read on the forward strand.
ACTTTAAGGATTGCCGGGGTATTACCGGAGTCAAGGAAGCCACGGTTCAAGTCGGTGATCTGCCGGTGAAAATCGCTATAACCAACGGATTGGGCAATGCCAGGAAGGTGCTGGATAAAATCCGTGCCGGTGAAGCCGATTATCACTTTATTGAAATTATGTGCTGCCCGGGTGGCTGCATCGGTGGCGGCGGTTCACCCATTCCGACCAATACAGAGATCCGCCTGAAGAGAATAGATGCCACCTATATCGAGGACGAGCGCATGGTACTGCGCAAGTCCCATGACAACCCGGCGGTTAAAGTGCTTTACGAAGAATTCCTGGAAAAACCGCTGGGTCACAAGTCACACGAGCTGCTTCATACCCACTATACCCCAAGAGGTTTGTGGCAAGAAGAAGAATAAGCAGCAACTGACACATGTGTCATAATTTCCACAGTGAACCCCGCCGGGATGTTTTCCGACGGGGTTTCTTTTGGAGAAAAAAACGGACGGGAATTATTTTTAGGAAATTATTTATGATTTTTACCTGAATAATAATGTTCTTTTGAGCAGAATATAAACTTGTTACAAAAAAACCCGGATTGATTAATTTATGCAAATAATGAGCGGGGGGTTGAGATTGGCAACCAACGGCAAAGACTTACCTAGGGTAGCTTATTTCTGCATGGAATACGGCCTGAGTGACCGTCTTCCCATTTATGCCGGAGGTCTTGGGGTGCTGGCCGGAGACTATATCAAGGCTGCCCGGGATTTAAACCTGCCCGTGGTAGGGGTGGGGATTATTTGGAAACAGGATTATACCCACCAGTTTATAGGTAATGATTTAAGACCTTACGATGTCTTTCCCAATATAGATTATAAATTTCTTGAAGATACCGGGGTTAAGGTGGCAGTACGGATACAGGGGGAGAATGTGTTATGTAAAGTGCGCTTTGCAAGACAGTTCGGCAACATGCCCCTGTATCTTTTGGATACAAATTTCCCCGGCAGTACTCATGGATGGATAACCAGGCGCTTGTACAGCAGCAAGCTCCGGGACCGGGTGGCGGCGGAAATGGTTCTCGGCATCGGCGGGGTGCGGGCGCTCAGGGCTCTGGGCATTCCGGTGGATGTTTATCATTTCAACGAGGGGCATGCGGCACTGGCCGGTGTTGAGTTAATCCGCGAAAAAATGCAGGGACAGGGCATGTCTTTTGAAGATGCCTGGAAGGAAACCAGAAAGCAGGTGGTTTTCACTACCCATACGCCGGTGGCGGCGGGCAATGAATCGTTTGAACACCAGCTTTTGCGTAAGATGGAAGCTTATAATACCCTTAATTATCATCAGATGAAGACTCTTGGGGGCGACCCGTTCAATATGACCGTTGCTGCCTTGCGACTTTCCCGCATTACCAATGCAGTTTCCAAAACCCACGGCCGGACGGCCAGGCAAATGTGGGAGCAAGTCATCCGGACTTCCCCGATTATTTCAATTACCAATGGGATCCATATTAACACCTGGCAGGACCGGGGAATCAGGGAAGCCTACAAAAACGGGCGTGATCTCTGGGAGCCTCATTTGAATTTAAAAAAGTATTTAATCAATCATATTATGGAGCAGACCGGTACCCGGTTAAATGAGAACGCGTTGATTGTAGGTTTTGCCCGCAGGGCGGCACCGTATAAGCGTAGTGACCTGCTTTTCAGAAACGAAGAAATAATTGCCCCGCTTTTACAGAAAAAAAAGCTCCAATTGGTTTTTTCAGGAAAGGCGCACCCCGATGACAGTAGAGGAAAAGAAATAATCAGAGCCCTGATCAAAATGGACCGGAAATACCGGGACAGTATAGTTTTTTTGGAGAACTACAACATGAAGGTAGCATCCCTGATGGTGCAGGGCTGTGATGTCTGGCTTAACAACCCCAGGCGGCCGATGGAAGCCAGTGGGACTTCCGGCATGAAGGCTGCCGTCAACGGGGTGCTGAATCTGAGTATAGTCGACGGCTGGGTCGGGGAAGGGATTCGGCACGGTGTGAGCGGGTGGACGATTAATGAAATGGAAAAAGGAGTTTCCGAACCGGAGCAGGATCAAGAAGACCTGAGAGAGCTTTACCGGGTTCTGACGGATGAAGTTATCCCCGCCTATTATGCCAGCCGCAACAAATGGGTGGATATGATGCGGGCCAGTATCGATATGGCCAGGTGGCAGTTTTCCTCCCAACGGATGGCCCTGGAGTATTATGACAGAATGTACCGGGCAGAGGTTTTGCCGGAGCAGGAAACGGGGCATTTTCTTGCCGAGCGGGAGATACCGGAACCAATACCGTTGGGAGGATTACAGGAAGAGGCCAATACTTTTACTTACAAAAGAAATTTTTAAACCTATATTTTCTTAATAATTCAGACTATTTTCGCATAGACGTACATGTCTTCAAAGTCCCCGTCGATGTTGTAATTATTAATTAACACTCCCTGATATTCATAGCCTGTTCATACCTGCAGAGCTGCTGCGGGCGATGGTATAAAGGCACCGGATGCCTTCTTTGTCAAATACCGGGAAGGGATAAGTAGTGTAGACCTTCCGGTATAACAAGGCCAGGGCGTTAGTGTGTTCTGCCTCCCCCCATTTCAGGGTTACTCCGGGTGGAAGCGCCCGCCTGGAGGCAACGGCCGGGGAACCGGAAACCGATTGCTCAAACCGGTACCTGGTTTTTCCGTTGGATGGGATTTCCCTCTGAGTGCTTAAATACATGGCAAAGATACTTGCTGTATCTTTGCTTTTAAATATCCGGGAATTTTTGCCTCAAGCTTCAACCCGGCGTTGGAAAAGGCACGCGCCCACCTGGTGCCTGACTTCAGCCATATTTTATCCAGGCCGCCGGCAGAGGCTTTTTTTTGCGAGGACCTGCACCATTTCTCCCGCGCCGTTTTCTTCGGACAGTGAAATTCATAAGCGGTGATCCTCCGGTTGTATGGTGAAACCGGTTGAAATGGGGGTACATGCAGCGTCCCAATCTTTTGCCGGCGCAGGTACGCCAGGTTCATCCAGCAAAGGGAGCAATTTTTTTCTTAGGGATAGCTTGCACAGTAGTCATCCTGGCAGCCTCTTCAGGTTCATGTGGCGTGAACTTACCGTCCAGAATTAGGCGGGCTGCATTGGAAAAGCGGTATAGAAGGTGTCGGAATGTTTCTCTGGATAGGGCAGCTGTATGCCTGACTTCCGCCAGGGGCGGTTCATCTGTTTTTAGTAGGAAAAGAAAGGTTTTTATGATATATTATAACTTAGTACCAGTAGTTTGCTGTAGCAATTGTGAGGTGTGAATTTTCGAAAATGCAGCCGGAAATGCTTTTAGTGAGGATTAAAGATTGGCTGACTCCCCAAAACATCCAGGCTTTTTTAACCGACTTGGTGTTATCCGGGGTGGTACTTGCCGTTACTTATATCTTGATTAAAATACTTACCCGGTTATTGGGCCGGTTGCTGAAAGATGACCGGCACGGCGGTAAAGAACCGGACGGTACCCCGGAAGGAAAGAGCGCTGTTTCCGGCAGTTTTATCCGCTCGGTACGGATACTGCTGCAGACGCTGCTCCTTTACGGGGGGTATTTTATGGCCGCGGTGGTTATTCTGGAAATATTCGACTTTTCAATTATAGCACCCGGTGATTTAAAATCGCTGGGAACAAAAGCGCTTAAAATTATCATCATTCTGGTTGGAGCAAGACTGGCCGTAAATTTCGGTCAACTGGCAGTAAAGCATATTTTCGAAAAACAAGAAATTGATGATGAGTTAATGACCACGCGCCGGGCCCAAACCTTGGAAGTGTTGCTGCGCAGTGCCCTCACTTATGTGATATTTTTTATCGCCGGTTTGATGGTCCTGCAAGTTTTTAACGTGAATACCAGCGCTATTCTTGCCAGCGCCGGTATTTTGGGCTTAGCGGTGGGCTTTGGCGCGCAAAACCTGGTTAAAGACGTAATCAGCGGTTTTTTTATCTTGTTTGAGGATCAATTCAACGTCGGTGATTATGTACAGGCCGGCGGTGTGGTCGGCACGGTGGAGGAAATAGGCCTCCGCACCTGTAAAATACGCCAGTGGACCGGTCAACTGGATGTTATACCCAACGGGGAAATCACCAGGGTGACCAATTACAACCGGGGGCAGATGCTGGCCGTGGTAGTCGTAGGTATTGCGTATGAAGAAGATATTGACCGGGCTATTGCAGTATTAAAGCAAGAATGCGAACAAGCCTACCGGGACATAAAGGCTATTTTGGATGTGCCCAGAGTGCACGGGGTCACAGAACTTGCTGACTCGTCGGTAAACATCAGGACGGTTGCTCCGGCCCAGCCTGACGAATACTGGGCCGTGGAGCGGGAACTGCGCCGGCGCTTCAAGTACGCACTGGACCGGGCCGGTATCGAGATTCCCTATCCGAGGCGGGTATTGTACCAGCGGGACGAAGACAACCAAAAAAGCGCCAACGGTCAAGTTGAAGCAGAAGCAGGAGGGTATTTTTTTGAACCGGGTACCGGTTAAGCCGGCAGCTAAAAAAATATCCGGGATTATAAGCATATTTTGAATAAAATTGCCGGGTTGTGGTGATACTGATCGTGTATGCCACTTTGTTCACGCCCTGCTCAATGGAGCGGGGTTTTTTATTTTATTTATCTGCCGGGTATTTAGTTTGTTTAATAAATACCGGATGTTAGAGGTATTTGGGCTTGCATGGCCATAAGCAGTCTTTTCTCAACCTGGTACCAGTTTACTAACTGCCACCAGGAATTAACATAATCACTCCGGCGGTAATGATAATCAAGGTAATAGGCATGTTCCCATACGTCCAGTACCAGTATGGGGATACTGCTCTGGTTAAAAGTATGGACGCGAAAAAAGATGGTTGTGTCTTGGGCATAATTTTGGGTTTTTCGGGCAATCTTATTGGTACAGGAAACTTTTGTAATCAAAGAAATGCCGGGCGAGATATATGATTAACGAAACTTTGAAAAGAATTCCGAAGCATATAGGAGTTATTCCTGATGGAAACCGGAGATGGTCGGAAAACAACGGGTTGCCCAGGCAGGCTGGTTATGAAAAAGGGTTGGAACCGGGGCTTAAATTGTATGAGCTGTGTCTTGAATTGGGAGTTAAAGAATTAACTTTTTATGGTTTCACCAAAGATAACACCAAACGTCCCAAGATCCAACGAAAGGCATTTCAAAAAGCATGTGTTGACGCCGTAAAGATGCTCTCAGGCAGGGATGCCGCTCTGCTTGTGGTGGGAGATCATACCTCACCATTATTTCCCGTAGAGCTTAGACCCTTTGTAAAAAGGCAAACTTTCGGTAAAGGCTTAATTAAAGTAAATTTTTTGGTGAATTACGACTGGAGATGGGATTTAAATTACTCGTTTAATACCAATTATGCCGGTAATACCGTACAAAAATCACCCGGTACGATTGCTTCCGCTAAAATTTCACGGGTTGAGCTCATAGTAAGATGGGGCGGCCGCAGAAGGCTCAGCGGGTTCCTGCCGGTGCAATCCATATATGCCGATTTTTATGTGCTCGACGAATACTGGCCGGACTTTAAATCAGAACATTTTTACGAAGCACTGTATTGGTATCAAACCCAAGATGTGACCCTCGGCGGTTAGTTGCCGGCTTTAATGGTTGCTAACCGATAATGATCCGCTCTTTCACAAAATGATACCTGTCTCTGTCCGGGTGCTGTTTCTTTCGGAAGGTCAAAAGCAAGGATACGATTCCGATACGTCCTATAAACATAAGAAAAATTAGTACTGCTTTACCCGGAGCGGTTAATTCCCCGGTAATACCCAGGGAAAGACCGGTGGTGCCAAAGGCGGAACAAGCCTCGAAGAGAAGTTCGGTCAGTGAGAATAATTCGGTTTGAGCAAGCACCATTACCGAACCTGAAACCAGCACGGCAGCAACAAAAAATACCATCAGAGCCCTCATAATATCTTCCTGGAAGAGCTCGCGGCGAAAAATTTTTATGTTGTTCTGGCCCCGAAAAGCGGCCAGGATACTTAGAATATTTACGGCGAAGGTTGTAGTTCGGATACCACCCCCGCAACTGCTGGGTGAAGCACCGATAAACATGAGCAAGCAAAAAAACAACAGAGTAAGGTTGTGAAAAATACTAACGTCAATGGTGCTGAAACCACCGTTCCGCGTAGTCAGGGACTGAAAAATGGCCACCGAAATTTTTTGATGCCACGGCATATTTGCCAGAGGGCCGGAAATTTCAACAAAAAGGATCATAATAAATCCGGCCAGAAAAAGTATCCCGTAGGTAATTACTGTAACCTTGGTATATAAAGAGAATCTGAATTTTTTCCAGGTTCTCTTTTCAATTATATTAGTATAAAGCTCCAGTAAAACCGGAAAGCCGATGGAGCCTGCCAGAAGCAAAGTGCCGATAACCGCTTGTACCAGGTAATCCTGGGCAAAACCCTGCAGGCTGTTGCCGAACAAGTCAAAACCGGCATTGGTGAATCCCGAAATGCTATGGAAAAAACCCAGACCCAGGGCCTTCCAGAAGAACAGGTGGTAATTAAAATAAAAGTGAACGGTGAGGATTACCGTTCCCAGCAGTTCAAAAATCAAGGCAACCTTGAAAATGAACAGCATTAAAAAAACCATGCCCTGTAAAGATGTCTGGTTTTGGTCCGTCCGGATCATCATCCGTTCGCGAAGGCTGATCTTGTTACCCAGAAGAACGTATATTACCGTGCCCAAGGTCATAATGCCGATACCCCCGAATTGTAAAAGAAAAACCAAGATGCACCGGCCGAAAAAGCTGAAAGTGTCAGGGGTGCTTACCACGGTCAAACCGGTCACACTTATGGCGCTGGTAGCGGAAAACAAGGTGTCAATAAAGCCGAGTTCGATCCCCGGTTGCAGGGATACGGACAAGCTGAGCAATATCGTGCCGGTAAAGGCAAAAATCACATACCCCAATACAATAAGCTGGACGGGCGCAACCTTTAATCGGGGCGATTTAAAATTCCGGTCTGATTTCCGGTTATCCATGTCATACCCTCACTTGCGGACCTTAACCCAATAAGGAACAGTTAAGGTAAGTAGTCTCAATTAATGTAGGATAACTTTACTATAATGAATTGTATTTCTTGTTGTCAAGGATTTCCTCAACAAATAAAGGCTTGCATCATCACTGAAAAGGTTTAGTTTTTTTAACTTTTTCAGACAAAGTTATTATACCTGCCGGTAAGCGACCTGATTCTGATTCCGGTATGAAAAAAACTCCGGTCCGGGCTGACATTGACACGGGGTGAGCTTTTGATCATAATTTAAATTAACCCTAAATTGTCTTAAGCCTGTGGAATGGAGGGCATTAGTTGAGCAAGTTCCGGATCATGACTTTCGACGGCGGAGGCGTGCGCAGTGTTTTCACGGCGGTACTGTTAAAGCGTTTAAACAAGTTGTTTCCGCAGTTGTTTGATATGGTTCATATGTTTGCAGGCACTTCGGCCGGCTCGTTTATTGCGCTTGGTTTAGCGTTTGGCTTGACACTGGACGAACTGGTTAATCTGTATGCCAAAAACGCGCAATTTATTTTTACTCCGGAACGTCTGGGCCTGTTCACGCCTAAATATAACAATGAAAACCTCAAGATGGTTTTGAATCAGGTTTTTCCTTCCAATGTAAAGCTTAAGGATTTAAACCGTTATGTACTGGTGCCCTCATTCAGAGTAATCGGACCGAACCAAATTCCTTGGCGGCCGGTTTTTTTTAATAATTTTCCTGATTCACCAACGCGGGACGAACCGGTTATAGATGCCGCACTTGCCAGCAGTGCGGCCCCCGCGTATTTTCCTTCACATAACACTTTTATTGACGGAGGAGTTATTGCCAATAACCCTGGTTTGGCGGCAGTTACTTTTGCGGTAGACCAAGAGACAGGCAGACAAAGTCTGGACGATATTTATTTATTATCGGTGGGCACCGGATATGTTGGCCATAAAATAACTGCTGATACCACGGAATGGGGTTCTTCCCAGTGGGTTTTTTATCCTACCCCTCAGGAACCGCTGTTGAAAATTTTATTTGAAGGTGTGGAAGAGTCCAATAGATTATTTAGTGCCCAGCTTCTCGGGGAAAGGCATTTCCGGTTAAATCCCCCGTTAATCAGGGCGGTACCCCTCGACAGCTACCGGGACATACCAAGTCTCATAAAACAAGCTGCGCGTGCTAATATAGAAGATGCGGCAAAGTGGATCCGGGAAAATTGGTTTTAGATTTCTAAAACTGGTTTAGCCACAGAACCGTCGGTTGAAGGCAATCTCTTTCTCGGTCACGGGAGTCCGTTTCAACCAGCGCGCGGATGCGTGGTTCTTTAAGCAGTTCCTGCCAGCAGGCGGCAACGGTGGTGATAAAATCTTTTCTTAACGGTATCTTATTATTAATAAGCGGGCATGAGTAGGGAAGGGGTAAGGTCTCATAAATTAACAATAAAGTGTTATCCGGCAACAGGTGAGGTGCCAAAGGGAAGAAACGGCAGTTCAGCGGGCGCCGGTCGCGGGGACAGGGCTTGATGCAGCGCAGAAAGAAGACCGGGTAAACCCAGTTTGGCGGAAAATCGTCTTCTTCCGGTTTCCTTAATTCCCACTGCAGCCAATCTTCATTTCCCGTGAACATGGTCTCCTCTCCGGGCAGCAGGTAAATACCCAGGGAATTTTTTTGGTCAGGCAGGCAGCAAATGCTGCCGCAAAGACGGCCGCAATCATATGTCAGGGGGGTAATCAAGGAAGTTTTTTGGTATAATTCTTTAAAATTGATCTTATTTTTCACCATGGTGGGATTATAGCATGTGGGTACAGTCTAAAAAAACCCGGAAAAATATTTTCCGGGAGTAATTGCTTGGTTTTAATTTTTAACACAAACTACGTTGACCGCTTTAATCAAAGCATTTATGCGGTCACCTTGCTTAAATCCCGCATCTCGCAAGCTTTCTCGCGTCATCACGGACGTGAGCCGGGGTGTATTATCCCCTCAAGTACCGACTCACATGGTTATTTGGGCCATAATGTCGTCACCCTTAATACTCTCAATTTCGCCCTTGATGTTGTTGCGAACACCGGCTTCCATAAAATTCATTCACCTCCGGGAGATTTTTTTATTATTTATTTATTGTTTCCCGGAGTTAGGGAAGTATGCGGTTGAGTTTTGCCAAAATTTTTAAAAAGATATTATAATCCCGCCTTTACCGGCATACGTACCCATGATACTGCCGGTCTCGCTTAAGATCACTTGTTTGGGTTGAAACTTCTGCTCTATGTGCTCCTTTAATTTTAGAATTTCATCCAAACAATCCAAATGGCTGATACCGATAATTTTTTCGTGCAAGTTGGTACCCATTTCACCAATTAACTGGACCAGGCGCCGGAGTGCTTTTTTACGCCCCCGAACCTTTTCTATGACGTCAATTTGACAGATATTCCCCGCTTTGCCGATCGGTTTAATGTCGAGTACGGAACCAACGAATCCCGGGAGTTTTCCCACCCGGCCTCCTTTAATCAGATTTTCCAGGGAATCCATGGTAAAAATAGTGTTCATACCGTCCCGGTAGGCGCTTATTTTTTGGACCACTGTTTGGACATTCATGCCTGAATGAATGAATTCATGAGCTTTAATGGTGAGAATACCCAATCCAAGGGAACCGGTGCGGGAATCAATCAGGTGTATGTCTCCGGGAACTGATTTTGCTGCCAGCTGGGCGCTTTCAAAGGTTCCGCTGATGGCTGATGATATTCCGATATAGATTACGGAAGTGTAACGCGTCATAGCTTCCTTGAAAACCCTGGCAAATGCTTCCGGCGCCGGCCGGGAAGTCTTAGGAAGTTCTTTGTCCCGAGCCAGGCGGGCCCAAAATTGTTTTGGGGAGATTGTAACCCGGTCCAAAAAAGTTTCGTTATTTTCAAAAGTGACATGCAGAGGAACCATTTCCAGGTTATATTGTTTGAGCATTTCCTCCGGTAAGTCGCACGAACTGTCGGTAACGATCTTTATGTGCATATGAGATATCCTTTCTGTCAAGATCTGCCAAGAAATATTATTATCAGACTTTATTCCAGTAATCTCTTCTCTTTGAACATTTGTTTTACCTTTTTAAAAAGTTATTGCTGATTAAAAATCTTTTTGCTCACGTTGCCGCGCCGGTCGATTAAATGAGTAGCACACTGCAGGCAGTGATCAAAAGAACGGATGATCCGGCCCAAAATGGTAAAAAGCATGCCGGGCCAGGGTGTTTCCGTTCCGGTCAGGGCTTTTTCCACCGGCCCACGTTGCCCGTACTTATCTTTGGGAGAAAAGTTCCACACGGTGGGGGTGATGATATTATAGCTCACAACTTCATCGTTTTTAATGCAAGCGCTGTGTAAAAGGGCGTCCCGCATCGCGTCCGTGACAGCCGTTACCCGGTTTTTTACGGGTGTTTTCTTTTGTTTTGAGGGCGGGGGCTTTAATCTTTTTGGCATCCCAAATCACGGCAGAGTCCGGTAAATTTTTCCCTGCCCATAGAACCCTCCAGGAACAAGGCACCGACTTTATTTTAAGCCGGTGCCTTGTTTGGGAACTGTTTATTGGTTTCGTTTAGATGAAGCAAGCGCCAACTCCGAAAATGATCAGGATAAAGATTAAGAAAATAATAAATCCATAGTTGCCGAAGCAGCCACCGGTAGTGCCACCTGCACCAACACCATAAGCCATAAAAAGATTCCTCCTTCGTATTTAATGGGTTCTTCTTTTTAAAATATGACAGCATACCAAATAATGTTACAGGCGAAAACTTTTTTATATTTTTTTATTATTACGGAGTAATGTCTTCCGGTTTGTAGGTTGAACCGGGATTCCAAAGCAACCAGGTTTTGATATTGTTGTCCCCCGTAGCATTAATTTGGGCCCTGATTTCACTTCTGCCGTACGGGGGCGAGCCCCAGGTAAATGCCTGCAGCCAGGGGCGGAGCCGACAACCTGTCGTTTCTGTCAGCGCCTTAAATTCTTTTAAGGAAGCGTCAATAACTTCATAAGGATGGGCGTTGGGGTTGGTGAAACCATAATTACCGGTCATGTAGTGTGAAGGATAAGGCATTGGCGAAAGGTAGTCAACAAAAGGAGCCATGCGTTCGGGGCGTTGACCGATCCCCTGGTCGTCCACGGCAATAGACATGAAACCGAATACCGTGGCGGAAAACGGCCTGTTCCAGGTTATTACCGACCTGACGTGCTCCAGATAACCGGCGATAACATCAACCCTGGTCCGGTCATCGTCCCGGGTCTTGCCCGGGTAGATCGCCGTTCTGGCTTTTTTACCTTCCGGAAATCTGATATAATCAAATTGAACCTCATCAAAGCCCAACCGGTATGCTTCAACAGCCAGGGCTAAATTATAGTCCCGGACCTCCTTACTGTACGGGTCCACCCAGACTCCTCTGTTCAGAGGGCTGCCGTCGGCAGCCCTCACCATCAGTTCAGGTTTTTTTTCGGCTAAGAAGGGGTCCCGGAAAATTACAATGCGGCCAATAGAATAGATTCCCCGGTCTTTCAAGTCTTTAAGGCGTTCCTTAACGGGTAATATACCCAGGCCGGCGCCTGTTTCAACGGCCGTCTGAACCTGCGATGCGTAACCAATCCGCCCGGACTCGTCCTTTATGTCAAGCTGGACGGTGTTTAATCCGGCTTGGTCAATCAATGCCAGAACCTGGTTCCACCGGTCCTGCGACCCGGCCCACCTGAAAGTAACGTGCACGCCTTGGGCACTGGAGGAGCTCAGGTTGCTTTCAGGATTGCGGTTCGGTTCCCCTTTGGTGTAAAGCACCAAATCGTTTTTGATTGTATTTGCTGCGTATTTTTCCCATCCCTCAGGGGCCGCTACGGTGTCTTTCCTGCCGTCACTTACGTACCTGGTGGCACTTATCCTTTCCAGCCAGTTGACCAGCGAGCTCCTGCCGTTGTCTGTGAACACCTGGATCCGCTCAATCCGGGCGGGATCAAAGTCCTTATGAAAAGGTGAACGGGCTGCACTCCAGGCCCACCATAAGATGCCGTTATGGTTGTATTTCACGCCGTTGCTTGTTCCGCTGAGACCCAGGGTAAGAGGTTCCGGCAAGCCGTCCTGCACAATGGCAAAAGCTTTCGGCCGGTAGCCCGGAAGAGCCTGCTGGATATGAGTTTGCAGGGAGGCTATCTGTTCGGCTACCTGTCCGGGTGACAGACCCGCCAGGTTTTGGTGCCCAAAAGTGTGGTTGCCGATTTCAAATCCCCACCGGTTTAACAGCCGCAGCTTTTTCTGCCAGTACTGCGGCTGTCCGAAAGGCTCCGCGTTTATGAAGAAGGTTGCTGTATGCCCGAAACCGGGATGCTTTTCAGCGAAATCCATAAGTATGCCTACGGCACAATCCGGATCCGGCACCGTTTCACCGTTTTCCTTTTCTAAAAGCCGAAAATGACCCGAAGTCCCGTCATCAAAAGTTAGAACCGCCGGAGATTTACCGGCCGGGAGATCCATATTACCGGTAAGGTAATCGTTGAGGGCTACCAGGACGTAGTTCCGGTCGTAAAGTTCTTGAAGGTCTTTTCTGAAGTTTTCCGGCGTGCGGGACCAGCGGCCTTCCTCTTGATCGATTAGATGGTAAACAAAAACCGGTACCTGTCCCAGCTCGTTGGCGCCGACTTTTTTGGCGTGCTGCCGAATTTCTTCCGGTGTCGCCGCTGTGGCTTCACTATTACCGGACGGCAGTGACTCACGGTCATTTGGGTCTAGGGACGGGCTTATAAAGGGGGTCCAGGCTAAAACTCCTGCAATAACTAAAATAAACGTAGTGGTAACCAGGGCGAGGACAATTTTTTGCTTTAACAATCTGTTCCGGCAACCCCTTTCGGTATTTATTTAAGAATAAGGGGACTTTAATATATATATCTAGTTCGACGTTTAGCGACACAATTCCTTCGTCCAAAATTGAATTAAGCGTGACACGGGCGTGACACGGGGACGGTTCTCTTGACACGGTAAGGTTAATTTTTTTGACTGGTAGGTCTGTATGTGGTATATTCAAGTAACTTCCACCATCCAATATACATTTTTTTTGATTTAAAGGGTATATTCCGGGTCATATGGAAGGTGCCTTTTTTCAGAAGCATCAGGTACTATATTATTTGATAAGGAGATAAGATTTTGGTTGCGTTTTATGAATTGGAACTTGAACCAACAACGATTCAGGCCGTCAACAATATGGGTTTTGAAGAAACAACCCCCATTCAGGAACAAACAATTCCCTATGCACTACAGGGAAAGGACTTGATCGGCCAGGCTCAAACAGGTACGGGAAAGACAGCGGCTTACGGGATTCCTTTGGTTGAGAGGAGCCAAACAGGACATAAACAGATTCAAGGCCTGGTTTTGGTGCCTACGAGAGAACTGGCCATGCAGGTGGCGGAGGAATTAAATAAAATCGGTGAAAATAAAGGTATCCGTTCCTTGCCGGTTTACGGGGGCCAGGATATTAACCGCCAAATCAAGGCGCTAAAGCAAAATCCGGATATAATAGTTGCAACTCCCGGTCGTTTGATGGATCATATGCGCAGAAAGACCATTCGGTTAAATTCAATTAATGTGGTAGTTCTTGATGAAGCAGATGAAATGTTAAATATGGGTTTTATTGACGATATAAGAACGATATTGCAGGAAACCCCCGGAGAAAGGCAAACAATGCTGTTTTCAGCAACTATGCCCAAACCGGTCCAATTACTTGCACAAAGGTTTATGAACAAACCCAGGTTGTTTTCTGTTAAAGCAAAGGAAATAACGGTTCCAACCATCGAACAGCATTATATGGAAGTGATTGAAAAGCAAAAGTTTGATGTCTTGTGCCGGTTGTTAGATATTCAGTCACCGGAATCAGCGATTGTGTTTGGCAGAACTAAGCGGAGAGTAGACGAATTAAGTGAAGCATTGAATAAGCGGGGTTACGGAGTTGAAGGAATCCACGGGGATTTAACTCAAAATAAGCGGATCAGCGTTCTAAACAAGTTTAAAAACGGCCTGATTGAAGTTTTGGTTGCCACTGATGTTGCGGCCAGGGGCCTGGATATCAGTGGCATAACCCATATCTATAACTTTGATATACCACAAGACCCGGAGAGTTATATCCACCGGATCGGACGTACCGGCCGGGCAGGTAATAAGGGGTTGGCAGTTACCTTGGTTACTCCGCGGGAAATGGTTCATTTAAGAGAGATTGAAAGTATGATCAGGCGAAAAATACAGCGCAAGTCACCACCGACGGTTACGGAAGCCATAGCGGAACAGCAGCGGCTTACGATTGAAAAATTACTTCAAGTTATTGAACAGGGACAGGAGCAAATTTACAGAGTAATGGCAGAGGAATTGCTAACCGAATATGACTCGGCAACCCTGGTTGCCGCCGCATTAAAAATGCTGACCAAAAAACCGGATCAAACCCAAATGAAGTTAACGGAAGAGCCGCCGCCGTTAAAGGCAAGAAAAAATAAGCGGGGTACCGGAAACAGATCTGTCAAAAGCAATAAGAGATTCGGGACCGGCATTAGGCACCCGTCCCGGGAAAAGCTAAAAAATCGCTAAACACCAACTAGGCAATTTGTTTGCTGATCCATTGCGAGGTGAACTTTAGGAAAGCTTTAAGCGGCGGCGGCAAATCGGCATTATTACGCATAACCAGAACCGTTTCTCTTTTTATTGTGGGGGTCAGCGATATAATCTTAAAACCGGGGTCCCGGTTGGTCGCGGCAGCGGCAACATGGGATGAAAGCACGGTAATACCGAGCTCCTCACGAACCAAACCCAGCATGGTGTTAACTATGGCGCAGTCCACGATAACCTTGGGAACGAAACCTGCGGAACGGCAGGAATTGAGGAAATCATGGTAGTGTCCGGAGGTGGGAGGGGTTAAAATAAAATTTTCATCTTCTAATTCTTTAAGGTCGACTGATTTTCTGTTTGCCAAAGGATGGCGGTGGCTGGTGACAACCACCATCTGGTCAGTTATTAAGGGATAAAACCGGAAGTTGGGATCCGTGCTGGGTATCTGACAAATGGCCGCGTCAATTTTAGAAGAACGTAACCAATGCAAGAGTACGCCACACTGTTCTTCATAAAGATTCAGCTTAATCCCGGGAAAGTTTTTTTGAAAAGATGCCAGCAGGTTGGGGATGTGGGAATATCCGATTACGGCAATAACTCCGATTTTAAGACAGCCTTTTTCAATGGATACATACTCATGGATGCACCGGCGGGCGGCATTTACCTCCGACATGATCCGTTTGGCATGGGTGACAAACTCTTCGCCTGCCGGGGTAAGCTGTACCGACCGGGTGGTTCTGACAAACAAACTGATGCCCAATTCATTTTCAAGCTTGCAGATCTGCTGGGAAAGTGAAGGCTGAGATATTTTGATTTCTTCTGCGGCGCGGGTGAAACCCTGGTACTTGGCCACGGCCAATACATACTCCAACTGATGTATTTCCACCATAAACCCTCCTTTGTATACTATGAGCAGTGGCC
>DFAQ01000044.1:0-47660 GCA_002365865.1 Pelotomaculum sp. UBA3102
TTTGATAAAACGTTGCAGCAGATGAATAAGCGATTTGATGAAATGCAAAAGGACGTTACCACCATCAAAAGGGAAGTTCGTGCAGTATGGGACGACATATTGAGACTGGACAAACGCCTTACCGTCCAGGAGAAAAAGGCTGCACAATAAAATTCCCCCGGCTACACGCCGGGTTTTTTGATTTTTCTGGGTTTTTGTTGACTTAACCGGAAAACCTGAATACAATGTTGTTAATAAAATGAATTTCAGTTCATTTTATAATTGAAATCCGGAGGTGATTTCCCGTGGTATACCGGCAGACAAATAGAATAAAAGAAAAAATAGAGTGCAAAAGAAGGGAAATCATTAGGGCGGCCCGGGAAGTATTTGCGGAAAACAGCTATCAGGGAACATCTATTAAGACTGTGGCTCAAAGAGCAAAAATTGCCACCGGGACTTTTTATCTTTATTTTTCTAATAAAGAAGCGCTTATCAATACGATTGTAGATGAAATGTTTAGTGAACTTCTGGAATATATCAAAAATGAACGGGCTGTCTATACTGACGGCTTTGACAAGCTGCAAGCATCCATGGAGGCCTGTATCAAGCTTTTTATTAAAGAAAACAACCTGGCTAAAATCCTTCTGATTCAGGTCCCCGGAGTAAACAATGCTTTTAATGCCAAGTTGATTGAAATCGAAAACGAGTTGATCAAGCTGACCAAAGAGGACCTGGATGAGTTAAAAGTTCAGGGCAGGCTGACCGGTGAGGATACGCTGGTCAGTGCCATGGCTTTTGTGGGCAGTTTCCGGCAGGTAATCATCGGTTGGCTCCGTGAGGGGAGACCGGAAAAGCTTAACGAAGCTTTTTCAACTTTGATGCAATACAATCTTAGAGGATTAGGGAAAAAACCAAATCATAACCGGCAGGAAAATGGTGAAGATGAAAGATAATTACGTGTCAATTAAATCTTTGAGAGTTGACTACTTGCAAAACAAACAAGCGCTTACGGCGTTGGAATCGGTTGATTTATCCCTTGCTGAGGGGGAAACGGGGGTAATTATCGGTCCCTCCGGATGTGGGAAAAGCACGCTTTTAAATATCTTGGCAGGCTTGAACTCCCGTTATGCCGGTAAAGTGCTGATAGATGGCCGGCCGCCGGTGAGCGGGGGAGAAACCGCTTTAATTTTACACATAACATTGAAGAAGCAGTTTTCTTGGGGCAGAAGATTTTTGTCATGTCGCTCGGCCCGGGGAGAATAGAACAGGAACTGGAAAACAAAATGGCGGGAGATGACCACCTGCGGGGGCAAGTCCGGTTTTTAGAAATGTTAAAAAATGATTTAAAATATACTGACCTGATCCATGAAAGCAATTTTAATGACAGCTAGGCCGGTGTCTTTTGGGAAGGCATGGTATTATATATATCACAGTTAATTAATAATCTGTAAGGGGTGGATCATAACCTTGCACGCGGTGGAAAAAGCGCTGCATAAATTATCTTTTGGTTAAACGACTTCCTTTTCAACTTGGTTGCTGTTCGCCGGAATTTAAATTGCCCCTGGCCAGGGAGGCAAAAATACCTCCAAAGCAGAGGGCGGTGAAGATCGCAAACAGCACCTTAGTGCTTTTAACAAGCAGAGCCGGATTTGCCCGGCTTAATTCCGTGTTGCCTAAATAAAGGGCTAATAATAATGTCACCGTGGCCATACTGACCGCCTGGCCGGTAAGCCTCATGGTGCCGATGGTTGATGAAGCGACACCAAAAAATTTCTTTTCGACCGACCCCATTACCGCGTTGGTATTGGGGGAAGAGAAAAGCGCCAGCCCCGTTCCTAGAAGCGCCAGGTTGGCAATAATTAACCATAAGGGTGTGCCCTCAGTCAAGAAACAAAAAATCAACAGGGTTAAGGTAGTTAAGGCCATGCCGCACGAAGCGACCACACGCGGCTGTATTCTGTCGGAAAGCGTACCTGCAAAGGGTGACAATACAGCCATGAGGACCGGCTGGGAGAGAAGTACCAAACCTGCTGCCTGGGAGTTGTACCCGAGCACCACCTGCAGGTACAGGGAAAGCAGAAAGGCTACCGCGAACGTGGCACAGTAGTTAATAAGTGCTGCCAGGTTGGAAAAGGCAAAAGTGACGTTCCCGGTAAAAAGCATGATATTAAGCACCGGTTGTTTGGCGTTAATTTCATATCTGACGAATATCACCAGCATGAGCAGGCCGAATACCAGGAAATATTTGGCCCATTCCGACGAGGTGACGGACGAAATCCCGTATATAAGAGTTGCTAAACCAACGGAATAAAGAAATGAGCCGGTAAAGTCAAATTTTTCCCCGGCGGCACCCGGCCATTCCCCTTTCAGTTTAGTAATGGTAAGGGTAACTGCAAATATGGAAACCACGGCAGTTAGGTAGAAAATGGACTGCCAACCCAAATTATGGTTCATGGTTCCGCCAAGTACCGGTCCCAGGGAAAGACCGGTATATACGGAAGCCACATTTATCCCCAGTACTTTGCCTCTCTCGCGGGGCGGGAAAACCGAGGTCAGCATGGCCATGGCAGTGCTGAAAATCATGGCGCTGCCGATGCCCTGCAATATTCTGAAGAGGATTAAAGTTTTAACTGACCAGGCCAGCCCGCATAATATGGAGGACAGGCCGAAGAAAGTTATGCCCAGGATGAAAATCTTTTTTCTGCCCGTGATATCGGCAAGCCTGCCTAAAGGTACTAAAAATGCCGTTGATGCCAGAAGGTAACTGGTAGCGACCCAGCTCAGCATAAAGGCATTGCAATTGAATTCTTTTCCGATGGAAGGTATGGCCAGATTGATGGAACTGCCCATAAAGGGCGTCAGGAACGATGCCATGGCAGCAACAAGTAAAGTGTATCTTTTCAGCGAATCGTCAGGTTTCATTTTAAAATCCTAGCTTTCATTTAGCTTGGTTATTCTGCCTGGTGTTGTTCTAAAATTGCTTTCCTGACCGGCTCCGGGATTATATCGCCGACTTTGCCGGTCGCCAGGCAAACATGGGTGTCCGCGGCACCGTAGTAAACCAGCACTTCGTCTTCAGCGTCGAGCACTTCTTTTTCCACCGCCGGAACTGCCCCGCAGGTGAACACCACGTTGGGCACCCAACTTTCTCCTTCCTTACCTATTTCATGCTCGGTCTCGGGAGACAGGACGGGGTTGGGAGACCGGTAAAGCAGGTTCTCAGGGTTGGCCAGGTCGGCAAGAATTACTCCCAGGCGATATACCCGGTTCCGGTCCACACCGTGGTAAATCAATAACCAGCCGTATTTGGTTTTGATGGGTTGAGTTCCGGCGCCGATTTTAAGGGAGTCCCACATTCTACCGGAGCGGGGTCCCAGTATGATGGAGTGTTTATCCTTGGGGGCGGGAAATTCAAGCTTGTCAAGGTGCGATACCCAGATGCTCGGCTCGATTCTATGATAAATTATGTATTTACTGTTAATTTTCTCCGGGAACAGAATGGCATCCTTATCCCAGATATCCTCAAAGGCAAACCCCTTGCGCTCCCATTTATGAAACTTTTTATTTAGAAAATCATTTACCTCTATGGCAGCGGCTGAGATCTGGGCGATATCGCCGTCATAGGCGGTGTAAAGCATGTAAATCTTGTTGTCGATAATTACAACCCGCGGGTCCTCCACACCTTTTTTCTCCCTTACGCCTTTAGGTACGTAAACCGGTTCCGGTAATCTTTCCAGGACCTGGTACCCGTCAGTTACAGCAAGCCCGATGCGCGATACTTCGTCATCGCCGAAAGCCCGGTAAAGAATATAGACCCGGTCCTTGATCCGGAAAGCGGCTGCGTTCAGGACGTATTTGTTTTCCCAAGGATGTTCTTTTATCGGGCTCAAGACGGGATTACCGGAATACCTGACCAGCGGTTCGGCCGGCGGGTAGTCGCGGGTTTCCTGCACTACCACGGTGATATTTTTAGTGGGTTTAATTCCGAGTAAAACATCAAGCAGGTTTTCGCTGGCCCGGCCCTCTCCGACAAGCTGGGCAACCGTGTGGTTGATTTCACCGGGATCATAGCCCAGTTCCTCATATATCTGCTCCAGGAAGTCATGGTTGAACCATTTCTCCTCGACATGGCTTGATAAGGGAGTGGGGACCCCCCGGCCTCCTTTGTAGCTGAAACTTGCCCAACTCCAGGCCGAGCAGGGAAGGAAGGTTCCGTCCGATAAAACCTGGCTTAGACCATAACCTTCGCACATCATGCCGATCAGCTTGCCTTCTTCAGTACCCGCCAGCTTTTCGGAAAGTTTTTGAAATTGGGCAACGAGAGCCCGGTGATGTAAATTTTCAAAAATGTTATGCGCCGAAAAAACACCGATTTCATAACGTCCAATCAGTGAATTGCGTATTTTTACGCCGATATTTTTTCGCTCCCGGGCATAGGTTCTCCAAAGATAGGCGTAGTTTTCCGC
Source organism: Pelotomaculum sp. UBA3102 (assembly GCA_002365865.1). GTDB lineage: Bacteria > Bacillota > Desulfotomaculia > Desulfotomaculales > Pelotomaculaceae > UBA3102. The sequence continues at coordinate 4,446 of DFAQ01000044.1, forward strand.
AATCATTATGTGGCGGCCGATAAAAAGGCAGGAACGGGTTTTGGGGTATTCTCCCCCCATGCTTTTGTTCAAAGGCCTGATAACAATTCTGGAGGTTAACTTGTTAAGGTCGGAAATGCTTCCCAGTTTTACCGAGCCGCCTAAAATTTCCTCGCCCAGAACAATCGGTTTGATATCCACCTCTCCCATGTCATCCGTACGTAAATTGTCCAGCATCCACATCAGTGCGGACCGGTCGCCGTATTTCCGGGTCTCGACCAGATTGGCCATACTTACGGCATCCCGGATATCCATCTTTTTCATGAGTTCCCTGGGGGTTCTGCACCCGGCAGGGATCATGACATTGACGGGCGGAAACCGGCAAATCATTTCCTGGAAAACTTCGTTTTTTATTGAAAACACTTTCGGGCAGGAAAAGGTTTGGAATAGTTTGTGCACTACCTGCCGGGTTCCTTCCACGGTGTAAAGGTTTCCCGGAAATACCCGTTCCATTGCTTCTTCCAGTGCCTGCATGAAGTCTTTTACATAACGGGTGATTGTCCGGGGGCCGGAACTTTCGGAGGCCTGCAGGCTGTTGTGGATAAAACGGCTGAAAGCCTCGTGATAGCGGTGCTGGAGCCGGTTAAACATTTCCTCGGTCCATAAAACTTTTTCCCCGCGCCCCTCGATTCTTTTCGGCAGTACTATGGGTATGCCCGGAACAAACTCCAGGTAATGCGCCGGTGTCAGCGGCGGTCTGGTTTCCAGTTTTTTTCTCCGCCAGGTTTGGATGAAATCGTCTCTAAGCCGGAGAAAATCTTTGCGCTGCTCTTCTATGGTTGCAGCTGCCTCGCCTAAAACCAGGGTGTCGACATCCAGGCCCTTAAAGTTTTTTAAATCGAATTGAAGCGACTGGATGTGGTCGATATAATTGGCAATTCTGCCGCCAAAAGCAAAGGTAAGTGAGTTAAGGATATCGTCACTGCGGACACTGGTGTCGAACCAGTACTTAAACAGCAGGCGGTACACAATATCGGCCCATATTTTACCTTCCACTTTAAATTCTTTTGCCGGAACCGGAGCAAGGTTTTCTATATCCTCCTGCAGGTAATCATAATAGGAGGTTTCGGCCAGGTTCTTGTACTGGTAAAAGCTGTACCTGAAAAGCGACAGGTCGCGGGTGGAATAAGTCGGTTGGTAGGGGACGTCGCGGTGGCTGCTGCCGTAAATGTCCGGTGTTCTCAGGATGAAATTTTTGGTTTCCAGCCAGTAGGCCTCGTCTCTTTTTAGACATTTAAACATGGACCGGGCGTTTTCCTTAAAGACAAAATTCAGCTTATCGAGAGAAATGTCATCCAGCCTGGCACCGAGCTCAACCAGGCAGATCTTTTTGTTCCAGAGGATCGCCCTGGTCAGCAGCCACGGGTCGATACCGAATTCTTGAGTAATATCAAGCCAGAATTTAATCTCCGTGCAGAAATCTTCAACCAGGTCGTGGCACATGGCATATATGCCGCTCAAGCTTGTGTTAACCCTATAACCGTAAAACGCTTCTAAAAGAGGGGCTGTAAAGAACCCTCCCAGGAGGTCTTCAAAGAAATGCCTTTGAAAAGTAGCCAGCACAAAGTCATATTCATTCCGAATGGGTTCGATGATGCGCTTGATCCAGTCCGGGTGCAGTCCCCGACCGTTTTCCCGCATGAGGTCAGCTGTGAAAATAACCGCGTCGGCTTCCAGGCGGTTGGCTATTTCCAGTATGGCGCGGATACTGCTGCCCCTGCCGTTACTTCCGGGTTGCATTAAAAATTCCAGGTGGGGCACCTTTAAGTTAACCCGGCGAACGGCTGCCAACGCCTCGGTTCCCTTCGGGTCCCCGGCGCAAACAATAAGCGTCCGGTCCGGTTCCTGAAGTTCGCACATGCTTTCATCCAGCATGCTCAACACTTCCGGCAGAACGTCCTTTTCATTGTAAAAAGGGATCCCGATTACCAGGTTGACCTTATTGAAGGCGCCGGCCTTCCCGTAGGCATCTTCAATACTACGGTTAAAAAAAACTTCAATGTCCGGTGATTGTCTTACGGCCATGTATTCAACCCCCCGATGTCGTTTTTTGCTTGGTCAACTGTTATGCAAACCTTTTAAAATCTGACCTGTACCTTGCGTTCAAAGGTTTTTTGAATCCCCGCTTCTTTTAAACAGATAATTGCCAGAGTAAATGCAATCACCGATTCCGCACCGCTGTTTTCATTGGCTCCTTCAGTGGTCAAGCCGTCCAGCGGGTAATCATCCCTTATATTATAAACCGGAACCCCCAATTTATTGTTGCCGAAAAACCAGTTGAAGGCTTTATTGGCCAGGTCAAGGTAATCTTTGTTTTGCATCAGGTTGAAGGCTTTACAATATGCCTCGACCAGGCAACCTATTTCAATGGGTTGTTGGTCAAAATACGGTCTTCCCGCACCTTTAACCAGCCAGTTCTTATTTCCGATGAGATCAAAATAAGTACCGTTATACTGTAAATTGGTAAGGAAATTCAGGGTCTCCTGTGCCGTATCCAGATAGCTGCTTTCTTTAAATACCTCGTATGCCAGCATTAAAGCGTAAGGCACTTTGGCATTGGCATAGGTAACCGCCGGCTCAAACCACTCCCAGCCGGTATCCCGGTTAGTACGGTAAAGTTTAACCAGGTGGTCGGCCCCGGACCGGAGTAAATCCATTACCTTCGCGGCACCGGGATATTTTTTTAAATAATGATACAGGCCGCAGGTCGAGTAGGCTATGGCTTTGGGATAGGGGGACACGGGCCGGGCCGGTTCTAAACCGGCTATGGCCTGATCAAACAATTCTTTGGCCAGGGAACTGACAGAAGGGTTAACACTCCGGGCAACCGTGCTGCCAAGTCCTGTCAGGACGCGGCCGAAGGTATCGTCGCTGCCCACCTCGTCCAGGTAACGCCGGTCATAGCCCACAAAATTGTGAAAACGGCCGTCTTCCCGCTGCACGAAACGAATAAAAGAAAGATATTTTTTAGCCAGGGAATAACAATTGGATTCGTCTTCAAATTTCGCCATTCTTACGACCAGATCGAGGGCGCGCCCAACGTCGTCAGCGGTGTAACCGTATTTTAAATCGGGTATGCCGTACTTGGCATGTTGGAAAATGCCGGTGTCGTCAGTCAGGCGTTCAAATAAATATACTTCCTTGCTCCGTGCCGGATAATCCAGGCTGCTGATACGAATAGTAGTAATATTTTTTAATTTTTTTAAATAGTGTTCTTGATATACTTCTCTAAATAAAGCGTGATACCTTTCAGAAACTTTGGGCCAGATCATTGACCTGCCGAAATTATATGCCACCCGGCGCATTTCAGGCAGTTGCTCCCGGTTGGCCAGAAGCCGGTTCAGGGTACCGGCCAGCGCTTGCGGGTCGTTAAAAGGGACCAGGCAGCCGCGGCCGCCGGCCAGAATTTCCTGGGCGTACCAGTAAGGAGTTGACACCACGACTTTCCCCAGTGCCACGGCATAAGCAAGGGTGCCGCTGGTTATTTGTTCCTGTGAGTGGTAGGGAGTGATATAGATGTCGGAAGCATTGATATATTTAAACAGTTCTTCGTTAGTGAGAAATTCGTCTATGAAGAGGACATTATTTTCCAGGTTGTTTCCCCGGGTAAGTTTTTTCAGGCTTTCCCGGTATTTTTCCCCCTGGTATTTCACTACTTCCGGGTGGGTTTTCCCCAGGATCACATATAATATTTCGGGATGTTCCTTAACCACTCCGGGCAGGGCCTCAAGGACCAGTTCGATCCCTTTGCCCGCGCTTAACAGGCCGAAGGAAAGGAGTACCAGGCGTCCCTCAAAGCCGAATTCTTTTTTGAAATAGCACGGTTCCATAAAGGGAAGGTCCGGGACGCCGTGCGGGATCATGGCAATTTTTTCCGGAGCGACAAAATAGACTTCTCTGAGGATCTCTTTGGCTTTATTGCTCATTACAACCACCCGGTATGAGTGGTGAATGATCTCGTTAAAGGAAGTGTAATAACCGAGTGTGGGTACCTGTAAAACGGTATGGAAGGTTGTAACCACCGGTTTTCTCAGCCTTTTCAGCAATGTAATGATGTGGTGACCCTCAGGGCCGCCGAACAGGCCGAATTCGTGCTGCAGGTTGACCACCTGCGCGTCGGAGGAATTTATATGTTCCGCAGCCCTGGTATAATCTGAAATTTTATTTTTGGCACAGATAAAATCAACTTCCGGGGGGAATACGGTATCCGGGTATTCATCTACGGCAATAATTTTTCCGATGGGGCCGTATAAATTTTGATATGCAAGTAATAAATTATTGGTGAAAGTGGCAATCCCGCACTTTCTGGGAATATACGAACTGATAAAATACGGTATTAATTCTTTTTGTAACAAGGTATATCACCTCTCCATCATCCAAAAAAACATGATAATTAAACAATCAGGGAATTAACTGGATTATGAATAACAATTTGATTTTGGTCAGCATTATCTTTTTAAAGCCGGGGTCTCGGTTTTTGCAGGCAAAGGTTGACCAGGTCGCTGATGCGGGCGGTGCCGGTACACATTACTTTGTCCGCTCCGCCCCAGTAAATTTTCACCGTCCCGTCATCTTCAGGGACGGCGCCGCAGCAAAAAACGACGTTGTGCACGTAACCCGTTATTTCCCAAGGGTCTTCGGGTTGAAGGATCCACTCATCGGCTACCCCGATAACCCGGGCGGGGTCGTCAAGGTCGTGCAGGGCCACGCCGAGCCTGTATACCGCCCCGTCCATGGTCCGGAAAACACCGTGATAAATATTTAACCATCCTTCAGCAGTCTGAAACGGTGTGGCGCCGGGACCGATTTTCATCTCGTCCCAGTGGTAGCCGGCCGGTTTAACAAGCACCTTTGAATCACCCCAGTGTACCAGGTCCGGTGAATAGGAGAGCCACATCGACCAGGGGTTTATTTCAGAATGAGGCCGGTCAAGGCGCACGTAACGGCCGCCGAATTTTTTCGGAAAAAGCACGACGTTTCTGTGGTCCGCCTGGGTAATCAGGGCAATTCTTTCTAAAGACTCGAAGTCCCGGGTCCCGGCCAGGCCGATTCTCACCCCGTGCCGGGAATAGGCGCTGTAGGTAATTAAATAAGTGCCGTCAATCAGGCAGATGCGGGGATCTTCCACGCCGTATTCTTCGTACTCGGCAAAAACGCCGTGCCGGGAGGGGACCATAAACGGTTCGGGCCGGACTTGGAACGAATACCCGTCCGTGCTTTCTGCCAGACCGAGGATAGAGCGGCCGTTATATTGATGTGACCGGAAAATCATTAGATACCGTCCGTTGGCTTTTATAACTCCGGCATTATGTACCGTTGCCACCGGGAAGGGTACGTCATCCTTGGTTAATATGGGGTTGCCTCGGTAGCGTTTTACCACCGGTTCCTTGTTTTTAATCATAAGTCAGGCCTCCTTGCAGTTGGATTCCGGTTCATTCTGCCGTAATCATCCTGAAGTCGCTCAATGTCGTCTTCACCAAAATAATCTCCCCGCTGCACTTCAATAAATACCAGCTCGTCATGACCCGGGTTCTTAATCCGGTGGGCGTACCCTGCAGGTATGTCTACTGAGGCACCGGCTTGCAGGCGTATTTCTTCTTCACCCAGCGTTACAACCGCCCTGCCCCTGACAATATGCCAGTGTTCGTTCCGCCGGCGGTGGCGCTGTAAGCTCAGGCGTTCCCCCGGGTGGACATGGATCCGCTTAATCTTGTGGTCGGGCCGTTCCGAGAGCACTTCGTAGTGCCCCCACGGCCGGCGGCCGTCCTTATTAGTTATTGCGATAATTTGCCGGTAGATTTTGATATAATCTTCTACCATGCGTTCCCGGGTAAAATGTTTTGCTACGGTTTTTCGGCACTCCCGCCGGGAGATTTCTTTTATCTTACGCACCGCTTCCACCGCGGAATCAATATCTGCCACCAGAAATCCGTTGACACCGTTTTGAATGATTTCCGGCATGGAACCCCGGTTAAAGGCCACGACAGGCGTGCCGCAGGCCCCGGCTTCAACAACCGACAGGCCGAAGGGTTCGTTAAAATTGATGGGGTGGAGCAAAGCCAGGGCGTTGCCAAGCAATTCGTCCCTTAACTCAGGGCCGGCAACACCCAGGTATTGTACCCGGACCTGATCTACATAAGGTGCGACCTGTGCTTTGTAATACGCCTCGTCCTGGATGATGCCGGCCATCAAAAGCTTTATTCCTGCCCGGGCGGCAATCTCTATGGCTTCCCTGGCCCCCTTGTCGTGGTGCATGCGCCCGAAGAAAAGCAGGTACTCTCCGGGGGAGGAGCGGAAAGTAAAATTCTCCAGGTCGATTCCGTGGTAGACCGTGGCAAGGTAGTCAAGACCGGGGGCGCGGTCCGCGTCGCTGATCGAGACGTAAAAGGAGCTCTGGTTATATTTTTGGTAAACCGGGAGAATCTTCGGGGAAGAAAATCCGTGGATAGTAGTGAGAACGGGAGTGTCCACCAAGCCCGAAAAAGTAAGGGGGAGAAAATCAAACTGATTGTGAATAAGGTCAAAATTTTTTGAATTTTCAAATAACTCGGCAATATGCAGGCACTCCCAAACTTTAGGATCAAGGCTTCTGTCTTCTGCGTAAGGTGCCGGTACCACGGCATGGAGTTTACCGCGTGTTTCCGACCCGGCCGCGGCGAAAAGGGTGACGTCGATTCCCTTGTCGACAAGTCCTTCGGTCAGTAACGAAACCACTCGTTCCCAGGGCCCGTATTTTTCAGGCGGTGTTTTCCAGGCGATACTGGAAAGCATGGCTATTTTCATGGCGGCATCATCTCCTCTCCCAAATCCATAATTTATTATTAAAATAATAATTCACCATATACAGGGAATTTCCTCCGGAATTTAAAAAAAATTACCAAAGCATTACCAAAGCATTCCCAGATTTGGATAAAATAAAGCAGGCCGTTGTTGATCATAATTAAAAAACCCGCCTTCTTCAGGCGGGATCCAGGGGAATATAGCCGTAATCTTTTTCTCTTTTTACGGTGCCCAAATCAGTTACCAGGCCGCGTTCCTGCATTTTTTTCCAAAAGGGAAGCGTACCTTCAAATATTTCATTTACGGTTATCTTATTAAATTTCGGCCGCAACATTCTGAGGGCTTCTTCTCCCAGACCGTCACGCACGGGATTAAAGCCTACCGTCAAAACCCGTAAATCAAAATGGCCGCCATTTTTAAAACCGACAATTTTGGCGCCGTTGTGGAAGAAGAAAACCGTAGCCCGGTACTTACCGTAAAAAGTTTCTCTTTGTTTTATTTTCTGGTCTGGGCATAACCGGTACACGTGCAGATACTCCTTTAAACCCCATAAAAGGATTTTTTTATATTGTAGAGAAAAGTTTGGTGGTTTGACAAACGCAGGTATGACGCAGTATTTTTTAAATACTAAATATTATGAATATTTGCTTTATTATGCTTGGACGGTCTTCATTTTTGAATTTATTAATGATTTTTTGCCTGTGCTTAAAATATATCTTGACTTGTCAATAAATAACTGTAATAATGTTTCTTGAAAAACATTATTAATTTCTAAACTAAGGGGAGTAGCCTCCGGGAAAAATTTATCCCGGGACAGTAGCCGACAGTACGGTAGCAATACCCGGTTTCTGTAACCTTAAGCAGGTAAGGCAAGACCTTCGTGTTTCAAGAGAATGAAATACGAAAGGTCTTTTTAATTTTAAATTTCGGGAAAATAGGAGTGTTCAAAAATGGCAATTAATATCATCATGTTGGCCGGGAGTTTAATAGTAATTCTTGCCGGAGCAAAAATTTTTACCAACGGGGTGGAATGGCTGGGTAAAAGGCGTAACCTTTCCGAAGGTGCGGTCGGCAGTGTACTTGCGGCCATAGGGACGGCCATGCCCGAAACGCTGGTGCCTCTAATCGCCATTCTGTTCGGCCCGTCCGGTACCGCCGTAAACGTGGGCATCGGGGCCATCCTGGGGGCCCCTTTCATGCTGAGCACGCTGGCTTTCGGGGTGGTAGGGGTTTCCAAGGTGTTTTATTGCCGGAGCAACGGCGGTGGTAAGTGTATTGAAGTGAAAGATTCGATTTTAATGAGAGATTTAAAATATTTTCTCTTTTTCTATACTCTTGCCATAACGGCGGCCTTTATCCCCTTACCTTACCAGGCGGTAAAAGTACCGGTGGCCCTGGTGCTGGTGGCAGGTTATGTTTATTATGTCAAGAAAACCTTAAGTGACGGGAAAGGCCTGGCGGAAACCGACCTGGAACCGCTTTTCCTGGCAAAAAAAGATCCCCGTCCCCCGGTTTTAACCATACTGGCACAGACAGCAGCGGGCCTGGCCCTGATAGCATTCGGCGCGTATTATTTCGTCGGGGCCCTGGAGTTACTGGCTACCGCCGTGATGATTCCGGCCTTGCTCCTGTCGCTGATTATTACGCCCATTGCCACCGAGCTTCCGGAAAAGTTCAACAGCGTTATCTGGGTCAAAGGGGGGAAAGACACGCTGGCAATGGGCAACATTACCGGCGCCATGGTATTTCAGAGCTCCATCTTACCTGCCGTGGGTATTTTATTCACTCCCTGGCTGCTGACCCAGATCGCCGCTTTGAGTGCGCTGCTGGCGCTCCTGTCGAGTACCATTGTCTACCTGTTTGTCAGGAGGCAAAAGCAGCTTAGAGTTGCCGTCATGTTATGTCCGGCCGCTATTTACGGCTTATTCATCTTTCTGGTATTTACCATGTTGTAGTTGGGGGAGGTGATTTATTTTTCCGGAAGGGTTTTAAGATTGAAGACCATAAGATTTGTCTAAACTTTATTTTATAAAGGAGGTTTATTGGTGAACAACTTTAAAGTTTGGCTCCTGATGGGTTTGCTTTCCGTGCTCCTGGTTGCCATCGGCGGGGCGTTGGGGGGCAAGTCCGGGGCCATGTTGTTTTTCTTGATTTCCCTCGGAATGAATTTCTTCAGTTACTATTACAGCGACCGGGTTGCTATTTCCATGACCAAGGCACAGCCGGTTTCCGAGGAAGATGCGCCCGAGTTGTACAGTATCGTGCGCGACCTGACTCAAAGGGCGGGATTGCCCATGCCGCGCCTTTATGTAACCCCGTCGCCGCAGCCCAACGCTTTTGCCACCGGGAGAAACCCGTCGCATTCTGCCGTGGCCGTCACTAAAGGACTGCTGCGCCTGTTAAACCGCAGTGAATTGGAAGGCGTGTTGGCTCACGAGCTGGCGCACGTCAAAAACCGGGACATCCTGGTGGGTACCATCGCTGCCACCTTTGCCGGGGCAATCACCATGATTGCAAATATTATCCAGTGGGGAGCCATTTTCGGCATGGGCGGCGACGATGATGAAGGAGGAGGACTCGGTTTTATCGGCACGATACTGCTGGCGATGATCGCACCCATTGCCGCTGCAATTATTCAAATGGCTATTTCACGTTCGCGGGAGTTTATGGCGGATGAGACCGGCGCGAGGACCGCCGGGAGCGGGGACGGTTTAGCCGGCGCGCTCCTGAAACTGGAAAGCGCGTCCCACCGGATCCCGATGCAGGTAAACCCGGCATCGTCCCACCTTTTTATCGTAAACCCGCTGTCCGGCCGGTCAGTCGCCAGGCTGTTCAGCACCCACCCGCCCATCAGCGAGAGAGTGGAGCGGCTGGGTAAGCTAAGAATCAAGTAATGAAAAGTGCGCCATATAAAATTAGTACTGAGAGCACGGATTTTACCGGCTCTTTTTTTTGTAAAAAAACAATAAACTTCCGGTGGGGTTTAAATTATTTGTAAGGCATAGGCCTAAAGGTTTCTGTCTATACTGAAAAAGATACTTATTTTTTGAATTTACGAAAGGGTGAACGGCTCTTGGCCCAGACTATCTCCATCGGAGCAACCCAACACATTGACTTGCTAAAGGCCAGGCTGGGCCGGAAATTAAATTTTTTTGAAGGGAACGGGCTGAAGGTGGTTTTCGAGGAAAGGCCGGCCGGAAGGCTCACGTTCCTGTCCTGCCGCCTTACAGGCCACGGCAGCTATATCTATACCAGGGAAGAAGACTGCTGGACGGCCTTCAGGCAATTCCTTGCCGACATAATTTCAGACCTTATTTTAAATCACTGGGAAGAGAATCTCTTAAAGGATATCATCAGGGAAAATTATTATTACTTTGATGCGCAAGAAAGGAAAATAATTTATAATTATGCCCTGCACCATGTCCACAGTGATGAGGAAAGCCGCTTGTATACGATTTATACGTCAAACCGGAAGAGCAAGATTTTACAAAAGGTAATGGATTTTCTGCATCATAATAACAGTGTGGTCATAGACGGTTTCATCAGGTTCAGGCTGAAAGAATACCTCAGTGAACTGCGGGAAGCAGCGGATAAAGCAGTTGACGACTATTTGATGGAACGGGAATACCAGGAATTCATCCAACTTTTAAAATACTTTGTCGATGTCCAGGAACCCAGGGCTGAAGTGGTAAACATTCTGGTCAACGGCGTTGGGAATTTCAAGCTGTATGATGAAAAAATGGAGCCGATTAAGAACGATTACATGGAAGGGTTTGTAGTTGAGCTGGTGGATAATGAAATAAATTATGAGGACCTGGTAATCAGCGCGCTGATTACCATCGCGCCCAAAAATATTGTTTTGCACTATAAAGACGATTGCGGTAAATCTACTACGATCGATACCATAGAGGGTGTATTTGCGGGCCGGGTGCGGGAATGCGCCGGTTGTAATCTGTGCCGGGGAAACTGAAATTCAGCCGGGTGTTGACAAAATCAGGTTGGAAAAATATAATACACCTGTGAATGATAAATATTTTCTAACGGCGAAGAAAAGGAAAGTAGGACCGTTCCCGTTCTTAAAGAGAGAAGGCGTCCCGGCTGAAAGCGCCTTCAAGATGCAGGCGGTTTGAAAAACCACCTTGAAGCCGCCTGTTGAATTTGTAGTAGGCAGTGCCGGTGGCAACCGTTAAATGCCGCGAGTGAGGGAGCATACTGCTTCTTAACCAGGGTGGAACCGCGGGCATTACCCGTCCCTGACCATGTGTCGGGACGATTTTTTGTTTTATAAGGATGCTTTTTGCTAACACTACAGCGTAAATTAAAGGTTAGCGGAGCCATGGGGACGATTCGAGCGTTCCCGAAGCTTAGCAAAGGGCCGAAGGGAAGACGATGGAACCGTCCCCGTGGCGTAGCGCATTTGTCCTTAAGCTGATTTTAAGAAAGGAGTCGATCATTATGGCCGATATAAACGAGGTCCGGGTGAGTTTGCCGGATGGTTCAGTCAGAGAGTACCCGGCAGGGACTTCGCTTTGGGAAGTAGCCGGAAGCATCAGTCCCCGCCTGACCAGGGAAGCCCTGGCCGCTATGGTTGACGACCGGGCAGTGGATTTAAGTTATACTCTGAACCGGGATTCGTCGGTCCGCATTCTGACTTTTGCCGATGAAGAGGGCCGCCGGGTTTACCGCCACAGTACCGCTCACGTAATGGCCCAGGCGGTGCAGAGACTTTTCCCCGGTGTGAAGCTGGCCATCGGCCCGGCGATAACGGACGGTTTTTATTACGACTTTGACCCCTCCGAGCCGTTCACTCTGGATGACCTGGCCGCAATAGAAAATGAAATGGAAAAGATCGTCAAGGCAGACCTTCCTTTTGAAAGGTACGAGTTTTCCAGGCCGGAGGCACTGGCCAGGTTCAAAGAATCCGGCCAGGATTACAAGGTGGAGCTAATCAAGGAGTTGCCTGAAGATGAAGTCCTTTCCTGTTACCGCCAGGGTGACTTTTTAGACCTGTGTACGGGGCCGCACATGCCTTCCACCGGCAGGCTGAAGGCGGTCAAGTTGCTCAACGTGGCCGGGGCTTACTGGCGTGGTGACGAAAAGAACCGGATGCTGCAGCGTATTTACGGCACTTCCTTCCCCAAAAAATCAATGCTGGATGAATACCTGTTCCGGATCGCAGAAGCCAAGCGCAGGGACCACCGCAAGCTGGGGACGGAACTCGATCTTTTCAGCATTCAAGACGAGGGGCCGGGATTTGTTTTCTTTCATCCCAAGGGAATGGTTCTGCGCAACGAGTTGGAAAAATTCTGGCGGGAGGAGCACAGAAAGCGGGGTTACCAGGAGATCCGCACCCCGATTATTTTGAACCGTGCCCTCTGGGAGCAGTCCGGGCATTGGGAGCATTACCGGGACAATATGTATTTCACTAAAATCGACGGGATCGACTACGCGGTGAAGCCGATGAACTGTCCCGGCAGCATCCTCATTTACAAGAGCCGGTTGCATAGTTACCGGGATCTGCCGGTACGCATGGGGGAACTGGGGTTGGTGCACCGGCACGAACTTTCGGGGGTGCTGCACGGGTTGATGAGAGTACGCTGTTTTACCCAGGATGACGCCCATATTTTCATGCTGCCGTCGCAAATCAAAGAAGAAATCATCGGGGTCATTGACCTGGTGGACGATTTTTACCGGGTTTTCGGGTTTCCCTACCGCGTGGAGCTTTCAACCAAGCCGCAAAAGGCCATGGGTGCGGGCCATATCTGGGAGCTTGCCACCGGGGCGTTGCAGGAGGCCCTGGAGGCCAGGGGGCTTGATTACAAGGTGAACGAAGGTGACGGGGCCTTTTACGGACCCAAGATTGATTTTCACCTGGAAGACTGCCTGGGCCGTACCTGGCAGTGCGGGACCATACAACTGGACTTTCTGATGCCGGAGAAATTCGACCTGAACTACGTGGGTGAGGATGGTCAAAAACACCGGCCGGTGATGCTCCACCGGGTGGTGTTCGGCAGTATGGAAAGGTTTATCGGTATCCTTACGGAACACTTTGCCGGAGCGTTCCCTGCCTGGCTGGCACCGGTGCAGGTGCGCGTTCTTCCCATTACCGACCGTCAGGGTGAGTATGCCCGGAGTGTGGTTGACAAGCTCCTTGACCGGGGGATCCGGGTAGAGTTGGACGCCCGCAACGAAAAAATCGGCTACAAGATCCGCGAGGCCCAGGCCCGGAAAATACCTTACATGCTGGTAACCGGGGATAAAGAAGTACAAAACGGGACCGTAGCCGTCCGCCGCCGCGCACAGGGAGACCTCGGCCCCATGCCGCTGGACAGGTTTGAAGAAATGTTGCAGGAAGAAATAAATAAAAAGGTTTGCTGACGTATTTGCGGGCAGATTTATTGACTTGCCTTTTCCGGTGTGCTATAATTACTGCGGTCTAAAATAATATCTTTTTAAAAGTAGAAGCCGCTCGCTTCTCACCTTATGACGCAAAAGCTGTAATTGCAGTCCATAAGGTAAGTTTTTATCAGGTAAACTTTAAGGTTTTAAAGTAAAAGCGGGTGGGGTTACCCGCTTTTGTTTTTTTATTTCAGGGAGGTGAACCCGCATCACGAAAGATTTCCGTATCAATGAGGGGATTAGAGCCAGGGACGTAAGAGTTGTCAGTGATGAAGGCAGTCAGATCGGTATTATGCCGGTAAAGGAAGCATTACGCCTTGCAGAGGAAAAGCAACTCGACCTGGTGGAGATCGCCCCGGTTGCCAAGCCGCCTGTTTGTAAGATTATGGATTACGGCAAATATAAGTATGAGCAGAGTAAAAAGGAGAAAGAGGCCCGGAAGAAGCAAAGGATCATAAATGTTAAGGAAGTCAAGTTGCGCCCCAATATTGAAGACCATGACTTTGAGGTAAAGGCCAGGAATGCAACCAGATTTTTAAAGGACGGAGACAAAGTAAAAGCGACCATTATGTTTAGAGGACGTGAGATCGTTCACACTAAACTCGGTCAGCAGTTGTTGAAAAGATTGGCGGAACATGTGCAGGACTTTTCTATCATTGAGAGACATCCGAAGTTGGAAGGTAGAAACATGATCATGATTCTGGCGCCAAAACAGGAGAACTAGAAAGGAGTTGGATTGATATTGCCTAAGATTAAAACTCACCGGGGCGCCGCCAAGCGTTTTAAAAAGACGGCGAGCGGAAAATACAAGGTTTCTCACGCTTTCCACAGCCATATTCTCGGTAAGAAAAGCGCTAAGAGAAAACGTACCTTGCGCAAGGCTACTATTATAAGTAAAGCCGATGCTGATCGTCTGAAGAGGCTTTTATCATAAACACATAAGCAAATTAAGGGAGGAAGATATTATGCCACGGGCGAAAAGCAGTGTGGTTTCACGTAAGAGGCATAAAAAAGTATTGAAGCTGGCAAAGGGATACCGTGGTGCAAAAAGTAAGCTTTACCGCGTAGCTAACCAGCAGGTAATGAAATCGTTATTATACGCTTACCGCGACCGCAGGGCCAGAAAACGCGATTTTAGAAAGTTGTGGATAGCCAGGATTAATGCGGCGGCCAGGATGAACGGCATTTCTTACAGCCGGCTAATCAACGGCCTCAAGCGTGCCGAGGTGGAAATCAACCGGAAAATGCTCGCCGATATGGCGGTGAAAGACGCTCAGGCCTTCGGCCGCCTGGTGGAGATAGCCAAGGCCAGTCTCTAAAGATGCTTCATGGTAAAAAATATGATTTAAACAATGAAAGCATGGTTTTATGTCATGCTTATTAAATATATCTAATATTGTCACGGGGCAGGGAGATTAAGATGAGACAGTTTGCGGTAATCGGCCTGGGTCGTTTTGGCAGAAGTGTGGCCATGACCCTTTCTAAAATAGGTTATGATGTTCTGGCGATTGATGTAAATGAAGAAAAAGTTAACGAAATAATGGAGTATGTCACTCATGCCGTTCAGGTTGATGCTATGGAAGAAACGGCATTAAAAGCCCTCGGTATTCGTAATTTTGACGTAGTTATTGTTGCTATCGGCCAGGACATGCAGTCCAACATCCTGGTAACTTTAATGCTCAAAGATATGGGTGTGAAAAAAGTAGTATCAAAGGCGGTTACCGAGTTGCACGGAAAAGTACTAGGCAGGATCGGCGCTGATAAAGTAGTGTTCCCCGAGCAGGATATGGGGGTAAGAGTGGCGCGTGCCCTGGTATCAAAAAACATTCTCGACCAGATTAATATTTCTCCTGACTACAGCATTGTTGAGCTCTTGACCCCGGACGAGTTTGCCGGAAAAACCCTGGCTCAAGGAGCGATCAGGGAAAAGTACGGAGTAACGGTGTTGGCCATCAGGCGGGGCAACGAAGTTATTATTTCTCCCGGTGCGCAACAGGTGATCAATGAAGGAGATGTGCTGGTGGTAGTTGGTCGCGACCAAAAGTTAAAAATACTGGAGGAGAAATAAACCGCGGTGGCAGGCAGACCAAGTTTCCGGGCAGATTACCTGCGGCGTATGGGAAGAAGCCGTCGGTTCAGGGAGCGTGAAGGGAAATTCCTGGTTGAGGGGATCCGTTTTGTGGAGGAAGCCTTGACTTCCAATTGGCCGGTAGAAACCGTGCTGTATTGTTCCCGGATTTTAGAAAGCCCGCGGGGGAAAATTCTGCTGGAAAATGCCGCCGCCGGAGGGATTCACCCGGTCAGGGTTGCCGAGAGTTTTTTTAAAGAAATGGCGGATACGGAGACACCGCAGGGGATTGTCGCAGTAGTCAGGAAGCGTGCTTACGGTTTGGACGGCATTTGGGAGACGGACCGGCCCGTCTTGCTGGTATTGGTTGACGGTGTACAGGACCCCGGCAATCTGGGTGCCATCGTGCGGTCCGCGGATGCTGCCGGGGCCGGTGGGGTCATTCTTTTGAAGGGTACGGCCGACATTTATAACCCTAAAGCTTTACGGGCGACGATGGGGTCGATATTTCACGTTCCGGTGTTCCCGAACCATGATCCGGAAGAGGTAATGTCTTGCCTGTCCGGATACGGAATAAAAACCGTGGCCGGGGACCCTCGGGCGGAAAAACTTTTATATGAATGTAATTTTACGGTTTCTTGTGCTTTGGTGGTTGGAAGTGAGGCGGCGGGACCCGGTAAACCGGTTCTGGAAAGAGTATCCGAACGGGTGCGCATACCGATGCCCGGCCGGGCGGAATCTCTGAATGCGGCAAATTCCGCGGCCGTACTTATGTATGAGGTTGTGCGCCAGCGTAGTATGATTAGGCCCTGAATTTCCTGTTTGTGAAATGCAGGTAAGGGTGTTTGGGTTCTATTTTTCAGTAAACTTCCTTGTCATCAATTTTTGCTTGTGGTATAATCAAAATCGAAGGTCCCCAAAAAATTGAGGAAAGGTTGTGGTTGAATGCTCTTAACCGCCGAATTTTTTTGGAGGCTGTTCGAAGCAACTGGCTCAGTTAGGGCATACATACTTTACAGGAGACTAGCGGTTCACTAGATTATAAGTATATATTATGTTTAAACGGTATATTAATATCATTAAAAGTGATGAAGGGGAAAAGTAAATAACCGGCGTTCTTCAGGGAAGGAGGATCGTTGACTGGAAGTCCTCCCGGAATCAGGTTGCTTGAAATTCACCCCGGAACTGCAGCTGAACGCACTGCCAGTAGGTGTCGCCGGTGCTTCTACCGTTATATGGGAAGAAAGTATCAATTTTTTTATTTATAATTAAGCTCCGTACCTGGCGAGGGCTATACTCAAAAGGTTGGACTAGAGGGTGGTACCGCGGAAGATAAATACAGTCCGTCCCTGTAGAGGGACGGTTTTTTGTTTTATTTTTTTCTATTTCGGGAAGGTTGTAACACAGGAGGTAGATTTAATGAGGGAAAAGTTGCAAGAACTGTGCCATGAAGCGCTTCAGGCTCTGGATGCAGCCGGGAGCCTGGAAGATTTGAATGAAACCAGAATTAAGTACCTGGGCAAGAAGGGAGCACTGACGCAAGTACTGCGGGGTATGGGGAAATTGAGTGCTGAAGAGAGGCCCCGTATAGGACAGGCGGCCAACGAGATACGCTCCGCCATTGAGGAAAGGCTTGCCGCCAGGACTGACGAACTGAAAGTAGCCGTGCAGGAACAAAGACTGCGCCGTGAAGTCATAGACGTAACGCTTCCGGGAACCCCGGTGCAGTGGGGCGGGAAGCACCCTTTGACCCGGGTGAGGGAAAATATCCAGGACATATTTTTAGGCCTTGGCTATGTAATAGCCGAGGGCCCGGAAGTGGAGACAGACTATTACAACTTTGAAGCGCTGAACCTGCCCCAGGATCATCCCGCCCGCGATATGCAGGACACATTTTTTGTCAGCGGAGGAAATTTGCTGCGCACCCATACCTCGCCGGTTCAGGTGCGCTTTATGGAAAAAACCGCTCCGGAACTACCGGTAAAAATTATTGTTCCGGGTAAAGTCTACCGGCGTGACGACGATGCCACCCATTCCCCCATGTTTCACCAGGTGGAGGGACTGGCGATTGACCGGCGCATCACTTTCAGCGATTTAAAGGGAACCCTGGATCTGTTTGCCCGGGAAATGTTCAGCCCGGATACCAGGACCCGGTTCAGGCCCAGTTACTTCCCGTTTACCGAACCAAGCGTGGAAGTGGACATTTCCTGCGTTATGTGCCGCGGCAAGGGCTGCCGGGTCTGTTCCCACACCGGTTGGCTGGAAATTCTCGGGGCGGGCATGGTGCATCCAAGAGTGCTGGAAGTTTCAGGCTATGATTCGGAAGAGGTTACCGGATTTGCTTTCGGCATGGGCGTGGAGCGTATTGCGATGTTGAAATACGGCATTGACGACATGCGTCTTTTGTTTGAAAACGACCTGCGGTTTTTACAGCAGTTCAGATAAGAGTTAAAGGAGGCCGAAAACAACATGCGGGTATCTTATAACTGGCTGAAGGAATTTGTTGATTTAGATATATCTCCCCGGGAACTCGCCGACCGCCTGACCCTGGCCGGCATTGCCGTTGAGAGAATAGAAGAAACCGGCAAGGGCATAGAGAAGGTGGTCACCGGGCGTATTGAAACCATCAGTGCCCACCCCAATGCCGATAAGCTGGTGGTGGCGACTGTAAACACCGGGGCGGAAAAACTGCAGATAATTACTGCCGCTACCAACGTCAGGGCAGGAGATGTCGTTCCGGTGGCCGTGGAAGGCGCCAGGCTGGCCGGTGGGCTGGTAATCAAACGGGCCAGCCTGAGAGGTATGGAATCCAGGGGTATGATGTGTTCCGGCCGGGAGTTGGGTATCGATCCCGCGACCATGTCGCCCGAAGAAGCCCACGGTATTATGCTTTTGCCTCCGGGTACGCCTCCGGGCAGGGACGCTAAAAAAGTGCTGGGGTTGGACGATGCGATCCTGGAGCTTGATCTCACGCCCAACCGGGGTGACTGCCTGTCTGTCATAGGTGTGGCCAGGGAGGCGGCTGCCTTACTGGGACTTCCCTTCCGGCAGCCCCAGGCGGTTTTCCCGGAGCTGGAGGAAAATATTTCCGGCAAGGTAAAGGTTGAGATTGAAGCCCGGGATCTGTGCCGGCGTTTTGTGGGGCGCCTGGTAAAAAACGTGCGGGTCGGCCGTTCACCCCTGTGGATGCAACAGCGGCTGCGGGATGCAGGAATCAGGCCCATCAGCAACATCGTGGACGTTACAAACTATGTCATGCTGGAACTGGGCCAGCCTATGCACGCTTTTGATTATAACCTGGTGCGGGAAGGTCGTATTATTGTCCGCCGGGGCCGGGAAGGAGAAAAGATTACTTCCCTGGACGGTGTGGAAAGGGAGCTTACTCCTGATATGCTGGCCATAACCGACCCGTCCGGGCCGGTGGCAATTGCCGGGGTGATGGGCGGGTTGGCTACGGAGGTAAGCAAAAAAACGACCGCGGTTTTGCTGGAGGCGGCATATTTCGATCCCACCAGCATCCGCAGGACCTCCAAGGCCCTCGGGTTACGTTCGGAAGCCTCCCTGCGTTTCGAAAAAGGTATTGATATAGACGGATGTGCCGGGGCGTCGGCCAGGGCGGTGCAATTGATCACCGGGATGGAAGCCGGGGAGGCAGTGGCCGGGATGGTAGACAATTACCCGGGTTTGGTTCCTGAAAAAACGCTTTCCCTGCGGTCGGAGCGGGCCACGCATATTCTGGGGGTGGAGGTGCCCCGGGAGGAAACCTTCAATATCCTCACCAACCTCCGGTTTAAAGTGGAGGACACGGGCAATGAAATGCTGGTCACCGTACCCACCTACCGGGTTGACGTAAGCCGGGAAATCGATCTGATTGAAGAAATAGCCAGGATGTACGGTTACAACCGGGTACCGGTAACCCTTCCCTACGGTCTCTCTACCGCCGGAATTAAAACCGGGAAACAAGCTTTTTTAGACCGGATTCAGGAATTGCTGGCCGGATCGGGGTTGTATGAAGTAGTTACTTACAGCTTCGTCCACCCCAGGGTCTTCGACCGGATGAATCTGCCCGAAAACAGTCCCCTGCGCGATACGGTTAAAATTCAAAATCCTCTGAGCGAGGAAAACTCGGTAATGCGTACCATGATGCTGCCGGGCCTCTTGGAAGTGCTGGCCAAGAACTACAGCCGGCGGGTGCAGAACGGTGCGGTCTTTGAAACCGGCAAAGTGTTTTATCCCCGGAGAGGTGACTCCCTTCCGGAGGAACGCCTGGTGCTGTCGGCTGCTTCCATGGGACGGACGGCCGGAAGCTGGAACACACCGTCAAGAGAGATGGACTACTATTATCTGAAGGGTGTGCTGGAAAACCTTTTCCGGGAGCTTGGGACGGCACCGGTTGCTTACCGGCCCGAGACAGCCAATCCAAGCTTTCACCCGGGGCGGACCGCCTCCCTGGAAACCGGGAATGAGAAGCTCGGCGTGCTGGGCGAGCTTCACCCCGATGTGCTGGAAAAATTTGATATCCCTGAAAAAGTTACGGCTTTTGAGCTGGATTTGGCCGGGTTGCTGGCTGTTTCCGGCCGGCCGCTGCAGTACGGTGCGCTGCCCAAGTTTCCCGGTATTGAAAGGGATATTGCCATTATTGTCGGTCAGGATACCCCGGCGGCAGAGATCATGGATACCATACGCAGCGCCGGTGGGGAACTGCTCCAATCGGTTTCCTTGTTCGACCTGTACCGCGGCGAGCCGGTTCCCGAGGGCAACCAGAGCATGGCATTTTCCTTGAAATTCCAGGCACTTGACCGCACCCTTACCGATGCGGAAGCGGGGGAGAGAACCGAAGTCATTGCCAGGGCCCTTGCTGCGCGTTTTGGTGCCGAGTTAAGGGGTTAAGGGTGAAATTGTGAAAAATTTTGCCTGAATAAGGGAGGAAAAAGGTAAAACGTGACGAAAAATTGATTGGCGAAATAAATTACAAGTAAGTGAAATAACAGGCCTGGGGGAATTCTATGTCCGGACAAGAATCCCGGTTGGAAGTGGAAATTTTCGGTCAGTATTACACCTTAAAAGGGGACGTGGCACCGGAAGAAATCATGATGCTGGCCCGTTTTGTCAATGACAAGATGGAACAACTTGCTGCCCGCAATCCAAGATTAAACCGGACTCATATTGCCATTCTGGCAGCCTTAAATATCGCGGAAGAATTGAAAAAACTCCGGGAAGAGCATGACAGCCTGGTAAAGATGCTCGAAGAACCGGAAAAAAAGAAAAACAAAAATACCAAAAATGACCAAAAAACCCCGTGAAATTTTTTATGGGGTTTTTTGCAAGGAAGGCATAAGTCCGATTTTCTACAAACATCTCACTTGACACCATGTCTTACTTATAATACAGTAAGACATGGGAGTGTGAAATATATGGATATAACTACGATTTCGCAAAAAGGTCAAATTGTAATACCGGCAAAACTTCGGAAAAAATATAATTTAAACCGGGGAGACAAATTAGTAATTAAATACAATAATGGGAAGTTAATTCTTGAACCCCTGCCTAAAAAGACTTTGCTCAACCTCAAAGGCAAATTGAAAGGTCCCAAAAGTTTAGTGCGAGAACTGGAGTATGAGCATCAAAAAGACTTTGAAAAAGAAAAATAATTTGTTCATCCTGGATGCATATGCCGTATTGGCTTTAATTGAGGAAGAGCATGGTTCAAATATTGTCGCTGAATTGTTAGCGCAAGAGCATAATCACTTTTTGATGAATGCGGTTAATCTTGGAGAAGTATTCTACATCATAGCCAGGGAATACAGTATTGAACAGGCAGAAATAGTTGCAGATGAAATCATACATTCATCTAATATTGATATTATTTCCGCTGATTGGCACCAAACCAGAAAAGCAGCAGTTATAAAATCTAAAGGTGGTCTTTCATACGCGGACTGCTTCACCGTAGCCCTGGGTATCGAAAATAACGCCCCCGTTATTACCGGCGACAAAGAAATAAGGCAGTTGGTTGAGAAAAACCCGGCGGTACAATTAATATGGCTCGGATAACTGAAGAGAAAAGCATTTACTTTGGGCCGGTCATTGATCGGTCTTTTTCGATCGCTGCGGGTTACGCTTTTTTCTTTCGGGAAAATATATAAGGAAAGACGGGAGTTGTTACGCGTGCGCAATATTGAAGTGGCCCGGATATTTTACGAACTGGCCGATTTGCTTGAGTTTAAAGGCGAAGCAATTTTTAAAATCCGGGCCTACAGAAATGCAGCCAGAATTCTGGCTGGTCTGGACCGGCCGGTGGAGACGGTCCGGCAAGAAGGTGCTTTGACAAAGATACCCGGTATTGGCAGGAACATTGCTGCCAAGATTAATGAAATTTTACTTACCGGGAGTTTAAAGAAACATGAGGACCTGCTGCGGGAAATTCCGCCGGGGCTTTTAGAAATCATGTCCCTGCCGGGGATCGGCCCGAAGAGGGCCGGTATGATTCATAAGGAGCTGGGCATAACGAGCCTGGAAGAACTGGCCGGTGCCGCACGTAACGGTCAGGTCCGGCATTTGCCGGGTATGGGCGCCAAGACTGAAAACGACATCATCAGGAATATTAAAATGCGGCAAGACAGTGGTGCGAGTATCCTGCTGGGTACGGCCAGGGAACTGGCTGAAGAATTCAGCGGTTATTTAAAGTTGCTTCCCGGGGTCGTGCGGGTCGAGGCCGGAGGCGGCCTGCGCCGCCGGCAGGAAACCGTAACGGGCATAGAACTGGTTGTTGCCGCGGCGGACCCGGGTCCGGTCATGGAAGCGGCTGCGGGTCATCCCGCGGTTAAAGAAACTATAAAGGAGTGCTCGGACCGGGTCGTATTTGATACTAAATGGGGCGTGGCGGTGCATGTGGAAGTAGTGCCGGAAAAATCTTTTGTCGCGGCCTGGTTCCGGAACACCGGCAGCCGTGCTCATTACAACCGGATCTGTCATTTAATGTCTGAGCGGGGAATAACCTTTGATCCTGCGGTGCCCGGCTCATTCGGGGAGGAAAGAAATATCTACGCGGCCCTGGGCATGCAGTTCATTCCCCCCGAACTACGGGAGGACCGGGGCGAGGTGGATGCGGCTCTAGAGGGCAGAATTCCCGGTTTGGTAGAGTTAAAGGATATCAAGGGTGACTTGCACCTGCATACCGGCTGGAGCGACGGTCTCAATTCAATGGAGCAGGTCGTTGCCAGGGCCAGGGAAAAAGGTTACCGGTACGTGGCAGTGACGGACCACTCCCGGTCCTTGAAAATTGCCGGGGGGCTTTCTCTGGACAGGCTCAGAGAACAACACCGGAAAATCCGGTCTTTAAATGAGGGCCTTGAGGATTTTTATATTTTAACCGGTATTGAGGTCGACATTCTGCCGAAGGGAGATTTGGATTGCCCCGACGAGATTTTAAAGGAAACCGACCTGGTGATCGCGTCGGTGCACAGTGCGTTTAAACAAGACCGGGAGACCATGACCGCCAGGATCTTGTCGGCAATAGAAAATAAAAATGTACACATCATCGGTCACCTGACCGGGCGCTTGATTAACCACAGGAAAGGATACGCCCTGGATGTGGAGAGAGTGTTGGATGCTGCTGCGAGCTGTGGTACTATATTAGAGATAAACTCTTCCCCGGACCGCCTGGACTTGAATGAGCTTAACGCCCGCCGGGCCAAAGAAAAGGGAATCAAGTTCTCTGTCAGCACCGATGCCCACAGCTTGAAAGGCATGGATGATTTGATTTACGGAGTGTCCGTTGCCCGCAGGGCCTGGCTTTCACCGGGCGATGTGGTTAATACCATGTCCGCCGGAGAGTTGCTTCGTTTCTTAGGGAAGAAGTAACGTCAAACATGCCGGTGCCTGGGAAACAGGAAGTTTGGTTCCCATGGCGTGGAAAGGAGAATAGCTTATTAGTAAAGCAGCAGTAACCGGCGCGGCGGTGATCCTGCCCCGTTCTTTTTACGAAAGGGATACCGTTACCGTTGCCCGGGAACTTTTAGGGCAAGTTCTGGTGCATGATGCTTCGCGGGGATTTGCCGCCGGCCGGATTGTGGAGACGGAGGCTTATGTCCAGGGGGACCCGGCCTGCCACGCTTCCCGCGGGATGACGCCGCGCAACCGGGTTATGTTCGGACCACCCGGTCATGCCTACGTTTATTTTATCTACGGCAAGTATTATTGCTTTAACGCGGTTTCCGCACCGGAAGGAGTGGGCGAAGCGGTATTGATCCGGGCACTGGAGCCGCTGGCGGGGCTTGACTTAATGCGGGCCAGGCGCGGGCGCGAAAAGTTGCCTGAACTCTGCGGCGGTCCTGCCAGGCTGGTACAGGCCTTGGGAATTACCCGCAGTCATAACGGTGCCGATCTTACTGCCGGGCCGCTGTATATCTGCCGGGGGCCGGTAGTGCGGGAGGAAACAGTCACTGCCGCCAGGATTGGAATCAAACAGGGAGCGGAATTGCCGCTGCGTTTCTACCTGAAAGGAAGCCGCTTCGTATCGGCGAAGTAAAATAACCCTATTACGTTTCACCGGGACAAGGAGGAAAAAATTTTGAAAATAAAAGAAATCTACCAACTGGCGATTGAAAAGGGCATAGAAAAAGACCCGCGGTCCAAAGAAGCGGTGCAGAAAATCCTGGAAAAACAAAAGCAGCAGTTTGAAGAATTGAAGGAGGACGAAAAAAAAGCTTTTGACCCGGACCGGTTGTTCAATCCTTACAGCGACACCAGAATTCTTTACGGTGATCCGGACCGGGAAGTCACCAAAATTCTGGCCGGTATCGATATGGAAACTGGCGAATTACTCCTGGCTGACCGGCTTCGCGATCGGGGTACGCCCGTTGATCTGGTTTTGGCCCACCACCCCGAGGGAAAGGCTATTGCGGCGCTCTACCGGGTTATGAAGCTGCAGGAAGACGTGTTGGCCGGGTTCGGGGTGCCCATAAACGTTGCCGAGGGAATCATGACTTCCCGGATCAGCGAGGTAAAGCGGGGGTTGATGCCTTTAAACCACAACCGCGCGGTGGATGCGGCCCGAATTCTGGATCTTCCCCTGATGTGCGTGCATACCCCGGCGGACAACCACGTCAATACCTTGCTCCAGAAACTGTTTGATGAAAAACGGCCGGAAGTCCTGGGGGACGTAGTAAAGCTTTTAAAAGAAATTCCTGAGTACGCCGAGGCCGAAAAGTATAACGCGGGGCCGGAAATCATCGTGGGCGGTAAGGAAAGGCGGGCCGGCAAAATCATGGTGGATATGACCGGCGGCACTGGCGGTTCCGAAGATGCTTACGCTAAGTTGGCCGTGGCCGGGGTAGGGACCCTGGTGGTAATGCACATTGGGGAGAAGCACCGCAAGGAGGCTGAAAAAAATCACGTCAATGTGGTGGTTGCCGGCCATATGGCCAGCGACTCTCTGGGTATGAACCTTTTCCTTGACGAACTGGTACGGCGGGGGGTTGAAGTCCTCCCGTGCGCCGGCTTGTTGAGGCACGAGCGGAGGGAGTAACTGTTGATGCCCGGAAAACCGGAACTTCTGGCTCCGGCCGGTAATTGGGAATCCCTGGTGGCGGCGGTTGAAAACGGCGCCGATGCGGTTTACCTGGGGGGCAGGCTGTTCAACGCCAGGCAGTCGGCCGGAAACTTTACCAGGGAAGAACTGGCCCGGGCGGTGGAATTTGCCCATGTCCGGGGAGTAAAAGTATACGTTACGGTTAATACGCTTCTGGATGAACTAGAATTGGATGAGGCCGCCGGTTTTTTGCTTTTTCTTCAGCAAAGCGGGGCCGACGCTGCTATTGTGCAGGATTTGGGCCTGGCCGGGCTGGCAAGGCAGGTGGTTCCGGAGCTGCCTTTGCACGCCAGTACCCAGATGACCGTGCACAATCTGCCTTCAGCGCTTGTTTTAAAGGAAGCCGGTATAGAAAGAGTAATTGCGGCGCGGGAGCTTTCTCTGGCTGCGTTAAAAGCAATGGTGCGGCGCGGCGGGATAAAAGTTGAGGTTTTTGTCCACGGTGCCCTGTGCGTGTGTTATTCCGGTCAGTGCCTGATGTCCAGCTTGATCGGCGGCCGGAGCGGCAACCGGGGGCGCTGCGCCCAGCCGTGTCGTCTCAATTATGAGCTTGTAGACCGGCGCGGCCGCTCCCTGGTCGACCCGGAAAAGACCGGGAAGTACCTGCTTTCTCCCAAAGACCTGAATTTGAGCGAACACCTGCCGGATTTGATCGCTGCCGGGATTGTTTCGTTTAAAATCGAGGGGCGGATGAAGCGGCCGGAGTATGTAGCTACAGTGGTACGGGTGTACCGGGAACTCCTGGACCGGGCCGCGGCGGGAGAAGAATTTTTTGTCCGGCCGGAGGAAGCCCGCGACCTGGCCCAGATTTTTAACCGGGACTTTACGACCGGCTATTTTTACGGCCGGCCGGGCCGGGACCTGATGAGTTACAAGCGCCCGAACCACCGTGGAGTACGCTTGGGCCGGGTAAAAAGTTTTGACCGGAAGAGCCGCCTGGCGGGGATATTATTGGAAGAACCTTTGCGGATGGGAGATGAAATTGAAGCGTGGGTCACCGAGGGCGGCCGGGCAGCCGGGGAAGTACGCCGGATACTGTGGGGCGGCAGTGTGGTAGAACGGGCGCCGGCCGGCTCCGTGGTGCGGGTGGAAATACCCGGGCGGGTTTCGCCTGGTGACAGGGTGTTTAAGGTATACGACGCCGACCTGGTGGAGCGGGCCAGGGCCAGTTTTACCTCACCGAGGGAACAGAAAAAAATACCGGTCGTTTTCAAGGTGTCCGCAAGGCCGGGTGAACCGCTGCGGCTCACAGTCCAGGATCCGGACGGGTTTACCGGCGCGGCCGAAACGGCTGTGCCGGCCCGGGCCGCTTTAAGAACTCCTCTTACCCGGGATTACCTGGAAAAGCAGCTGAACCGGCTGGGGAACACCCCTTATTTGCTGGCTGATTTGGAGTGTGACCTGGCTGGGGAAATAATGGTGCCGGTAAGTGAGATAAACGAGGCCAGGCGTACGGCCCTGGAAAGATTATCCATGCGCCGGGCGGCTGCATTGAAACCACCTCCGGTGCCGTTGGATGTCTTTAGACGGAGACTGGACCGGGTTTTTGCCGAAAGCAGTCCGGAAAAAACCGGTACGCGGTTTTCCGCCGGACCGGGGCTGGCGGTTGCGGTAACCGGCCCGGCATCCCTGGAGGCGGCTGTCCGGGCCGGGTGCAGTGAGGTTTACTTCGGGGGTGAATCCTACCGCTCCGGGGAGCCCGTGACCCTGAAAGACATTTATACTGCGGCTGAAACCTGCGCCCGGGCCGGTGTACGTTTCATTCTGTCCTCGCCCCGGATCCAGCAGGACGGGGAACTGGACAACTACTGCCGTTTGTTGGAAAAAACCGCTTCCCTGCCTGTGGACGGAGTGCTGGCCGGGAACCTCGGTTTGATCAAAAAAGCCGGGGAAATTACCGGCAAGCCGGTTTACGCGGATTTTTCGCTGAACGTGTTTAATCACCGGACCGCCCTTTTTCTAAAAAAAGCCGGGGTAAGCCGGGTCACCCTGTCCCCGGAATTGACTTTGCATCAGATCAGAAAACTGGTTCCGCTCCTGCCCGTGCCGGCTGAAGTAATTATCCACGGGGCAATGCCCCTGATGGTATCGGAACATTGTATTCCGGGGGCCCTGCTGGGCGACGGCAGGCCGCACGGTGACTGCCGCGGGCCTTGCCGGGACCGGCATTATGGTCTCAGGGACCGCAAGGGAGTAGTTTTTCCGCTGGAGATGGACCGGGCCTGTCGCATGCATATCTTTAACTCCCGTGACCTGTGTATGCTGGAGCATACCGGAGACCTGGTGGGGGCCGGCCCGGCCGCCCTGCGCATTGAGGCCAGGCGGGAAGGGGCGGGTTACGTGCGGGATGTGGTGCGGGCTTACCGCCGGGTAATGGCCTCATTGCCGGAAGCCCTTGCCGGGGATGAACTGGCGGGACTGAAGAAGTCCCTGGCCGGGTACAGCCCCGCCGGGTTTACCAGGGGACACTACTACCGGGGAGTATTATAGTAAATTTGATTTAATACCGGAAGGTAAGAAGCATGAACGAAAAAACGCTTAAAAGGCTGGAATATAATAAAGTACTGGAACAACTGGCTTCTTTTGCCGGTTCTGCGCTGGGACGGGAACGGGCCCTGGCCCTGGAGCCGGTGGACAACCCGGATGTCGTTTTGCGGTGGCAGGCTGAAACCAGCGAGGGGCGCGATCTTTTGCGGCTGGATCCCACAGCCGAGTTTGGCGGCTGGCAGGATATCAGGGGCCAGCTCCGGCGGGCCGGACGCGGGGCCGTGCTTGAACCGGAGGAACTGCTGGCAGTGGCGGATACCCTTACTGCAGGCAGGT
Organism: Pelotomaculum sp. UBA3102; assembly: GCA_002365865.1. Lineage (GTDB taxonomy): Bacteria > Bacillota > Desulfotomaculia > Desulfotomaculales > Pelotomaculaceae > UBA3102. Next base: position 32,144 of record DFAQ01000044.1, read on the forward strand.
TGATTAAAAAGTTTTTTATTGACCGGGAGGAACGCTATCCTTTACTCGGCAAACGGGCTTTTACCCTGGCCTCCCTGCCGGAAGTGGAGCAGGAAATAAAAAAAGCCGTTCTTCCCGGCGGCGCAGTGGCGGATGCCGCATCTCCGGAGTTGGCACGGATACGGCGCAGGATGCTTAATGTCCAGGCCAGGATAAGAGAACAACTGGAGTACATTACCCGTTCCCCGGATTATCAGAAATACCTGCAGGATCCCATAGTAACGGTCAGGGAAGGCCGGTACGTGGTTCCGGTAAAAATCGAGTACCGGGCCCAGGTGCGGGGTATGGTTCACGACCAGTCGGCCAGCGGTGCCACCCTCTTTGTTGAGCCGGCGGCAGTGATGGAAAAAAATAATGAATTGAAGCGCCTGGAGTTGACGGAAAAGGAGGAGATCCGGCGCATATTGCTCCGGCTTTCAGAAGCAGTAACCCGGAACATTGAAGTAATCAGTGTTTCGCTGGATACCCTGGGAGAAATTGATTTTATCCTGGCCAAAGCCAGGTACAGCCGGGAACTGGACGCCTGGGCGCCCGTACTGCAAGGCAAGGGGCCTTTTATGGATTTCCGGCAGGGCCGTCACCCCCTGTTGAAGGGGGCGGTGGTGCCGGTAAACATCACGCTGGGTACCGGTTTCGACACTCTGGTGATTACCGGCCCGAATACCGGGGGGAAAACGGTTACTTTGAAAACCGCCGGGTTGCTGGTCCTGATGGCCCAGTCGGGGTTGCACCTGCCTGTCGGGGAGGGTTCCGGTATGGGTATTTTCAAGCAGGTTTTCGCCGATATAGGTGATGAGCAGAGTATTGAACAGAGCTTGAGTACCTTTTCCTCGCACCTGACCAATATCGTGGACATAATCCGCCTGGCCGGACGGGAAAGCCTGGTACTGCTGGACGAGCTGGGAGCCGGGACCGATCCTACCGAGGGTGCCGCCCTGGCCCAGGCGATTCTGGAGAAGCTGCACGCGTCAGGGGCAAAAACTGTGGCTACCACTCATCACAGCGAGTTGAAAAATTTTGCCTACTCCCGGGAGCGGGTGGAAAATGCCAGTGTGGAGTTTGACGTGGTCACCTTGAGGCCTACGTATCGTCTTTTAATCGGCAAGCCGGGCCGCAGTAACGCTTTTGAAATTGCAGCGAAACTGGGGTTGCCTGCGGCTATAGTGGCACGGGCCAAGGAATTTCTTACGGTAGAGCAGGTCCAGGCAGCGGAATTGATGCGTAACCTGGAAAGGGCGCAGCAAGTGGCGGAAGAAGAGCGGAACCGGGCGGCAATACTGAGAGAAGAAGCCCGGCTGCTTAAAGAAAAGTACGAAAACATGGAGGCGGACCTGGCCCGGCGGCAGGAATCCGTCCTGGCCAGGGCGGGGGAGGAAGCCGGGAACCTGGTCCGGTCGGCCAGGCAGGAAGCAGAGGCAGTGGTCAAGGAACTGCGGGAGAAACTGGCCGGTGACGCCGCCCGCGCCAGGGAAAGCGCCATCCAGGAAGCCAGGGAAAGGCTGAAAAAGCTGGACCGGAAAGTGAACCGGGTTCGCCCCGGCAAGGCGGTGCCCGCCGGCAAAATACCCGGTGCAGTGCTTCCCGGCGAAGAAGTCTTTCTGCCGGAATTCAACCGGCGGGGCTATGTCGTGGACTGTGCCGGTCCCGGCGGTGAGGTGCAGGTACAGGTAGGTATAATGAAGGTCAGCGTGCCGCTTGAAGATTTGCGCCGGGTGGAAAAATCTACCGCACCGGACGGCGGACAGGATAAAACGGCCGGGGTGATGCTGGACAAGGCTAGGGAAATATCAACCGAACTTGATTTAAGAGGCCGGTATGCCGAAGAAGCCCTGCTCGAGGTGGAAAAATACCTTGACGACGCCTGTTTGGCCGGTCTTAACCGGATTCGCCTGATCCACGGCAAGGGAACCGGTTCGCTTCGTTCGGCGGTGCACAAACAATTGAAGGGGCACCGGCGGGTCAAGTCCTTCCGCCTGGGTGAACCGGGCGAGGGAGGCCTTGGTGTGACGGTGGTTGAACTGTCATAACCGGGTGGATAATCAAAATTAAAAGGCCATGCCTGTTAAGGAACGGCCTGAAAAATTGCATAATTTTACCTGCCGGCGAAATAAGACTTTACCTGTTGCAGATCATTTTGGTCCGCCGGCTGGGCAGCATGGTAAAAACCTTTTTGCTCGGCTAATTTATACAGATCATACTGGAACATTTCATCCTGGTTTCTTATTTGCGTAATAGTTTGTCTTAGTTGCTGGTTGAATGTTTGAGCGATGACGTTGGCATAGCCGGTCAGGCTGCTGTTAACCGTGGATAATACGTCGTTGACCATATCTTTTTCGCGCATGTTCCTGCCTCCTTTAACCTAAAAATGACATTAATTTTTGTTTGTTGTTCATGGCGTCCTGAGCTGATTTTTCAAACATTTGTTTTATTTGCGGGTCGGTTGCCTGCTGTGAAAATGACTGCAATTTTTGGTAGGCGGTTTCATGGGAATAAATAAGGTGTCTCAGGTTTTGCAGTTCTTGTTGGTTTAATTGCATTATCTGCTCCCCTTTCTTCAAATTTTTGTTGTATAATGTTATTGTTTCTCTGAAATTTTTTATTATTCTTTTTTACCTTCTTGGTTAAAAAAAAAAACCGGGACAGGCCCGGCTTTAGAAATTTTAGAATAATTTATAGGTCCAGTTGTATCCGTAGTTGTTGTCCCAGTTGTCAGCCGTATCGCGGAAACAAAAAGTTAACTGGTTGTCTTCCATGTTAAGGGTTTTTTTCCAACCTTCCGGTGTCCGTTGCATGCGAAAGTCTTCGACCGACTTCCAGTGCGTGGGGGCTCCAAAGCCGCCATGGAGGAAGACCTGGCTTGCTCCGCATTTATCCAGCAGCCCGTTATAAGTAATGGTAATGTCGCTGCCGTCGGGAGATAGTGATTTTACAAAGACGCCTCCTTTTTCATCCGACCAGCCGTGATGATACAATTGGTGCACCTCCTTAGAGAATAATGTTTATTTATTCAACTATTATTGTGAACCGAATTTAAAGTTACTATGAATGTATAAAAGTAACATTAATACTAAATATTCCATAGCAGACAGAGGGGGGTTAAAATGAGGATACCGGAAGACGGCCGGAAGGTATTCGATGCCCGGTACGCCCAGAGAGACTATGACGGAAATATAGTGGAAAATTTCGAGCAGGCGGTTTACCGCCTTGCCCGGGCAGCCGCCGGTGCTGAAAAAGAACACCAAAAGGCTTGGGAAGATAGATTTGTTTCTATTATCGGTAAACTTTTGTTTGTTCCGTCAACTCCCATATGGGCCAATATCGGGAAACCGGACCGCCCCTGGCAGCCGGGAGCCTGTTTTGTGCTGGAGGTTCGGGACAGCCTGGAATCAATGTACCAGACTTTGAAGGAGACTGCCATGGTGTTTAAATCGGGCGGAGGAGTCGGATATAACTTTTCCGGTATCCGGCCGAAAGGTTCCCTGGTACGCTCCACCAAAGGCAAGGCTTCCGGTGTAGTAGAGCTCGTTAAGCTGTATGACGCTTCTTCGAATATGGTCATGCAGGGAGGTGTGAGAAGGGGTGCGTCGATGGGGATTTTGAACATCGACCACCCGGAAGTTATTGACTTTATTAACTCGAAGCTGAATGGCGGCATTACTAATTTCAACCTTTCGGTCGGAGTAACGGACGCCTTCATGAAGGCCCTTGAAAATGATGATCCCTGGCTGCTGGTGTTTGACGGCAAAGTGTTTCAAGAAATAGCCGCCCGCGAGTTATGGTATATGCTCATTAAAGCGGCGCACGCCTGCGGGGATCCGGGAGTGGTTTTTGTTGACCGCTTTCAGCAGCATAACCCCGTGCCGGGCCGGTTTATCAATGCCTGCAATCCCTGCGGTGAACAGCCGTTGAGCCCGGGTGAATCCTGCCTGTTGGGCAGTGTCAACCTGGCCGGTCTTACTTCAGGCAACGGTGCCTACGACCTGACGGCGCTTGAAGAGACGGTTGCGACCGCCGTCCGCTTTCTGGATAACCTGATTGACGTTGCGGAGTACCCGCTTCCCCTCATAGCCGAAGCCACCAGGGCTACCCGTAAAATCGGTCTTGGGTTTACCGGTCTGGCAGACGCCTTAATTAAGGCCGGGCTCCCGTATGACACGGAAGAGGGCAGAAAATACACCGGTGATATAACCCGCCGGATACAAGAGGCGGCACATAATGCTTCCAGGGAACTGGCCGAGGAAAAGGGCTGTTTTCCCGAGTGGGAAAACAGTATCTTCTCCCCCGGAGATAAACGCCGTAATGCCGCTTGTATAACCATAGCGCCGACCGGGTCTGTGACTACGATGGCCGGTTGCGAGGGGTACGGGGTTGAGCCGATTTTTGCGGTGGTCTACACCAAATCCACCAACGTTGCCGGTGACTTTGAAGTGTTTTCGCCGCTGTTCTTGGAGGCCTGCAAAAAGCGTAATGTGCCCGCCGCGGTATTATCCGAAGTTGCCGGGCGGGGTACCTGCCAGGGCGTTGAAGCATTGCCGGCAGATATCGCCCGGGTTTTCAGGAGCGCCCAGGATATCAGTCCGGAAGACCATATACTGATGCAGGCGGAAGTGCAGAAGTACGTGGACAATGCCGTGAGTAAAACCGTCAATTTGCCTGAAACGGCTGCCGTCGAGGACATCGACAAGTGTTACCGTATGGCTTATGACTTGAACCTCAAGGGGATCACCGTTTTTCGCGACGGGAGCAAAAAAGGCACTGTAACCGTTGGTAAGACTAAAGCAGAAGAGCCGTCCGGTAATTTGCGCCGCGGTGAAATCCTGCCGCGGCCGGTAAGCGCTCACGGTATGACCCACCGGCTTAACACCGGCTGCGGGAAGATTTATTTAACTATCAATTACCGGCCTGATAACGGAGAGATTTTGGAAACCTTTATCACTACCGGTTCGGACGGCGGTTGCCTGGTATATACCGAGGCCGCATCGAGATTAATCAGCCTGGCGATAAGGGGCGGACTGCCCGTAGACGAAATAGTGGAGCAGTTAATGAGTACGCATGCCTGTCCTTCATATATGGCGGCAAAGGGGAAAGGAAAATTTTTGTCTCCCGGAAAGTCGTGCGCTTCGGCGATAGCCAAGAAAATAGCGGAAGTTAAAGCCAACCTGGACCGCAAATATAACGGCAGTCCGGCAGTAGTAAACGAAGCAGAGGATACTCTCAGATGTGAGGTGTGCGGGGAAAAGCTGGCCAGGGCTGAAGGCTGCCTGGTATGCCGCAACTGCGGTTTTTCAAAGTGTTAAATACATAGATAATTTTTGCTTACTGGAGAGGGGGGCTATGCCTCGCTCTCTTACCAAAACTTCCCAAAAGGTACCTGGTACCTTTTGGGAAGTTTTTACAGTCGAAACAAGGTTTATTGAGTCTCGCCTGAAGGGCGAATTGGTTCATGCATGGGTTGCATGGGTTTGAGCAGGTGCTTACGGTTCGTTGTCGTTTTGCTCTGCCGAGGCAGAGCTGTCATTAGCGTCAGCGGTGCCGGAGGTAGGATTTTTTTCGCGGCCGTGCCTTTGGTTGTCCCGGTTGTCCGGTTCGTCTGCTTCGTCCGGTTCATCTGTTATTGACCCCGGTAGTGACGGCAATGTCGGATTGAGTGGTTCTCCCGGTCCAAACAGGCTTTGCCGCTCCGGTTTTTCGTGCAGGGAGCAGATTTCAGTGGGGACACGCAGCCCGTAGTCCTCGACAAAAGAAGGAACGGTATACGGTAGCTTGATCATGGTTTTAATGATCCTGTCGGGGCAGTATTCGTTGGGCAGCAAGCCGCTGGCCGCGCAAACTTCAACGAAGACGTGCACGTCATCTTTTTTTTGTGGTACGGTTCCTTCGGTGAACCAGTCCGTTACCAGGCAATTTTCTGGGGTATTGGGGCCGGGCAGGAGCCCGGATTTGTTGTCCACGGTGGCCTTTACCAGGCCGGATGGCCGTGAAAATGTCCTTACCGGTGTATCGCTCAGGGCATTGCTCATAATTTCCCGCCAGATTTTGGCGGGATAGGTACCGCCAAAAGCATAGGGCATTGCTTTGGGTTGGTCGTATCCAATCCATACGGCCGTGACGAGTTCCGGCGTGTAGCCGACAAACCAGATATCTTTGCCGTCGTCAGTAGTACCGGTTTTTCCGGCTGCAGGCCGGCCGATTTGCGCCCCGGTGCCGGTTCCCCTTTCCACCACGGATTTAAGCATGTCCGTGACCAGGTAAGCGGTGGTGGGCTTCATAGCCTGGCGCTGCTGGGGAACCGGGTAGTCGAGAATGATGCCGTCCGATTTTTCAACTTTAAGAATAGCCGCCGGTGCAATATATGTCCCCTGATTCGCAAAGGCCCCGTATGCCGCGGCCATCTGGAGGGGGGACACTCCGTGGTGCAGACCGCCGAGAGCCATGCTGGCTCCGTGTGCGGAGGGATCCAGTTCTATGCCCAGGCCGGAAGCAAACCTGATTGCATTATTGATCCCCACGGTATCCATCAGCAATCTGACCGCGACGACATTGACCGAGTTGGTCAGCGCCGTACGTAAAGTAATCAGGCCGCGGTACTTGCCGTCGTAGTTATGCGGCTCGTAAGAACCGTATTCTACGGGAATGTCGTCAATAACCGAAGCCGGTACCAGTCCCTTATACTCAATTGCCGGTCCGTAAGCGGCGATTGGTTTGAATGATGAACCGGGTTGGCGGGTGGTCTGGACGGCCCGGTTCCACTGCCGTTTTTGAGTGTGCTCGCGTCCCCCGACCAGTGCCTTGATCTGCCCGGTATGGGGGTCCAATACCACAACCGCGCCCTGGGGCTGTAATAAGCCGTTTGCGTCTTCCCCGGAAGGCGGAAAATTGGAGTTTTTAGACATGGCTGCTTCAGCTATGCGCTGAACTTTTTGATCCAGGGAAGTATATACTTTGAGCCCGCCTTTGAAAACTTCGGCTTCACCATATTGAGCAATTAACTTTTCCGTTACGAAATCCAGAAAATACGGATAAGGATATTGTTTTTCCCCCGGCTCTTTGGTGTCCAGCTGCAATTCTTTTGTCCGGGCCTCTTCCGCTTGTTGCTTACTGATAAAATTATATTCGGCCATCCGGTCCAGAACCAGGTTGCGCCTGGATACTGCTTTTTGGGGCGCCCTGAAGGGGGAGTAGGCGCTGGGCGCCTGCGGCAATCCGGCCAATAATGCGGCTTCGTCAATTTCCAATGCGCCGACATCTTTGCCGAAATAAATCTGGGACGCCGCCTGGATGCCGGTAGCTCCTTCCCCGAAGTAAATGTTGTTGAGGTACATTTCCAGGATTTCTTCTTTGGCATAATGCCTTTCGACCTGGACGGCAAGGATTAATTCCTGGATTTTTCTTTCAATAGTTTTTTTCGGAGTTAAAAATGAAATTTTCACTAACTGCTGGGTTATTGTGCTGCCGCCCTCCCTGATGGAGCCTGAAGTGAAGTCGTTCCAGGCCGCGCGCGCGATCCCGCGCAGGCTGAAGCCGTGGTGCTCAAAAAAACCGGGGTCTTCTATGGCCAGAAAGGCTTCTTTGACGTGTTCGGGGACGTTTTTCAAGTCAACGGGAACGCTGTTTTTGACCCCTATTTTAGTGACCAGATTTCCGTCCCGGTCGTAAATCATCGTGGATGCTTCTGATTCCAGTGCTGCCGGGGAAAGTGCCGGAATATCCCTGACGCTGGCGAACACCAGCCCCGCCCCCACTCCTGCGGCAATGAGGGCGAGAAGACATATAAGGAGAAAAATCAGGCGGACCGGATTTAACTTTTTTTTCTTCCTTTTGCGAGCCAAGTTATACCCTCCCTTTTAAGCTACAAGAATTATAACATATATCCTAAAAATTGTAGTAAACAAAAAATTGCAGTAAAATAATATTGAATATAAAAATATATCGCCCCTGGCCCGGGAGATTGGGTCTATGATGAAAATTAGCGGGAGGTTCTTACAAACGGTTATTCAGAACCACCGGCCCGGCAGGATATGGGGTAAATCCGGCGAAAGTTTCTAGTATGGGTAATTTTGAGTAATAGAAGAAGGTGGTATTTTTGAAAAAAACCAACCGGGAAAGTGCGAAACTTGGCTGGCCGGTCTGGGTCGTAATCGGGCTGGGTGCCGTGATTTTTGCCCTGCCGATTGATGAACAGTTAAAGTTTATACTGGGCGCACCGCTTTACGCGCTGTTCCTGATCGTTTATATCAAGTTCAGGTACAAGAAGAGATCTTCTTGAAAAGTTCTTTATTTTAAGTTTAGGGCAGCACAAAACCGGCCGTGCTGCCCCTTTCGGTGGGTTGCACTTCCAGCCTGGCGTCGATTTGTTCCTTCAGTTCCGGGACGTGAGAGATAATACCCACCAGGCGGCCGTTCTTTTGCAGGTCGATCAGTGCTCTCAGGGCAAAGTCCAGGGATTCGGGATCGAGGGAGCCGAACCCCTCGTCCACGAAAACGGTTTCCAGGTGAATTCCCCCGGAGTAGGACTGGACCACGTCTGCCAGGCCGAGTGCCAGGGAGAGGGAGGCCAGAAAAGTTTCACCCCCGGAAAGAGTTTTTACGCTCCGGGCCGCTCCGGTGTAATTATCAAAAACCTCTAATTCCAGCCCGCCTGCGGCGTTGGCGCGGGAGCGTTCAAGGGTGCGCTGCAGGTGGTAGCGGCCGCGGCTCATCAGCTTCAGCCGTTCAGTGGCGGCTGCGGTTACGTCGTCCAGCAGCGCCCCCAGCACAAAGCGCTGGAAAGTCAGGCCGTATTTGTTTTTCCCGGCGGTCACTTCAGAGAGGCTTCCCAGCACTGCGTACCGGTGTTCTTTTTCCTGCAGGGTGCCGTGCAGGGTGCCGAGTGTGCGCAACCACCCGTCTTCTTGCTCCACCTGTGACTTGAGGAGGGTTTCCCGCTCGAGCGAGCGGTCCCGGGCGTTTTCCGCGTCTTTCAAGGCCCGGCCGAGATTTTCCAGGTCGGGTTCCACCAGCCCTGATGCCGCCATGGCGGCGCGTTTCAGCCGGTCTCCGGCGGCACTCAAGTCTTCTCCGAACTTGGTGCTGATCTGCTCCAGTTGCTTTATTTCCTCCGGCGACCTTTTTGCTGCTTCGTACGCCTGGAAATCTTTAAAACCCGCGTCTTCCAGGCGCCGCCGGAAGGAGGCTTCCCCTTCGGCCGCCTGCTTGCCGGCAGTTTCAAGCGTTTCCCGGGCTGCTTTTTCGGCACTGAGGGCCCCGGCCAGTTCCTGATTAGCCTCTGCTGCAGTTTTCCTGGCCTGTTCGTAAGCGGTTTGCAGCCGGTCGCGTTTTTGCCGGGCCCGGAACAAGGCTTTCTGCAGTGCTGACGGGTCGCGTAATTCCGGCTCGAGTGCAGATTCCCGTTCCTGAACTACCGCCAGCGCTGCTTCCGCGGCCGCAGTTGCATCCTGCAGTTTTTTTATGCCCCCGGCAACCTGTTGGTCAGCGGTTTGTTCTTTTGTTTTCAGGGTTTTCAGCTCCGCAGTGAGGGCAGAGGCCTTCTCGCCAGCCCGGCGGGCGGCGGTCATTTGCTTCCGGGCCTGCAGTACGGCAGTTTCAAGTTCCGCCAGTGGCGTTTGGGCCTTTTCCCCCAGTTCCTGCTCCAGTCCGCTGACCTTGCTGTTTATGGCCGCCAGGTCGGCGTCGGCCCGGCCCAGTTCCTCCCGGGCTTTATCCCGAGCACTTTCAAGGTTTAATAGGGCTTGCTGGCTTTTTTTCAGCTCCGGCTGCGAGGGAATTTTTTCTCTGCTTCCGGCCGGGGCCGGATGTGTTGTGGAACCGCATACCGGGCACGGCAGTCCTTCCGCCAGGGTGCGGGCCAGGGTCGCCGCCTGGCCCCTGTACCACGCTTCTTGCAGGCGGGAAAGCGCTTCCCTGGCCTGGACGTAATTATTTTCGGCCTGTTGGAGCCGGCGCGCGCATTTTTTCCGGCCGGTAAGCATTTGGTCCTGTTCGGCGCGTGCCGTTTCAAGGGCCTGCCTTTGCGCCCTGATTTTTTCCGCTTCCCGGCAGGCGGTTTCCAGTGCTTCCGTCCGGGCGGCCTCTGCTGCTGCCGCGTCACGTTTCCGGGTGGTTTTTTCCAGGGACTCCCGGGTGCCGGCCAGTAACTGCCGGGCCCGGTTAAGGGCCGCTTCAGCCGTTTCAGCTTGTTTGCGGGCTGAGGCAGCTGACCGGCGGGATTCATCCAGGCCGTGGACTTTACCGGTCAGGGCGGCCAACAACGTAACTTCCCCGGCAGCCGCTTCCCGTTCCGCCTCTTTCTTTTTTTCCGCCGCCAGCTGTTTTTCCGCCCGGTCTTTTACTCTGACCGCCGCTTCCCGGGCTTTTTTCTTTGCTTCCAGGTAGCCGGAGGCATTGGTTAATGCAACCTGCATTTTTTGCCAGGAGCTTTCCGCATCCTGTAGAGCGGCTGCCCGGCGCGCCGCGGCCAGTGAAGAGCGCAGGGCTTCTATTTCAGGCGTTTTTGCTGCCAATCGGGCCAGGTTTTCTTCCGCGTCCTTTTTTTCCCGCAGTTTTTCCCGGGCCTGCTCCCCGGCGGCCAGCTGCTCCCGGGCAGTTTTAACCTGCTTTCGGGCAGCGGCAGCTTCTTTTGTGATATCGTGCAGCTGTTTTCTGCGGGCAGCATGCCGTTCCGCCAGTTCGTCCGGGCTGTTTACCCCGGCTTCCTGCAGCACCCACTTCTTCTGTTCTGCCAGCCGCTCAATTTCTTTTTTAAGCAAGTTTGCTGATTCTTTCAGAAATTCTTCAATCCGGCGGTATAATTCCGTCTGAAAGAGGGTTTCCAGTATGGCCTGGCGTTCCCTGGAATCCGCCGTCAGGAGCTTGCGGAACTGCCCCTGCGGAAGCAGCACCACCTGTCGGAACTGGCTGCTTTTAAAGCCCAGCAGCTTTTCTACGGCTTCGTTGACTTTTCTCCAGCCGCTTGCCAGGACGGTTCCTTCGTCTGCAGCGCCCGCAGCGCCGGTATGTTTCCACAGGGTAGCGCCGGCAGGCATGGAGGTGGTTCCGGTCCCCAGTTTTTTAAGCCGTTCCTGTTCCGGATTCCGCTTGATGCGGTAAACTTCAGTGCCCACGCTAAAATCAAAAATTATTTCCGTGGGTACCTCCGGACCGGCATGGTCGCTGCGCATCTGCCTGCCTTCCCGTTCCGCGCCGCTGGTGTCGCCGTAAAGGGCAAAGCACATGGCATCGAGAATGGTGGTTTTACCTGAGCCAGTCGGCCCGTGGATGAGGAAAAATGAACGCCCGCCCAGTTCCGTGAAGTCCAGAACCTGCTTTCCGGCAAAAGGCCCGAAGGCGCTCATAGTAAGCTTCAGGGGTTTCATGCGGATACCTCCCGTTCCTTGCGGTAAAGTTCTTCTACTGTTACAGCAAAAGTGCGGGCCTGTTCTGCAGAGAGGGCGGTGCCGGTTACCTGCTCGAAGAACGAGGCGAATAAATCCGTCTCGCTCAGGCGGCGGTGTTCGCCGGACAGGCCCGGTAATTCCCCGCCGGCGGCCAGGTGCGGCCGGTTGATGTGCAAAACGTTGGGATAGACTTCGCGCAGCCGGCCGATGGCATCGTAAACGGCCCCCGTATCCTTCAGGGTTACCATGAGGTAATCATGCCTGTTTTCCCCGTTTTGCGGGCCGGCCAGTATTTCATCCAGGTATCCCTCCAGGCAGCGCACGTCACGTTGCGGTGTGAGCGGCACCGTTTCCACCCCGGTCCTGCCGGTGTGGTCCATTTCCACCAGGGTAACGGATTTATGGTGAGGAGCCTCAGAAAAAGAATATTTCAGAAGGGAACCGGCATAGCGTACATGTGGGGCTCCGGTTTGCTGGGGCTTGTGCAGGTGACCCAGGGCCGTATAGTGAAAGGGTTGGAAACAGGAAACATTGACGGTACCGCTCCCGCCGACGGTAAGGTAGCGCTCCGATTCACACTCTTCGCCGCCGGCAACAAAAGCGTGGGCCAAGGCCACGGCACGGGTCCCGTGCGGAACCTGCCGTGCCAGGTGGTGTACCAGGTAACGCATGGCGCGGTCGTGCCCGGTTGCCTCCGGTGCGGGCAGCCTGTGCCGCACTACCGGGGGGTCAGCGTAGGGGAGGGGGCAAAAATAAACCGGACCGCAGTCGTCGTAAAGGACGATGGGAGCCAGGTTTTTACCCGGCAGGCCGGCCAGGTGGAGTCCCTGGCGGGACAGCAGTCCGGCGCCGAATCCCAGCCGCTCGGGGCTGTCGTGGTTGCCGGCAATTAAAATTACCGGAACCCGGTGGTCAATAAGAATACGGGACAGTGTATCGTCCAGGAGTTGTACTGCCTCGGTGGGGGGCACGGAGCGGTCGTAAACGTCTCCGGCGATTAAAACGGCGTCGGGCTTGGTGTCGCCTACCAGTTTGATGAATTGTTCCAGGACGTAGGCCTGGTCGGTAGTGAGGTGGATACCATGAAAAATTCTTCCCAGGTGCCAGTCGGAGGTGTGTAAAAACCTCATCTTATTCCTCCTGAGGGATATTTTTTTACAAATATAAATAATATTTCCCGGTGCACCTGGTTTTTTCCTTTTATTTTAAAAACATTTCCGGTTTTGAGTTTTAATTCAGGTAATTTTTTTATTAAAATAGTGATGGGATTAGATGAGCCGGCGGAGGGTAAATCATGTTACAGGATTATTCAAAATATTTAACTTGCGGACATTGCGGTTACCGGGGTTTGGGCAGGGTTCTAACCGGTTATTGCGAACGGGACGGTGAAACGGTGAAAAGTCCTTGCGGTTACCTGGCCAGGGAAGTTTCCATGCCGTGGGGAATTGCCTATGTGCTGTCGGAGTGCGGTTCCTGCGGTGAATTGACCCTGACCGAAATATTTTGGCATGATCAGTGCTCCTCTGCGGAAGAGTATACTTACACCGTTTTATATCCGGAAAAACCCACCGGTAAAACAAGATCCAGATGAAACAAAAAAACCGGGTTAAAAAAACCCGGTTTTATACTATCATTGCCAGGGAAGGGCTAAGATTCCTGGTGCTTATCCCGGTCCAAATCCAGGTTTATTTTCGATCATTGCCGTATTTTCAATCTTGAACCTGGCAGCCGAAGTCTGGAGCTCATTAGCGATTTCCGCCAGGTTCTGGGCGGCACCGGATACCTGCTGAATAGCCGACGCTATTTGCTCGCTGGAAGCGGTAAGCTGCTGCGTTCCCTCGTTGGCCTGTTTAATCCCGTTAGCCACTTCCAGGACTACCGCCGTGTTCTTTTCCACCGCGTTAATGATATGTTCCAGGGCCGTGCCGACGTTGTTGACAACCTCTACCCCGTCATGCACTTCTTGGGTACTGTCTTGCATTGCTTTGGTGGCTTCAGTTACTCCTCCCTGGATCTCTTTGATCAGGTCCGTAATTTCTTTAGTTGCGGCAGCAGACTGCTCGGCCAACTGGCGGACTTCTTCAGCCACCACGGCAAAACCACGCCCGTGTTCACCCGCGCGGGCCGCCTCAATGGCCGCGTTCAAAGCCAGCAGGTTGGTCTGGTCCGCGATCCCCGTAATGGTATTAATGATTTCACCGATCTGGTGGGACTGCTTGCCGAGCTGTTGGATCGAGCGGGAAACGTTTTCGGTACTCACGGCAATCAGGTTAATTTTGTCTACCGCGTTATGCGCTGCCTGCTGGCCTTCTTCGGCCACCTTACGCATTTGTTCCGAATCCCGGGCCGCGGCGTCGGCGTCATCAGCTTTTTGGGCTGAAGTGGCGGCTATTTCGTTGGTGGTGCTGGCCATCTCTTCCACGGTAGCGCTTACTTCTTCACTGGAAGAGGCCATTTCCTGGCTTTGTGCGGCCAGGTTATTCGCGCTTCTCTGGATCCCGGCCAGCATTTCCTTTAAATTATCGATCATTTTTTGGAAGGCGCCGGCCAGAATGCCTATTTCGTCATTTCTCCCGCCGGTGTCCATTTTTTGGGTTAAATCGCCGCCGGCCATTGCTTCGGCGGCCCGGCTCAGGTTTACCACGGGCCTGGATATATAACCGGCTATAAGCAGAGCGATGACGATCATGACCAGGATGCCGATGAAGGCTACCAGGAGGCTGGCGTTGCGGATCGCGTTCAGGGGTGCCAGGACGTTTTTAACTTCAAAGGACTGTCCGACCGACCAGTTGGCAGCGGTTAACGGGGCAAAAGCCATTATTTTTTCGACGCCCTGGAAGTTATAAGTGCCGTAGCCTTTTTCCCCGGCGCTCATTTTTTGTATGATACCGGCAAAGCGTTCGTCACCTGAGTTGAGGATATCTTTATTCCCGAGCCATTGGTCATCGGGGTGGGCGACGGTAACCTGGTTGGAATCAAATATATAGCCGTAGCCGTACCCGTTCAACTGCATGTCCCTGACCAGGTCCTGCAGGTAGCTCAGCGCCACGCAGATGCCCACGACGCCGGTTGGGGCAGAAGCGCCGTCCCGGTATATAGGCGCCGCGATCACTATGATCAGGTTGCCGGTGGCCTTGCTGATCAAGACGTCGGAAATGGCGGTCCGGCCCTCTCCCATCGCTTCCTGGAAGTAATCCCGGTCGGTGACATCAAACACGGTATCATTGGTTCCGTAGCCGGTGCCTTCCTCGTCCGCTGCATAGAGAAGCTCGTAATCATCGTGGTTTTGCAGCACCCGCTTTAAAACCGGCAGGTAGCGTTCCGGTTCCGCGCTCTGCACACCGGGGTGCAAGGCCAGGGTGTTGATTTCGTTAATGAGGCCCTGCAGCCAGTTGTCGACCTTTTCAGCGTTATCTGCCGCGCTGACCGCTGCGGCGTTGAATAACTGTTCTTCCAGGGTGCCGGCCGTCCTTTTGTAGCTGACGAAGCTGGCCGTGCTTAGGACCAGGATCGTTGCAACAGCGATGATAATTGTAAGTTTTATCCGAAGGCTTTTCAGAAGAATCCCTCCTTAAATAAAGTATTGCAACTTGTCTTTAAATTGCGAGGATATAGTTCCCCACCCTCCTTCGCGGCATTTAGAAAAAGAAACAATAAAAGAAACAATAGTGGTAATAATTTTGAAATTACAGACGATTAACACTATTTAGTCATAATTCAACTAAATGGTACCATTTTCCTGCAACTATTGACATAAGATGTTAAATTTTTTAAAAAAATAAATGTTTACCAAGGAAAACGCGAGGGAATGGCCAGAATATTTTGCCGTGATAATAATAGTTGAATTTTTGTATAAGTTATATTAAAATAACCATGAAAAAGGTTGCGATGGATGCAGGGCCATTGAAAATAAATTCAATGGCAAGTGTGTAGAAGGTTTTAATTAATTTTAGGATAAGACATGAAATAAGCCACGGAGGCCCACGCGTTTCTTACTGAAGACTAAAGGGTGCTGTGGTTTTATTTTTGCAAGTTTAATGCTGTATGGGGTGAAAAGAAAAAAATAAATTTCATAGAAAGTGTTTTATCGTGATTATCGTGATTAT
>DFAQ01000044.1:47972-58312 GCA_002365865.1 Pelotomaculum sp. UBA3102
TTATCGTGATTATCGTGATTATTGTGAGGCAGTGAGGTGAAGCCAGTTGAGCGAAAGACATAAAGTTTTGGTTGTCGATGATGATATTCAGGTGGGGGTTTTTTTAAAACGCCTGCTAAAGCGCAAGAACATGCAGGTGGTGCTGGATCACAGCGGCGAACAGGCCCGTCAAATGCTGCGCGAACAAGAATTCAAACTGGCGCTGTTGGATTTGAAACTACCGGATGCGTGCGGCCTAGAGTTGTTGCGGGAGGTTAAAGCCTTGCAGTCGAGTTGTGAGGTTGTCATCATGACTGATTACGGCACTATCCGTACGGCAGTCAAAGCTATGCAGCTGGGCGCATATGACTTTTTGGAAAAACCTTTTGAGGATATAGATGAACTGGAAAAACTGATCGAGGATGCCATTAATATCAGTATGGGGCAGGCGGACAGTGCAGCAGCGGACAGGCTTGGAGAACTGACCAGGCAGGTAGGCTTGGTAGTTGGTGTAACACAGCAGATGCGCCGCCTTATTTCTGTCGCTCATAAAATAGCTCCTAAGGATATTAACGTGCTTATTAACGGCGAAACAGGTACGGGTAAGGAGGTGCTGGCGCGGTTTATACATGCTGCCAGCAACAGGTCGTGCAAAAAGTTTTTGGCAGTGAACTGTGGGGCTTTTCCGGATAACCTTTTGGAAAGTGAGCTTTTCGGGCATGAGAAAGGAGCCTTTACAGGCGCCGTGAACACGCGGCGGGGTATATTTGAGCTGGCTGACGGCGGCACTCTCTTTATGGATGAGGTTGGCGTGGCCAGTCTAGCTGTTCAGGTCAAAATGCTGCGGGTATTGGAAACCGGTGAATTTATGCGCATGGGCGGAGAAAAACCCATAAAGACTAACGTACGTATAATTGCGGCCACAAACGTGGACTTAGAGCAAGCGATAAAAGAAAAAGCTTTTCGAGAGGATCTGTTTTATCGCCTTGACGTGGTGAGACTGGTGTTGCCGCCTTTGCGGAAGAGACGCGAGGACATTCCTCTGTTGGCCGGGTACTTTGTACAGAAGTATTTAGCAGCGTCGAAGCGCGACAATTTACGGATTTCCGCTGAGTGCCTTCGTCTTTTACAGGAGTATAACTGGCCCGGCAATATTCGCGAACTGGCCAACACTATTGAACAGTCGGCGGCATTGTGCAATGACCAGGAGCTCATGCCTCAGCATCTGCCGGACAAAATAAGGTTTAGAGAAATGAGCATAAGTCTCCATGCGCAGGAGGGTGCTGGCGGGCAGCTGGCAGCTTTCCGGATAACAAGGAGTGATGATCCTGTCAGTCAGCTGCAAGCCTACTTATCGGAGGAGTTTCCTTGGGAGCGGCTGCCTGATGAACAATTGTTGACGGCCAATCGCGTGGCTCATGCCTTGCTGCAGCAACTAAGACGGGCAATGAAAAAGCGCAACCTGGCAGATGAGCAGTTGCTGAGCCTCCGGGAAATGGAATGCCAGTTCATATCCAAAGCTCTGGAGTATTACGGCAACAACTATTCTTCAGCTGCCCGGGCTTTAGGTATCGCCCGCAGTACGTTGTACCGCAAAGTGAAGGATTACGGTATTTCATGAGTGTAGATGATAAAACAACCTGTCCGAATTTGCGACAGGTTGTTTTATTTTACTTCAGTTTTTTAGGAGAATTTCTATGGATTGTACAGTAAATTGTAAAGGTAAACCGCAGACAGAGGAAGGCGCGCTAAGAAAGCTAAGAAAGCTAAGAAAGGTTAAAGCCCGGTAAAATCAAGATTAAAATTCTTTCTTGTCAGTATATTTTTATTTTTGCCTCTTTTTATGATGTTCTGGCATAAGAGTTGCTCTTTCTAATAGGCAAGTTTAGTCTCATGTTATGTGTCTGATCTTTAAGATTCCTGCACAGGAAATTTTAGATAAAGAAGGAGGTTGAAGTTACTGATTTTTTATGTGCGAAAGTTTACCTGGAGTTAAAGTTGACAGAAGGAAAAATTTTTACCAAGACGCATTTAAAGCTCAATTAAAAAATGTGAGGTGTTTGTAAATGGCGTTAGGAGAACAAGTGTACGGTTTTTATATTCCTACGGTCACATTGATGGGAGTTGGTGCTGTAAAACAACTCGGCGAGCAAGTAAAGGTTTTAGGCGGCACTAGAGCGCTTATAGTTACCGATAAAGGCTTGGCTGCGCTGGGTGTGGCGGATCAGATCAAGGCTTATGTGGAGGAAACCGGCGTAAAGGCATTTGTTTTTGACGGAGCGGAACCGAACCCTACAGATGTAAATGTCCATGACGGCTTAAAGGTCTTCAAAGATAACAAGTGCGACATGATTATTTCTCTCGGCGGCGGTAGCTCGCATGACTGCGCCAAGGGTATAGGCATAGTAGCTACCAACGGCGGTCGCATTCGAGATTATGAGGGGATAGACAAATCTAACAAAGCCATGCCTCCATTCATCGCAATTAACACTACTGCCGGAACTGCCAGTGAAATGACGCGCTTTTGCATAATTACAAACACAAGCAATCACGTGAAGATGGCTATCGTTGACTGGCGTGTAACACCCAATATAGCCATCAACGACCCGGTTTTAATGATCGGGATGCCGCCAGCATTGACTGCCGCCACCGGCATGGATGCCCTGACCCATGCCGTAGAGGCTTATGTTTCTACCATTGCTACTCCCGTTACCGATGCCTGCGCCCTCATGGCGATTAAGTTAATTTCTGAAAACCTGTGCGGCGCCGTGGCAAACGGTCAAAACCTGGAAGTGCGGGATAAAATGGCCTATGCCGAATACCTGGCTGGTATGGCCTTTAACAACGCCAGTTTAGGTTACGTCCACGCTATGGCTCACCAGCTGGGCGGCTTTTACAACCTGCCGCATGGTGTATGCAACGCGATCCTGCTGCCGGTTGTCGAAGAGTTTAATATGCCCGCCAACTTGAAACGGTTTGTAGATATTGCGGTTGCAATGGGAGAAAACGTAGAAGGTCTTTCCGACCGCGAAGCTGCCGATAAGGCCATTGCCGCTATTAGAAAGCTTTCGGCAGATGTAAGGATACCGGTTGGACTCAAAGGGCTAGGCGTAAAAGAAGAAGACCTGGAAACGATGGCCAAATACGCTATGAAAGACGCCTGCAGTTTTACCAACCCGCGCACAGCGAATCTGGAAGAAATTATCAATATGTATAAGGCAGCCATGTGATAAAGTAAAGCTTACAGCTTTAAAAATAAGTACTTTAGCACGTAGAAATTAAATAACGTAAACTTAAATTACCGCTGGGAGGTCCCTGTTTCTTTTGCAATCATCTAGTGAAGGCGAAAGATATGGGGACGAACAGCGGTTTTTTTAGATAGACTCTGGTTCTCTGTCTAGATACACTGCTATGTGTTAAAAAGTATAAGGACACTTTTTAAGAGATCGATTTAC
Organism: Pelotomaculum sp. UBA3102; assembly: GCA_002365865.1. Classification (GTDB taxonomy): domain Bacteria; phylum Bacillota; class Desulfotomaculia; order Desulfotomaculales; family Pelotomaculaceae; genus UBA3102. Next base: position 51,407 of record DFAQ01000044.1, read on the forward strand.
TGAATTGCCGGGTTGATACGGCAATCATCACGGCTGCGAATATCAGCATCAAGGCCAACCCCGGTATGATTTGGGGCCAGACCCACCCTTTCATGGTCAAAGTTCTGACGGGTTCCACGGCATAGGTCAGAGGATTCCAGGTGGCGATAACTTTTAGCCAGGAGGGCATGGCTAACTTGGGAAAGATAGTGGCGCTGGTAAACATCAGCGGCAGGGTAAGAAAATTGACTACGGCCATCAAGGTTTCATGGGATTTAATCACCGTGGCCAGGGACAGCGAAATCCCGGCCATGCCGAAGCTGAAAAGGATAATTACTACCAGCATGAATAAAATTCCCGTCATGCCGGTCACAAATTTTACGCCAAACAAGGCAGCAATTACGGCAATCACGGCAATTTGAAAAACCGATTGAATGGCGATGGCAATCATTTTTCCCAGTGGAATTGCCGCCCGGGAAATGGGTGCGGCCAGCATTTTATTCAGAAACCCGGTCCTGCGGTCCCAGATAATGGATATGCCGCCAAAAACGCCGCTGAAAAGGGTAGTCATGATCATGATGCCGGGCGTCATAAAAGAGAGGTAATTATCTATGCCCAGCATTTCGGCGGCCATGGAATTGCTGGTTAAACCGTTCATCATATTACCCATGAGTACGAGCCAGATCAACGGTTGAAATACGGTCATCAAAATTCTGGTTTTTTGGGACAGGAAACGTTTCATTTCCCGCCAGCAGACGTAATAGACATCGCTCAGGAAATACATAACGACACCTCTGTTTTTTAAGGGTTTTTAAGAACGAATTCTCCTCATCCGGATCATGGATTGCAAGGCTTGATTTTTATCCGCAGTTTCGTTCCTCAGATTACGCCCGGTAAAGGCCAGGTAGACATCGTCCAGGGTCGGTTTTTTAACGATCACGGAATTAATTTTTACCTGCAGTGGTTGCAGGGCCTCAAAAATAAGCGGTACCAATGCTTCACCGTCGGAAGACACGATCACCTGGGAATCATGTTCCGGTCTGATTGATTTTACGGTGGGGAGTCCCCGGATCGCGTGCAGGGCCGCTTCGATTTCTTCGGCGGTATTTTTTTCACCTCCGGCAAACCGTATTTTGACCAGTTCTTCTCCCACTTCCCGCTTCAGTTTGGAGGGGCGGTCAATGGTTTTTATTTCCCCCTGGTCAATGATCGCGATGCGGTTACAAAGGGAATCTGCTTCTTCCATATAATGCGTGGTAAGAAATATGGTCATGTTATATTTTTCCCGGAGACCGGTGATATAGGTCCAGACTTGCTGCCGGGTCTGAATGTCAAGGCCCAGCGTCGGTTCATCCAGAAACAGTATCTTCGGCCGGTGGATCAGTCCCGCCGCTATGTCCAGTCTTTTGCGCATACCGCCCGAGTATGTCTCCACCAGCCTGCCGGCGTGTTCTTCCAGTCCGACCAACTTCAGCACCTCGTCGCACCGGTACTGGATTTCATTGCGCGGTATGTGGTAGAAGCCGGCCTGCAGGATGAGATTTTCCCTACCGGTAAGGCTGTCATCCACTGCCAGGTCCTGGGAAACATAGCCCAAGACTGACCGTACCCGGTCGGCCTGTTTTTCCGTATCAAAGCCGGCAATAAATGCCTGCCCCCCGGTGGGTTTCAGGAGCGTGGTCAAGACAGCAATGGTGGTGGATTTTCCGGCCCCGTTGGGTCCCAGAAAACCGAAAATTTCGCCTTCGTAAACAGAAAATGAAACTTTATTTACGGCGGTAATACCGCCTGGAAAAACTTTGGATAGCTCTTTTACTTCTATGATGATTGGGTTTGGTCTGGTGCCTAGTTCTGGTTTCATTTTATAAATCACCTGGCGCCTTTCTGTTTAAGTATGTCTCCGTGCCGGCAGGGCAATTCTTTGCCGGGCCGTATTTTAATCAGGCTGGAATTTAGAATACGGGCATGCCTTCTGACATTCCCGGCACATGATGTGGCTACGGGGGGTTATTTGGGGTTCATACCCGGCCAGTCTTTCCGGCTCCGGATGCTTACCAGCTATATGTTGACCCACGAGGCACTTTTGCTGGTCAACCTTATATTCAGACAGAGCACCGGTCGGGCACGCGGCAAGGCATTTATTGCAATCTCCACATAAATTTTCAGTAACTGGCTGATCGTACTCTAATATTGTATCCGTTATCAGGCAGCGGAATCTTACTTGCGGTCCGAATTGCCTGGTAATTATCATCGAGTTTTTTCCCATGGAACCTATACCGCCCAAAATAGCCAAATATTTATGCGAGATAAAGGGATAACCGGTATAAACCCGGAGGCCTTCTTTATGCAAAGCTAAAGCAAGATCTCTCTGGCACACGCTTAACAACATTTCCCCCGGGTAGAGCCACCGGTTATTCTTCCTGGTCGCAAGATCACAGATATCGTCCCACAAGCCGAATCCCAGAATGATTACTGATCGAGCATTTTTCAGGTAATCAGTGGTCTTCTTTAACTTTCTGTTTTCCCAGGTGACCGGAATACCGGCATACCGGTCGATATCTTCCGCGGAAACTACTCCAATCATATCTATGCCCAGTTGATAAGCTTTTTCCTTAATTATATCAGTTAAAATTTTTATTACCCCCTTTTTTAAAATAAGTCCATGATCGCTTAAGATATAATTGATTATGGTTAAGAATACGTCTTCTTTTAGAAAAACCCTGCTTTATCGACATTTTTTGTGTTATAATAACACTACAAAACTTAAACAACCCGATATTGGCAACGAAAATTAACTTTTTAGAGGATGGTGTTCAAATGCAAAAACCAGGTAAAATTTTCGAGCGTGTTTACTGTGTCGGCGGCCCTGATATAACGGACGAGAGGGATTGCTGCATCTACCTTGTCGACGGGGGGAACGAATTGGCCTTGATTGATGCGGGGCTTGGTTATTCCGGCAATACTATTTTAAATAATATAAAGAAATTGGGTTTGAACGATGCTTTATTGAAATATGTTATCGTCACTCACGGACACATTGATCATATCGGAGGTTTACATTTCTTTCAGAATACGGGGGCAAAAGTAATATGTCATGAACTCGATTCAGACGCTGTTGCAAAGGGCATTTCGAAATTAACTGCGTCATGGTACTATAGAGTAGAGTATTTGCCGGTACCGGTTGATTTAGTATTAAAGGAGAAAACAGAAGCCATAACGGTGGGGGATTTAACCCTGCATTGCCCTCATACCCCCGGTCATACTCCCGGCGGGATCAGCCCGTATGTAGATGTAGCCGGAACCAGGATTCTTTTTGGCCAGGATATCCACGGTCCGTTTGACGCTTCATGGGGTTCCAATCTCAGGGAATGGAAAAATTCGCTGGAAATGCTGCTGAATTTAAAGGCTGACATTCTCTGTGAGGGGCATTTGGGGGTTTATAAGCCTGCTGCCGAAGTGCGGCAGTTTATGGAATACTATTTAAAGACTCATTCCCTAAACCGGGAATAATTTTCATTGTCGGGTCCAGCGGGATAAAAAGTTAATAATTTACTTTAGCAGTTTTAGAAGGGTGGAAGCATATGAGCAATAAGCCGGATTTCGAAGTGTTTCGTGGAAGCAGTAACTACATAGCTTCGAAGGAGTTGATGAATTCAGTAAATGTGGCCATAGCGTTAAAGAAACCGATGCTGATAAAGGGTGAGCCTGGAACCGGAAAGACTATGCTGGCCCGGGCGATAGCTGATACTCTCGGCAAACAGCTCCTTGTTTGGGGGATAAAATCCACCACTAAAGCCAGCGAAGGCCTGTATGTCTATGATACGGTGCAACGGCTTTACGACAGCCAATTCGGCGGCCACGACGTCAGCAATATCAGGCATTACATTAAGCTGGGAAAGCTGGGCGAAGCCTTTGTTTCTGACGAACAGGCGGTATTGCTCATCGACGAGATCGACAAGGCTGATCTGGAATTTCCGAACGACCTGTTGTGGGAACTCGATCAGATGAGCTTTTATATCCCGGAAACCAAAGAGACAATTCATGCCAGACACCGGCCGATAGTGATTATCACCAGCAATGCTGAGAAGGAACTGCCGGACGCTTTCCTGCGCCGCTGCATTTTCCACTACATTGCTTTTCCTTCTCCTGAAGCAATGTCTGAGATTGTCCGGGTTCATTATGCTGATCTGGACAAGAAGCTGATTGAGAAAGCCATGGAGATTTTTTACTGGATCAGAAGTTTTGACGACCTCCAGAAGAAACCTTCCACTTCCGAACTTTTAGACTGGCTTCAGGCTTTGGTAATCGGGGGGGTCGAGCCTTCAGAAATAAAAGAGGGCAGTATCCCTTTCACCGGGGTGCTGCTTAAAAAGAACCAGGATATCGACAGCCTGCTGAATCAGGCGCGGGACAGGCGGGTAGTTTCGGGATTCTTTGATGCGATCCGCCGTTAGTATCCCAGCAGTAAGGAGGACCGGACGTGTTCACAGACTTTTTTTTCCTTCTTCGGGCCTACGGCCTCAAGGTGTCAATAAACGAGTGGATGACGCTGATGGAAGCCCTGGACCGGGGACTGGCGCGGGCCAGTCTCACCGGTTTTTATTTCCTTTGCCGTGCCGTATTGATTAAGAGCGAAGCGGACTACGACAAGCTTGATCTTGCCTTTGCGCACTATTTTTACGGCGTGGAAACCCCGGAGGAACTTCTCAAAAAATTGTGGGATTGGCTGGACCAAGAGGTTCCCTTTGAGGGGCTCGAAAGTGGTGTCCCGCAGTTGGAGGCAACGCAGTTCGATCTGGAAGAGCTCAAGAAGATGCTTGAGGAGCGGTTAAAAGAACAGCACGAGGAGCATCACGGCGGTAACTACTGGATCGGCACCGGTGGAACGTCGCCCTTCGGACATTCCGGTTACCATCCCGGAGGTATCCGGCTTCATGGGCAATCACAAAGGCTTTCGGCGGTGAAAGTTGCCGAGCAAAGGAGGTACCGGGATTTCAGAACCGACAGGACGCTGGATGCCCGTCAATTTCAGATGGCCTTTCGGAAACTGCGGCAGTTTTCCAGCAAGGATGAAGGGCCGCGCACTGAGCTTGATCTTGACGCTACGGTAGATAAAACGTGTGATGCCGGTGGCTTTCTGAAGTTGGTATGGGAACGGCCGCGTACAAATATCATCAAGGTTTTATTGCTTATGGATTCAGGCGGTTCCATGGACAGCTACAGCGAGCTCACCCGGCAGTTGTTTCAGGCGACCTTGAAGAGCAGGATCTTTAAGGAGCTAAAGGTTTACTTTTTTCATAACTGTATTTACGACTGGCTGTACCACGACCCTACCTGCAGTTATAACAAGTGGGACGCCACCGACTGGGTAATGAAAAATCTCGATCCTGAATACAGGGTGATTGTGGTAGGTGATGCCAGCATGGCACCCAGCGAGCTTATGGCCAGAGGCGGGATTATTGATTACTTCTCTTATAATGAACAGCCGGGAATCGCCTGGCTGAAAAAATTGACCGGTCGCTTTGAACACCGGATATGGCTTAATCCCATACCGCAATCGAAATGGTACAGGACCTTCGGTGCTTGGACCATAGACGAAATTCGTAAAGTTTTTCCCATGTATGAGCTTTCGGTGGACGGAATTGAACAGGCCGTGAAAAAGTTGCGGGCCGCCAGGTAGGGCTGGATAAAAGTATCCGCTGAAAAAATTAAGAAAAGGGTGAAAACTAATGGCGCTGTCCTATGAAATGGGCCCCATCAGGCCCCCCAGCGAAGCAAGCAGCCTTTTGCTCAGGCTTACACGTAACTGCACCTGGAATAAGTGTGCTTTCTGCCACGCTTATAAAGGGAAAACTTTTTCCCGGCGCAGTGTGGACGAGATTAAGCAAGACATTGATACGGTAACTGAAATGTGCCGGGCAATCCGTAAAATTTCCCGGGAGAGAGGCTACGGCGGGACGATTAACCGAGAGTTGCTGGTAGATATTTATGAATCCGGTGATTTCCAGCTGTTCCAGATTGCTTCCTGGCTGTGCCACGGCGGCAGGACGGTATTTTTTCAGGATGCCAACTCTCTGGTCATGAAGACCGCCGACTTAGTGGCAATACTCAAGCACCTCAAAAAGTGCCTGCCCTCGGTAGAGCGGGTGACCAGCTACGCCCGTTCCGGCACCCTGCTGCACAAGAGTGTGGACGAGTTGATCGAACTGAAGCAGGCCGGGCTTAACCGTATTCATGTGGGAATGGAATCGGGTTGTGATGAAGTGCTTAAATTTATAGATAAAGGTGTCACCGCCCGGCAACATATTGATGCCGGCAGGCGGGTAAAATCAGCGGGGATATCCCTTTCGGAATACGTTCTCTTGGGATTGGGAGGACGAAAGTGGTCCCGGGAACATTATATTGACACGGCCGGGGTATTAAATGCCATCAACCCTGACTTTATCCGCCTGCGTAGTCTGATTGTCATACAAGGTACGCCGCTGGAACAAAAAATGCTCCAGGGTGAATTTGAAGAGCAAACCGAAGAAGATGTGGTCAGAGGGGAGCGGTTGATGATTGAACACCTGCACGGTATTCAAAGCAACCTGATCAGCGACCACTCCCTGAATTTGCTGGAAGAGGTTAACGGAAGACTGCCCGAAGATAAACCGGCCATGCTGGCTGCGATAGATCGTTTTCTGGCCCTGCCGGAAGAGGAAAAACAAAACTATATCCTGGGCAAGCGCTGGTTAATGTACCGCAGGTTGGACGACATGTCAGACCGGTCCCGGTATTTACGGGTTCAAGAAGCGGTAGACAAACTGAAGCAAGAGGGGAAACTGAACGATACCGTTCTATTGCTGAAAGGCCAGGTAGTTTAAATTAAATAAAACAAGCTGAAGATAAGCTAAAGCTGTTCTATATTGGGAGTATAAATAATTCCGT
>DFAQ01000051.1 GCA_002365865.1 Pelotomaculum sp. UBA3102
CAGCATTACCCTACTCGATGTTCTTATACAAATAATAAATTACCTGGTGCAAATAATAAACCAATAATCTATCGGAAGGAGTTCGAAAATGGCCGCACGTAGCCCGAATCGTCTAATCAAAGAGAAAAGTCCGTATTTATTACAGCATGCTTACAACCCTGTGGATTGGTTTCCTTGGGGTGACGAAGCCTTTAAAAAAGCCGAAAGAGAAGATAAGCCAATCTTTCTCTCGATAGGTTATTCTACCTGTCACTGGTGCCACGTAATGGAGAGGGAGTCTTTTGAGGATAAGGAAACGGCCCGGATTTTAAACGGCGGTTTTGTGGCGGTAAAAGTGGACCGGGAAGAACGTCCAGACCTGGACCGGATTTACATGACGGCCTGTCAGGTCATGACCGGCCAGGGGGGGTGGCCCCTGACCGTGATCATGACCCCCGGTAAAAAGCCTTTTTTTGCGGGTACTTATTTTCCCAAAAAGGTAAAATGGGGCATGACCGGCCTGGTGGACATATTATTACAAGTACTGGAAATATGGGAAAGTGACCGGGGCAGAGTGATACAGGCCGGTGAGCGCGTGGTTGAAGCCATGAGGTCGTGGGGAGGCGCTTTTAAAGAAGGTAAACTGACAGAAAAAACACTGCACCGGGCTTTTAGGCAGTTACGCGCCCGTTTTGACGGGCAATACGGGGGGTTCGGCGGAGCGCCCAAGTTTCCGGCCCCTCATAACCTTAAATTTCTTTTGCGCTATTGGAAGCGGAGCGGGGAACAAGAAGCCCTTTCCATGGTGGAAAAGACCCTGGATTCCATGTACCGGGGAGGGATCTACGACCATATCGGGTTTGGCTTCGCCCGCTACGCCACGGACGAAAAGTGGCTGGTGCCGCATTTTGAAAAAATGCTCTACGACAACGCCCTGCTGGCCCTGGCTTACATTGAGGCTTACCAGGCGACCGGCAATGAACTTTACGCCCGCGTAACCAGGGAAATCTTTACCTATGTCCGGCGGGACATGACTGCGCCGGAAGGGGGATTTTATTCCGCGGAAGACGCCGACTCCGAGGGTGTGGAAGGTAAATTCTACGTCTGGACGCCTGCAGAAATCAAAAAAGTGCTGGGAGAGCGGGAGGGCGAAATCTACTGCCGGCTTTACGATATCACTCCGGAAGGTAATTTTGAAGGGCGCAGCATTCCCAACCTGTTCCGGGAAACTCCTGAAAGTGCCGCCGCCCGATTCGGCATGGAACCGGAAGAGTTGGCGGTCCTGGCGGAGGAACTGAGGAAGAAACTTTTTGAAGCCCGGGAAAAGAGAGTGCACCCCTTTAAAGACGACAAAGTGCTTACTTCCTGGAACGGGTTGATGATCGCCGCCCTGGCGCGGGGTGCGGCGGTGTTCCACGAGCTTGCGTACCGGCGGGCGGCCGACCGGGCGGTGGATTTTATTTTCCGCAAGCTGAGGCGGGAAGACGGAAGGCTGCTGGCCCGTTTTCGCGACGGCGAAGCGGCGTATCCTGCCTACCTGGATGATTACGCTTACTTGGCCTGGGGGTTCCTGGAACTGTACGGCGCCTCCTTTGACGCCGTTTACCTGGAAAAGGCCGTTATGCTGGTGCAGCAGGCCCTGGATCTCTTCTGGGACCGTGCCGGCGGCGGGTTTTTCTTCTACGGCAGGGACGCCGAGCAACTCATAGACCGGCCCAAGGAAGCGTACGACGGGGCGCTGCCTTCGGGTAATTCCGTGATGCTGGTCAACCTTCTGCGCCTGGCCCGGCTCACCGGGGACGAAACCCTGGCGGAAAAAGCCGGAAAGCAGGTCGCGGCTTTTGCCGGGCAGGTAGCAGCCGACCCCGGGGCATATGCTCATTTTTTATCCGGAGTTTACTTCTTCATGGGCCCCGCCAGGGATGTGGTCATTGCCGGGCAGGCCGGCGACCCGCACGTGGAAAAAATGCTGCGTGCCCTGCAGCGGAAATTTCTGCCGGATATGGTGGCGGCTTTTCACCCGGAGGGGGAAGCCGGAAAGGATATTGAGCGGCTGGCGCCTTTTTTGGCGGAACAACGTTCTATTGAAGGTAAAGCGACCGCTTATTTGTGCGAAAATTATTCCTGCCGCGCCCCTCTTACAGATTTTGACAGGTTTATCAGTCAAATTTAAATTTTTGCGATATATTTAAAGGAATAATAAGGTATCTGTCGAAAAAATTATTAGAAATTGACGTTTGCCAGTTAATTGACCGGGAAGGGAGTCATATTGTGGAGATCACCACTATCGGGGGCATATTGTTTTCCACGAGTTGCCTGGTTGTGGCCTTTATTCTGGACGGCGGTCACGTAACGGCACTGCTGAGACCGACGGCCGCCATAATTGTTTTCGGGGGTACCATCGGGGCGACCGTGGCGGGTTTTTCTTTGAGCGAGCTTAAAACCGTTCCGAAATTGATCCGGGTGGTTATGTTGCACAAGTTGCCCAATGAAATTGCCTTGATCGAGCAAATTGTCGACCTAGCCGACAAGGTGCGGAGGGAAGGCCTCCTGTATTTGGAAAACCAGCTGCCCCAGATCGAGGACGAATTCATGCGCAAGGGAATCCAACTGGTTGTGGACGGCACCGACCCGGAACTGGTACGGCAGATATTGGAAACTGAAATGTACGCGCTTGAAGAACGTCACCATACCGGGGCCAGTATTTTTGAAGCGGCGGGCGGCTACGCGCCGACGATGGGCATTATCGGGACGGTGATGGGTTTGGTGCATGTCCTGGGCAACCTGGAAAGTCCGGAAGCTTTGGGTCCTGCGATCGCTCTAGCCTTTATCGCCACCTTGTACGGTGTCGGGTCCGCAAATGTTTTGTGGCTGCCCATTGCCGAAAAGTTGAAAAACATGAGTAAGAAGGAAGCCATGCTAAGGGAATTGATGATGGAGGGAATCATGTCGATTCAGGCGGGCTATAACCCGATGTTGATCCGGGAGAGGCTCACCGCGTTTTTAAAACCCAGAAGCCGGCGTGATGAAGAGGAGGCGGAAGAGGAAGGTATGCCGGAATGATGCGGCGCAAAAAGTCACAGGGAGGTTCGGGCAAAAGCGGCCAGGAAAGGTGGCTCTTAACTTACTCAGACTTGATCACCCTGCTAATGATTTTTTTTGTGGTCATGTATGCTCTGAGCAACATAAACGCCCAGAAATTTAAAGCCATTGCTTACTCCCTGTCCACTTCCATGGGGGGCGGGCAGCAGTCGGTGGTGCTGGATCATTCCGGTGCCACACTCGCACCCGGCATATCCGGCAGTAACCCGGAGGAGAACTTGGGATTGGAAGAGGAGTTGTCGGACCTCAGCAACCTGGAAAAGCTCAGGAAAGAACTGCAGAGGTACATAGCCGAGCACGGGCTGAACGGAAAAGTAACGGTAAATATGGAAGAGAGAGGGGTGGTTTTAAGTTTCCGGGACGTGGCCCTCTTTCCCCTGGGCTCGGCCGAACTTACGCCGGAAGCCAGGGAAATGATTAAAAAAATAGGTCAAATTTTGCTTGAAGTACCCAATCATGTCAGGGTGGAAGGGCATACTGACGATCTTCCCATCAATACCAGGCAATTTCCTTCCAACTGGGAACTTTCCGTGGCCCGGTCGACCAGGGTAGTGCAGGAGTTGCTCAAGGAACTTGATTTTGCACCCCGGCGCCTGTCAGCTTCGGGTTACGGCGAGTACAGGCCGCGGGTGCCGAACGATTTGGCAGGCAACCGCCAGCAAAACCGGCGGGTGGACATGGTAATTTTAAGAACCAGGTACGGCGCGGCAGAACCGGTGCCGCTGGTGCAGGGAACTGGTGCTGAAATTAATTAAATAACTGGTAGGTGGATTTAAATTATTTACTAACCGGAAAGGGGCGATTTTTGTGGCCAAAGAAGAAAAAGAAGTAGGCTGCCGGGAGGACCAGTTGGTGGTTTTCCAGCTTGCAGAACAAACCTATGGCATAGACATAGCTTCGGTTTTTGAAATTATTCGTATGGAAAAATTTACTAAAGTGCCGCGTACTCCGGATTTTGTCGAAGGCGTGATTAATTTGCGCGGTAAGATTATCCCGGTAATTGATCTCTGCAAAAGATTTAACCTGGATTGTTCCGATGCAACCAACTCCAGCCGCATTATCATTGTGGATGTGGACGGAAATACCATCGGTATGATCGTCGACGCGGTGTCGGAAGTGCTTAGTGTGCCGGTTGACAGCATTGAACCGCCGCCTTCGATGATCCACGGTATCGATGCTGCCTACCTGAGAGGGATTGCGATTCTCGAAGGCGGGCTGATTATCCTGCTTAACCTCGGTAAAATTCTTCACGAACATGAAATGGATGAAATTCAGGAGCTGAAAGCCGAGACAGCATAGAGGGGGGGGAGCCAATGTTCTCAGACGAAGAGATTAGCGTTTTCCAAGACGAGCTGGAAGAAAAGATTCAAATCCTCAACGAAAACATTTTGCTCCTGGAGCGGGAGGGTGCAAGCCGGGAGACGCTCCAGGAGATTTTCCGGGCTGCTCATACCATCAAGGGCTCTTCGGGAGTCATGGGCTACGAAAAAATGGCCTCTCTCACCCACGAAATGGAAAACCTTTTCGATCAAATGCGCAAGGGGCTGCTTCCGGTAACCGGCAGGTTGGTGGACACGCTGTTTACGGCTTTAGATAGCCTGCAGGCCCTGCGTGATGAAATTGTGGGGAAAGACGTATCTGTCGACATCGGACAGGTAGTGGCGGAATTGAGGCAGTGCCAGGAGTTGTTACCCGTGGCGCCGGCCGGTGCAGTACCCGGCGCGGGAGCGGCGAAATCCCCGGTTATTACGGCGTTAGAACTGGAAGAGGTTGACCGTGAAGTGATCCAGGAGGCGGAGTTAAGGGGATACCAGGCTTACGGGGTGTCCGTTGAGTTGGATCCGGGAACACAGATGAAATCGGTCAGGGCTTTCCTGGTTTTTGAAACTCTTCAACAAATGGGTGAAGTGATCAAGGCCGTACCGTCTGCCGAAGATATCCAGGAAGGCAGGTTTGATCACGGGTTCCGGCTGGTTTTGCTGACCGGGGAGGACCGGGACCGGGTAAGGAATACGTTAATGAATGTTTCGGAAGTAGCCGCAGTCGAGGTTGAGCGCATCGTTCCGGCTGAAGATACCGAACTTTCCGCGCCGGAACGGGAGCAGGAACCCCGGGCGGGTGAAAAGGAAAAACCTGATTCCGCATCAAAGCCGGAAAACGCCGAGGTCAGAACCATCCAGACGGTAAGGGTGGACGTGGAAAGACTGGATAACTTGATGAACCTGGTGGGGGAATTAGTAATAGACCGCACCAGGCTGAACCGCTTTGCGGAAATTTTTGAAGATCATTTCGGCGGCGGTTCCTCGGAGATGGTAGACACTTTGTTTGAAATTTCCAGCCATCTCGGGCAGGTAACGGGAGACCTGCAAGAACAGATAATGAAGGCCAGGATGCTTCCGGTGGCGCGGGTTTTCAACCGTTTTCCCAGGATGGTGCGCGATTTGGCCCACAAGATGGGCAAGGAAATCAACTTTATCGTGGAGGGGTATGAAACCGAACTGGACCGGAACGTTATTGAAATTATCGGTGATCCCCTGATCCACTTGATTAGGAATGCCGTCGACCACGGGATTGAGGCCCCAGAGGAAAGGGTCAAGCTGGGCAAACCGAAAACAGGTGCGGTTAAGCTCAAGGCCTCCTACATGGAAAATCATATCATTATCACCGTTCAGGACGACGGCAGGGGGCTCGCTCCGGACAGGCTGCGTGCCAAGGCGGTGGAGAAGGGACTCTTGGACCAGGGGACGGCAGCGCGCATGTCAGACGGGGAAGCACTGAACCTGGTTTTCATGGCCGGGCTCTCCACCGCCGCAGAAGTGAGTGATCTGTCCGGGCGCGGTGTGGGTATGGATGTGGTCCGGAACAAGATTGAGAGTATTAACGGGATCATTGACATTTCGAGCGCCCCGGGTGCGGGAACCACCTTTACCATCAGGCTTCCACTTACCCTGGCCATAATCCAGGCCCTAATGGTGGAGTTGGGGGGCGAGCAGTTCGCCCTGCCGCTGACCAACGTCGTGGAGACTATCAGCGTTCAGGATGAAGAAATTAAGAAAATCAAACACAGCGAGGTAATCCTGGTCAGGGGACGGATCCTGCCCCTGGTAAGGCTTGCGGATATTTTTGAACGGGAAGCGTGCCGTGATGACGAGGACCGCGTTTTCGTAGTGGTACTGGGGGTCGGAGAGAAAAAATTCGGGGTTATTGTGGATAAGCTACTGGGTGAACTGGAGATTGTCATTAAGTCTCTGGGCGACTACCTGGGTAAGGTGCCGTGCATTTCGGGCGCTACCATTCTCGGAGACGGTCAGGTAGCCTTAATCGTTGACGTGAGGAGCCTGGTCAAGGAAATAGGAATCGAGGAAACGGTATATGCCGCCGGTTAAAGTCCTGGTTGTAGACGACTCAGAGTTGATGCAGCGCTTGATCAGCAAGGTGCTGGGCAGGCATCCGGGTATCCGGGTGCTGGGGGCTGCCGGTAACGGCAGGGAGGCACTGGAAAAAATTAAAGCGTTGAAACCCGATGTGGTCACCATGGACGTGGAAATGCCGGTAATGGACGGCCTGAGCGCCCTGCGCCGGATTATGCGGGGAAACCCGGTGCCGGTGATCATGTTCAGTACGCTCACCGCGACAGGTGCTAGGGCGACCATCGAGGCACTGGCGCTGGGCGCGTTTGACTTTGTAAAAAAGCCGGATAGTCCTGCGGCCCTGGAAGCGATGGTAACGGAGCTGGCCGGCAAGATAATGGCAGCGGCAGCCGTGCCGGCGGCAAAGACGGCCAGACTGCCTTTAGTGCCGCGGGCGCCGGTACCTGCTGCATCCTGCGCAACCCGGGGGAAAATACGCCTGGTAGTCGTGGGGGCATCCACCGGGGGGCCGGCCGCCCTTCACACCGTGATACCCGGACTGCCCCCGGATTTTCCTGCCGCCGTCGTGGTAGTACAGCACATGCCTGAAGGATTTTCAAAACCCCTGGCGGAACACCTAGCCAGGCGTGCCCGCCTGCCGGTATTCCACGCCGCTTCCGGGGATAAGGTGCTCCCGGGGCAGGTGCTGGTTGCTCCGGCAGGCTTTGATTTCTCTTTCCGGAGCAGGGCCGGCAGCGGCGGTAGCGCCGCGGTGGTTCTGGACCGGGGGCAGGGGCCGGTAGCACCGGGCAGGTTCCGCCCTTCAGTCGACGGCGTGATGATGTCGGCAGCGCAGGTTTTTGGCGAAGTCGTCATGGGAGTACTGATGACCGGTATGGGTCGCGACGGGGCCCGGGGGATGGCTGAGATAAGGAAGCGTAACGGCCGGACCATTGCCGAGGCGGAAAGCACCTGCATTGTTTTCGGTATGCCCAAGGCGGCTATCGATGCCGGTGCTGCGGAGCGTATCGTGCCCTTATCAAAAATTGCATCCGAAATTGTTGCCATGCTCTAAAGTTTTATTTTTATGTGTCGATATGTTTTATATACATGCATACATACACAAAGGCGTGACAAGGGGACGGTTCTTTTGTCACGAAAGAAGGTGATTCCGGTGAAAATTTACGGAGCGGGTGGAATTGATCCCGTTCGGGCTTATACCCAGGTTAAGAGGAAAAAAGAAGAAACGATGAAGGATGTCGCGCCGCAATCGGACAGCCTGGAAATTTCTCCTGAAGCAAAGGAAATTCAGTCTTTTAAGAATGCTTTGGCCGGGCTTTCCGGGGTGCGGGAGGAACTGGTGGAATCACTGAAGCAAAGAATTGAGTACGGCAGTTACAAGCCGGATGCCGGAAAGATTGCGGACGGGATGTTGGAAGAAAGACTGCTGGATCAAGAAGTTTAATAATGTTGGTTTTGAATTATAATTTATAAAAGCGAGAGGGAAAATTTTTTATGGCCGATACAGACCGCTTATTCCAACAGCTGCACCGGTACCTGGGGGAACAGGAAGAAATCATCGACCGGCTTGTCGCCGCGGGAGAAGACCAGCTTCGAGCACTGCGGGATAACAACCTGGACCGGTTGGGTGCAATTACCGGGCAGCAAGAAGCCTGGACGGCGCAGGTGAAAAAAATCGAGGAACGCCGTCTTACATTCCAGGGGGCGCTGGAAAGCGAGCTGAACCTGCAGCAAGGGGCGACCTTTAACGAAATACTCAAGCACGCACCGGTAGAGGTGAAAGCGTCCCTGGAGCAGTCATGCGGTTTGCTGCGCCGGAAGATGGCTGACCTCAGGGAGATCAACGACCTGTGTTCTGCCGTAATAAAAAAGGCCCTGTTGGTTAATAACCGGATTATTCAAATCTTAAACGCCGGCGGGCCCGGAAATTACGGGCAAAAAGGAGAACTTAAAAACCAATTGCAATACAGGCCGGTTTTAAATGAAAGCGTTTAAAACCGCTTGTTTTTGTCTTATTTCCCGTGGATAAGGGGTGTGAAGAAAAGTGCCCTCAACTTTTATGACTTTGGAAACCGGTCGCAGGGGACTGGTTGCCGGACTGACAGGGATGGATGTGAGCGGTCACAACGTGGCCAACGCCAATACGCCGGGCTATACCAGGCAGAGGGTGGTGCTGTCTGCCAGCGAGCCTTACACCGAGCCTTCCCTGGGCAAGCCCGAGGAACCTCTGCAGTTGGGCACGGGGGTGACGGTGGAGCAGATTCTCCGGGTGCGGGACCGTTTTTTGGACGGTCAGATCCGGACGGAACTCCATTCCCTGGGCAACTGGGAGACCCAGAAGGATGCCCTGAGTGAGATCGAGACCGTGTTCATGGAGCCGTCGGAAAACGGCTTAAACAACCTGATCTCGCAATTCTGGGCCGACTGGCAGGAACTGAGCAGAAACGCGGAAAACTCGCCCATCCGGTCGGTGCTGGTGCAGGACAGTGTGACGCTTGCCAATTCTATAAACCACACGTACAGTTTGTTTGAAACCATCAAGACCGACCAGCAGGAATTGGCCAACCTGCACATAAAAGATATCAATTCCAAGGCCCGGCAAATTGCCGCCTTGAACCAGCAAATAGTCAATATAAAGGCGGCAGGCGACCAGCCCAACGATCTCATGGATAAACGGGACCTGCTGCTGGATGAACTGGCCGGACTGGTAAATTACACCCTGACGGAAAATGATAACGGTTCCGTCAACGTGGATATGGGTTCGGAAAACCTGGTTGACGGGTCAAATTATATTACTATTGCTGCCATTGACTGGGCGGCAAATCCGGATCCCTGGAGCGGCGGCCCTTATGACCAGGTGACCGGCGGGAACCTGAACGGGATTAAGGATATCCTGGCCAAGCTGCAGACATGCGAAGATGACTTGGATACCCTGGCCGGGAACCTGATTACAGAGATCAATGGGGTTCACGCTGCAGGGTACGGGCTGGACGGTTCCACCGGCGTGGAATATTTTACCGGTACGGGGGCG
>DFAQ01000008.1 GCA_002365865.1 Pelotomaculum sp. UBA3102
GATAAAAAAGTTAACTGAGTCTTTGCAAAAGGTGTTGTAGGGACAAAAATTTTATCTGCACATGGCTTAAGGCCTTGCTGCGCCTGGTGCTGGAAAAAAATGTCGCCAAACTTTGGATAGAAATTAATTTAAGGGGGGAGTATTCATGGAGATTGTTGAAGCTGTCCGGACGCGCAGGGGCGTGCGCAAATATAAAAGCGACCGGTTGCCGGAGCAGACGATCAGGGAGTTGATAACGCTGGCCACCTGGGCTCCCAGCGCCATGAACCACCAGCCATGGATCTTTGCAGTGGTAGAAAACAAGGACTTTTTAAAAAAAAATATCTGAACGCACCAAAGCCGTTTTATTGGAAAATATTGACACCACACCCTGGCTGGAGCGGTTAAGGGATACTTTGTCCGATTCACAGTTTGACCTGTTTTACGGTGCCCCGGTACTGGTTCTGATTTACGGCAACAAAAATATTGCTACCTACGTTAATGACTGCAGTATGGTTGCTTTAAATCTCATGCTTACGGCCCGGGACAAAGATATCGGGAGTTGTTGGATGGGTTTTGCTGCCGGAACCGCTAACAAACCTGAAATAAAAAAGGAATTAGAGGTGCCGGAGGAATACGAACTGGTGGCACCGGTAATCCTTGGTTACCAGGACGGACCTCCGGGTGTAGGCGAGAGGGAAGAACCGGAAATAGTTAAATGGCTGAAATGAGATTTTTTTCGGGGTTAAGCGGTTGGTTTGTCATTTCATCAGGCAATAAATGCATGGTGCCGTTTCCCCCGTTTCTTTCCGGGGAAGAGGCCTGCCGCAAACCGGGCAGGCCTCTTCTTTTTTGGTCCTCCTGCCCAGCATAAGTTTGTGTTGTTCCTGCAAGATGCTGTTTGCGATCCGGTCCTGTTCGGTACTGGTGAGGTTTATAAACTGAACTCCGGTTAAAAAACAATCTTTGCCCTGTCCGTCTGACGCGGCTGCTACCCTGACTACCCGGCCGTCAAGGTTAAATTTTTTATCCGGTCCCAATTCAAATGAAACCCTGATCAGATCGTTTGGGGCCAGTTTCCGGACGGTGGAGAATTGAATCCCCCCGCCGCTCAGATTCACGATTTGTCCCCGGTTGAATTCACCGGCATTTTTCATTTGGAAAAGTAAATCTTTTTTGAGCGCCAGACGGAACCACGACCTTTTTTGACTACTGTCCGGTGCTTGCAAATCCGGGTCCGGCTCAAGCCCAGCTGCTTCATTTGAGCTTGAGTTGTTTTTAATCAATGACCAAAATAAACCTGCCGCCGCCAGGATCAGAACGGTTACGAAAAAAATCAGCAGGTAAAGCCGGCCCCTTGCTTCCTGGTAATTCATGGTTTCACCGAAAGATTGGATTAATTTCCACGTGGTGCTTTTATCGCCGTAGGAAGGAGTTGCCGGGGCCGTGACCAGAAAAGTGAGCAGCAGCAATTGAGTTGTCAACAAAATAAACATCTTTTTCAGTGCGTTCACCGGGCGTCGCACCATCCGTTCCGGTTTTTAGTTTCCAGGCGGCGTTAAACCATAACTGCCGCAGGGGGTATGTCTTTTCTTTGATCCAGTATACGACATTATTTCAATTAATCCTGTAAAATAAACAAAAAACCCCCCGGAGCACGTTGCTGTAAATACCCGCGCTGAGAATAATGAGGCCCCGTTGATAACATTCGTTGACCAACCGGCCGGTGATCTCTTTGGCCGGTTCTTTGGTCTGTCTGTCTTTAACCAGTTCCACGGCCACCATGGCACCAAAGCTCCGGATATCACCAATAAACTGGTGTTGCTCCTGGAGCGCGTTTAATTTTTGGACCAGGGCATTACCGATCTTGTTAGCCCGTTCAGGCAGTTGCTCCTCTTGCATGATGTCGATAACCTGTAATGCCGAAACGCAGGCCAGGGGGCCGTACCCTGCTGGCCATGTCCCATGCTAAAATCATATCCGGTCACATACACGGCCATTAACGTAGCCATGTACGAGCTTTACATTCGCTTGGCGGAAAAACTGGCGGCCTTAACCCCCCGGGGCCTTTCCAAAACTAAAAATGATTAACGGTTTATTTTTTTACCGGCAGAGTAAAACCGGCGCCGCAAGGGCAGAAGTGGAAACGTTGACCGAAAATACCCGCCAGGCGGGATATCAACGGCAGTCCCGTGCAGTGATTCGGGGCCAGGAACTGCAGGTCAAGTCCGCGCAGGTAGTCAATGGTGGCTTCCTGCTGGCCGGCCGGTGCGGGTCCCAGGTGCGTACCGCCAATGATCCCGTAAATGCGGTTTATTCCGGTAACTTTTCTGGCGTGTTCCACAATATTAACCAGGCCGGCATGGGCGCATCCCAGGATAATTATCAGTCCGGCAGGTGTGACGCAATATAGACTGATGTCATCATAAAACGGATCGGGAATTATTTTTTTACCGTTTTCCAAGCAGAATAAACTGCCGTCTGTTTTTTCAAACGTGGTTTTTCTGGGTATTTCTCCGCTGAAAAACAGACCGGGGGTGATTTCGCGGGGTTCGCGGGTAAAAATAAAGTCTGCGCCGAGGCTTTCCAAGATATCTTGCTTGAAAGGTATGCCGATGTAAGAAGGGTTTTCCGGTGATTTGTAATGGAGTGTGAATATGCCGGGGTGGGCGTAAACCGGCAACCTTCCCCGGTGCCGCAGAAATGCCCTCAGCCCTCCGGTATGATCGTGATGCCCGTGGCTTATTACCAAGGCATCGACCGACTTTAAATCCGCTTCCAGCGCGGCTGCGTTGTTCAATAAGCTGACCCGTTCACCGGTATCGAAAAGAATTTTTTTCCCGTTGGTCTCTAACAGTAAGGATAGACCCCATTCACTGACTATGCCCTTGGGCACACCTACGGTGTTTTCGCAGAGGACGGTGATTTTGAGCATGTTGCCTGTCGCTCCTTTGTTTTTAGTGCTACAGCGTAATATTGCTTATTTCGTTATGCCCGCTACGCCACGGGGACCCGCTGCGCCACGCGCTGCGCCATGGGGACGGTTCCATCGTCTTCCCTTCG
>DFAQ01000031.1 GCA_002365865.1 Pelotomaculum sp. UBA3102
AGTAATTCTGATCAATTATTATTTCCCTCCCATGCTGCATGTCACTAAACCGTTACTAATATTCGACGTATTTTTATAAAATTCCTTTTAAAAAAATTTGACCCACCCCACCGGACAACTCTTCGGTGGGCCTTTAAAAACTTGTTTAACTTACCTTTGATTCTATCCTCAACTTATCCGCAACCATGGCAATAAATTCGCTGTTTGTAGGCTTCCCGCGTTCCAGGTTAATAGTATAACCAAAAAACTTGGTCATCATATCGACATTACCCCGGTCCCAGGCAAGCTCAATAGCATGTCTTATGGCCCGTTCCACCCTGCTCGGAGTGGTTCGGAATTTTTGTGCGATCATAGGATAAAGCTCCTTGGTCACCGCTCCTAACAGATTAACATCACCAATAACCATTAAAATGGCATCTCTCAAGTAATGATAGCCCTTAATGTGCGCCGGCACACCCATCTCATGAATGATATTGGTTACGGCCACATCTAAATTTTTCGGTTTTGCTTGGTTAATGTATTCAGATACATTAACTCCTTCTGCAAGCTGTCGAATCCGGTTGGCAAGAATATTAAAATCAAAAGGTTTTAAGATATAATAATGAGCCCCCAGCTCGACGGCTCTCTGGGTCACACTTTCCTGACCGAAAGCAGTCAGCATAATAACCTTCGGTTTGTTGCCCTGACTGCCGGTTAAAAGTTTTTCCAGTACCCCGATGCCGTCAAGGTGGGGCATTATAATATCTAAAACCACAACATCCGGATTGCCTTCCCTGATCATTTCCAGGGCTTCAAGCCCATTATAAGCAATACCAATAAGATTAAAATCTTCCTGTTGGTTAATAAATTCTTTTAATAATTCGCAAAACTCTCTGTTGTCATCTGCTATTAAAAGCCTAATAGCTTTACTTGACATGAAAAAACCCGCCTCCTGTTTTTTATATTTTCTAATATTTTCTAATTTCTACTAAACAACAGATTCGACGAACAAAAAAAAAGTCCTTCCAAACATCAATTAAATTTTAAAATTCTGGTAAATATTTTTTATAATTACAATTATTAGTATATGGCACTGATTTTATTTCTTTTTTTAGCTTGCAATTTTTGGTTCATTTAAATTATTTACTGTGCTTTTTAGGATGTTGGATTCATTCAACATCCATTCCACCGGTACGCCGTAACCTCTTACGGGATCGTTAACAAAGACATGGGTAACAGCACCGACCAATTTGTTATTCTGAATAATAGGACTTCCGCTCATGCCCTGGACAATACCGCCGGCCATATCCAAAAGCCGCCGGTCAGTAATCTTGAGCACTAATCCTTTTCCGTCTTCTCTTCCATGAAGATTTATTTCTGTAATTTCTACTCTGAAATTTTCCACTTTGTCCCCTTCAAGAACCGTTAAAACCTCTGCCTGTCCTTCATTTATTTCTTCAGCCGCGGCTACCTCCAACGGTTTATTATAAAATTGATTTTTAAGCGGTCTTTGCAGGATTCCGAAAATGCCGAGCCGTGTATTTTCTTCTATGGTCCCGTTTAAATTCGCCCCCTCATGTAATATCCCTATCTTTTCACCCGGTCGTCCCCGCTTGCCACGATATATTCCCTGCACGTCTGCTCCGATAATTTTACCCCCGGACAGTTCGAGCGGCTTTTCCGGGCTATTATTCAGATCACTGATGATATGACCCAAAGCACCGTAAAATAAATTTTCCGGTTCGTAAAAAGTCAGGGTGCCTATACCGGCAACACTGTCCTTGACTGACAGTCCCAGCCGGTAACCCAAGGTTTCCCTGCAAAACACCGGGTCTATTCTGGTAAAGAAAATATCCTGGCCCCGCTTTATTTCTAGTATCGCGGGACATCCGGTTGTCCCGGCCCTTGCTACCATTTCTCTGAATTGATTTTCATTCTTAACTGTAATACCATTTATTTTTAGAATGACATCTCCTGCCTTGATACCTGTACCTGCAGCCGGGTATGATATTTTGCCTGCCTCTGTCAGCACAGCGGATTGTCCTGTCACAACCACCCCTTTGGATTCAAGCAAAACACCGATTGACTGTCCGCCGGGGATAAGCCTTACTTGTAAGTTACCAATATAATCATTTAAACCTGTCCGGGCAAAATCAGAGAAACTCTGTTTCAGTGGTTTTTCAATAATGACCGTATGTTTTTCAGGCGGCAACGTTATATTTTGCGCCTGACAACTTAGAATTCCGGATAAAAATATTAAAATACCAAACAAAAAACCGCATGATTTCCGCTTCAAGCATCACCCCTCCAATATTAGTGTCACCCCACCTCCAACCTTTTCAAGGTTAAATTAAACCATGAAAACCAAAGATATAACAAAAAATAAAAAGCTTTATTGTGTAATATTAAAATAACCTTAATAAATCCCTAATATTACGCCTAAATATGTCTTTACTTGCCAATACGCCATTTTTATTGGCTTAATT
This sequence comes from Pelotomaculum sp. UBA3102, assembly GCA_002365865.1. Classification (GTDB taxonomy): domain Bacteria; phylum Bacillota; class Desulfotomaculia; order Desulfotomaculales; family Pelotomaculaceae; genus UBA3102. Next base: position 2,466 of record DFAQ01000031.1, read on the forward strand.
TTAATTTGTAAGTTTTTTGGTCTATTACCGTAAAAAAACCGCGCTTGTATAATAAGCACGGTTTTTTTAAAATTTTTGTAATTAACTGATAAACTAACTTTCTGAGGCCGTCCGCAGCATCTGACCGGCATGCTTAAGGGTAATCTCGGTCACTTTTTTGCCCCCCAACATTCTGGCCAACTCCTTCAGCCTTCCTTGAGCATCAAGGGGCTCTACTTTAGTCAAGGTCCGCTCCCCTTCAATCTCTTTAACTACACGGTAGTGCGCCCCGGCGTAACTGGCTATTTGCGGGGAATGAGTAACACAGATTACCTGGCGCTGCTTACCCAAATGGGCCATTTTTTCCGCTACCGCCTGAAGTGCCCGGCCCCCCACGCCTGTATCCGCTTCGTCAAAAACTAAAACCGGCAGGTCATCGGAGCCGGCCAGTAAAACTTTTATGGCCAGCATGATCCTGGTAAGTTCTCCGCCTGATGCTATCTTTGACAAGGGCTTCAAAGGCTCCCCGGGGTTCGGAGAAATCAAAAATTCCACCCGCTCGGCTCCATCCTGGGATGGTCCTTCGATATCAGAAAAGACCGCCTTGAATTTCACCCCTCCCATTTCCAGGGAAAGTAGCTCACGGGTAACCGCTTTTTCAAGGGAACCCGCCGCCTCCCTTCGGGCAGTGCTTAAAAGAGCCGCTGCCCGGACATAAGCTGCCTCTAATTCTTCTAACTCCCTACCGGCAGCGTCAGTTAATTCAGAGCAATCTTCCAGGGATGCCAGCTCACTCCGGGCAGAATCAAGGTACTTCAGTATTTCAGGAAGCGTTGCCCCGTACTTTTTTTTAAGCTTCCCTATCTGCTCCAGCCTTTCCTCCACTGCTTCCAACCTTTGGGGATTATACTCGATCCCGTCCCGGTAACCAGCCAGTTCTCTTGCCGCGTCTTCCACCTGGTAAAGGGAATTTTCCAGTACAGCTAATATATTCCCCACCCTTTTATCCAGTTCAACCAGGCTTTTCAGCGCATCTACAGCACCGGCCATAAGTTCCACTACCGGAACACAACCGTTGTCCCCCTCATAAAGCATCATATGAGCACGGGCAGCCAGCAGGGCAATATTTTCTGAATTTACAAGCATATTTTTTTCGCCGGTCAATTCCTCGTCCTCACCCGGAACGAGACCGGCTTGTTCAATCTCTTCGATCTGGTAATTGAGTAATTCTACCCGGCTAGCTCTTTCTTCCGCATTTTCATGAAGCATTTTAAAATTGTCGCGTGCTTTCTTCCACCTTAAAAAAACATCCTTAACCTCATCCAGAGCGTTGAGCAGTTTTGCCCCTCCGAACCGGTCCAGAAGCAGACGGTGTTTATTCTGATCGAGAAGAGAATTTTGCTCGTGCTGCATATGCATATCTACCATGTTTTTACCGATACTTCTGAAAAACGCCAGTGGTACCACCTGGCCGTTAATCCGGCAAATATTTTTTCCGGACCGGGATATTTCCCGCGACAAAATCAATACGCCGTCCTCCGGCCTTTCAACTCCCTGTTCTTCCAGTAATGAACTAAAACAATCAATTCCGTTGATATCAAAGGCAGCCTGAACTATAGCTTTTTTTGCCCCGGCACGGACCTGATCCGTATGAGCCCGTCCTCCCAGGGCCAATTGCATCGCATCAACAATAATGGACTTCCCTGCGCCTGTTTCGCCGGTAAGCACATTTAAACCGGCTTGAAAGTCCGTCTTTAATTGGTCAATAATACCAAAATTCTTGATAAAAATATGCACCAACATGCTCTCACCCCCTATTACAGGTCCTCAAACCTCTTAAAAACAGCAGGGGCCGATTGCTTGGGCTTAACTACCACCAGTATGGTGTCATCACCGCCTACCGTGCCTATAATTTCCTGCCAGCCGGCCTGGTCTACGGCTGAAGCCAAAGCTTGCGCGCCACCGGGATGAGTTTTAATAATTACCAAATTTTCACTGATATTCATTGCTATCACTGAATCCCGGAACAATTTTTTTAGACGTCCTTCACTGTGGAAAACAGGTGGTTCATCGCGGGAAGCATAGCGAAAAAAATTGTTTTTATCCGGTACCTTTACCAACCCAAGCTCCTTGATATCCCTAGAAACCGTTGCCTGGGTCACCTCAAAACCGCTTTCCCTCAGGGAATTGGCAAGTTCCTCCTGGGTTTCAACCGGCCGGTTCTTAATTATTTCAAGAATTTTGTTCTGCCGCATGGCTTTCACTGGGAGCACCCGCCTTTTCGATAATAATAACCACCGGTGCGTTAGCAGCCCGATTTATAAAGCTGATTTTAACCACCCGGTATCTATTCCCGTCAAGGGTAGACGCCAGGGCCACTACCTTATCGTACTCCTCCCTGCCACCCGGATGACCGGTATAAACTACCAGCCCGATTCTCCCCCCGATCCTCAGCAGGTTCAGGGCCGACCTCAGGGCTTTGACAGTTGTACCGGCACGGGTAACCAGTGCATGAGTCCCCCCGGGCAGGTAACCCAGATTAAAAATAACGGCATCAACCGGACCGGGCACCATTCTTTCCATATCCTCATGACCGGCTTTTAAAAAAATTGCCCTTTTTGCAAGCCCCTCCTCTTCCAGTAAAGCCCGAGTCTTCTGTAGAGCCTCTTCCTGAATATCAAAAGTATAGACCCTTCCGCCGGGACCTACCAACCGGGCCAAAAAAAGGGTGTCTTTTCCATTACCCGCCGTAGCGTCCACTGCAATACCGCCTTCTTTTACAGACTCCGAAATCAAAAGTTGCGACAGGTATACAGCGCTGCCCAGCCCTTTAGACATTATTGTTCCGGTCTCCTTCTGCTAATTTTTTTCTTAAAACTTCATGAAAACTCCTGCCTTTCAGCCGTATTAATCTGGCTTTCCGCGGGGCCTGCTTGATTATAACCTCGTCCTGCCGGCGCAAGTTGAAACCTAATTGCCCGTCCATAGTAAGCATAAAATCTCCCCGGCTTGAACTAATAACCACCTTGACAATACTGTCCGGAGCGATAACCAAAGGCCTTGCCCCAAGGGAATGCGGGCAAATAGGTACCAGGAGCATAACTTCAAGTTCAGGTGTTACCAGGGGACCGCCGGCGGAGAGGGAATATGCCGTTGAGCCGGTGGGACTGGCAACAATCAAACCGTCTGCATGGTATGTATTAATATATTCATTATTAATGCTGGTTTCCAGATGAATCATCCTGGCAAAAGCACCTTTACTTATAACGGCATCATTCAAGCAGACCAGGTGTTCCGCAACGCTACCCTGCCTATACACCAAGGCTTCCAGCATCATTCGTTCTTCGATGTGATAATGCCCGTACAACAGTTTTTCCAGAGAAGTATTTATTTCAGGAACATCTATTTCGGTAAGAAAACCGAGGTGACCAAGATTTATGCCTATTATCGGCGTACCCGTTCCGGCAACCTTACGCGCCGTTCTCAATAGGGTACCGTCCCCGCCGAAAACGATCATACACTGGGCATTTTTCACAATATGATTTTCGGAAACGCCGTCTCTTGATAAACTCAAGAGGGGTACTATATCTTTATCGATTAAAACTTCGCATCCCCTGTCTTCAAGCCAGCGTACAACCTGCTCTACAAGTTCGTGGACTCCTTTTTTTTCCCGGTTTACCACCAGCCCGAAAGTTTTCACGCCAAGACCTCCAAGATTCACCGGTAAATTATATGCAATGGTTATTACTCCGGAAATAAATGTTGCCCTTACATGATCTACCTACAGTTTTTTTGCTTCAATTCGGTATGGGCTTTTTCAACCACCGCTGCTGCATTGATATCCGCGCTTTGCTTTCCTGACTTCTTAAAATAAATCAAGTATTCAATGTTTCCTTCCGGGCCGGTTACCGGTGAAAAATCAAGCCCCCCTACAATCCAGCCGGACTCCAAAATAAATTTGATTATGCTTGAAAGCACATCTATGTGGACCGGTATTTCACGTACCACGCCTTTTTTCCCGACTTGCTCACGTCCGGCCTCAAACTGCGGTTTAATCAGGGCGACACCTGAAGCATCCGGAACCGTCAGGTCGCCGACTCTCGGTAAAACCTTACTCAGCGAGATAAATGAAACATCGATTACGGCAAAATCAGGGGGGATTTTTAAAGCATCATTGGTAAGATAACGGATATTGGTGCGTTCCATTACTACAACCTGCGGGTCTTTCCTTAACTGCCAGGCGAGTTGTCCGTAACCTACATCCACCGCGTAAACCAGCCTGGCCCCATGTTTCAGGACACAATCCGTAAAACCTCCGGTTGAAGCGCCAACATCCAAAACCACCCGGTCCTCCAGATCGAGGCCGAAAACTTTGATCGCTTTTTCCAGTTTTAGCCCACCGCGGCTTACATATGGTACGGGATTACCTTTTAAATCAACGGTGTCTTCAGCACTGATCATTAAGCCGGGTTTATCAGCCCTTTCCCCGTTAACAAAAACCAGGCCCTCCATAATAGCAGTCCGGGCCTTTTCACGACTCGGGCAATATCCTTCTCCGGTCAGCCGGACATCCAGCCTTTGCTTTTTTCGGGACAATCAGCACACCACCCGGATTCTTTCGGCCCAGTGCAGCTTAAACCGGTGTCTCGGTTGAAACCGCTCTGAGCTTGGTATAACGTTTTCTTTGAATCAGCTTGTCCACAACTACCTTGACTACGTGTTCTACCGTAAGTCCGTACTTATTCATCAGCAAAGGCGGTTTACCGTGTTCCACAAAAGTATCCGGTATACCAACGCATTGCACTCTCGTATTATGCAGTCCGGCATCATTCAATAGTTCCAGCACGGCACTGCCAAACCCGCCTTGCAAAACGTGTTCTTCAACAGTTAAAATCCTGCCGGTCCTTTCGGCAAAATGCAGGATTATCTCCCGATCTAAAGGTTTAACAAATCTGGCATTAACTACTGTCGCCTTAATTCCCAGAAATCCTAAATCTCCCGCAGCTTTTTCAGCCAGACAGACCATACTCCCTAAAGCCAGTAAGGTGACGTCCTTTCCTTCCCTCAGCACTTCTGCTTTTCCTATAGGAATTGTTTTAAATTCGTTATCCATCTTACTTCCGACTCCTGCACCGCGAGGATAACGCACGGCGGAAGGGCCCGGGTGTTTTACCGCTGTAGCGATCATGTGCTGAAGCTCATTCTCATCCTTCGGCGCCATAACCACCATGCCGGGAATCGGTCTTAAATATGCAATATCAAAGAGTCCCTGGTGGGTTGCACCATCATCTCCCACTATACCCGCCCGGTCAACCGCAAAAGTTACGGGGAGATTTTGGAGACATACATCGTGCAGAATTTGATCATAAGCACGTTGCAGAAAAGTTGAATAAACCGCCACTACCGGGTGATACCCTCCGGCAGCCATTCCGGCAGCCAGTGTTACAGCATGTTGTTCGGCGATGCCCACGTCAAAGAAGCGTTCCGGGTAAAGGCGGGCAAAATTTTCCAGCCCGGTTCCTCCTTGCATTGCCGCCGTAACCGCCACGATATTCTTATCAACCCGGGCCAGCTTTGATAACGTACGGCCGAATACATCGGTATATGAAGGAATATTGCTTTTCTTTATCGCTTCTCCGCTTTCAATATTAAAGGCCCCGATTCCGTGAAACCGGTCGGGATTTTTTTCGGCCGGACGATATCCCTTACCTTTTTTCGTCAGTACGTGTACCAAAACAGGCCCTTTTAAAGACCTGGCCTGTTGTAAAATTGTAGTAACCGCTCTTAGATCATGACCGTCAACCGGGCCGAGGTAGATAAAACCCAGTTCTTCAAAAAACATTCCGGGAACCACCAGATATTTCAGGCTGTCCTTTACCTTCTCCCCAAACCGCAACAGGGTTGAACCGATGGGAATTTTGCGTAATAATTGCTCTACTTCTTCCTTGCCCCTGGAATACATCGGGTCGGTTCTCAATCTGGTCAGATAACCGGACATTGCCCCGACATTTTGGGTAATAGACATTTCATTGTCATTTAGGATTACGATCAGATCTTTTTTCAGATGCCCGGCATGGTTAAGCGCTTCAAATGCCATCCCCCCGGTCATAGCCCCGTCTCCGATGACTGCCACTACCGAATATTTTTCATTTTTTAAATCCCGTGCCACAGCCATACCAAGGGCGGCAGAGATAGAAGTACTGCTGTGTCCCGTACCAAAGGAGTCATGTTCGCTTTCCTCGGGCTGCGGAAAACCGCTTAAACCGCCGAACTGGCGAAGAGTGCTGAATTGTTCCCGCCTTCCTGTAATCAGCTTATGTGCGTAACTCTGGTGTCCCACGTCCCATATAATCTTGTCGCCAGGGGTTTTAAAAATCCGGTGTAAAGCCAGGGTCAGTTCTACAACCCCTAGACTGGGAGCAATGTGGCCTCCTGTCCGGGCCACAGTATTAATAATTTCCCTGCGAATTTCACCGGCCAGTTCATTCAATTCTGTAAAAGCCAGCGAGCGAACGTCCCTTGGAGAATTCACCTTTTCCAGCAACTTACCCACGTTTTACCTTACCCTCCTGTTTCTGGATGAACCACGTTGCTTCTGAAACGGACTGAATCCGGTTATGCTCTCTATCTTGGCCAAAGCCCTTCCGGTAATAAAAATTATATCATCAGGATGGCTTAATGCTATTTTTTTACCAACCGCCTTACTAGAAACAATCACCGCGGCAATTAATGCGGTGACCAAAACATTTAGCCAGAATTTACTTATTCCGGGCTCGAGCAACATTATTTGAACCACTATTGATATCCCCAAGGCACCTCCAACGGTAGTAATGATGTCACCTATGACATCATTAGCCAGATTAGCCACCCTGTCAGCATTATGGATTAGTTGAAGTCCCTGTACCGCACCGGAAATCCGCTTGGCCGCCTTGGCATTGAAAGGAGTATGTGAAGCAGCAGTAACCGCAGTACCGATAACATCTGAGATTGTATTTATGATTATAATTATCATCAAAAATACACATGATAAGAATATACTGTTTAATCTTGAAGCAAAAGTTTCAGAAAAAAAAGTAAAAACTACGCCAAGAAAAAAAGAACCTATTGCTACAAAAAATATATATCTACTGGAAACAGTAGATTTATTATTACCCAAAAAAAGTCACCTCATACTGTTGTCAAGAAAGGGTATATTAAAATATATTCAATCCAAAATAAATATTAGCAATAAGTGACAACAGGCCGGGTAAATATTGTGGCTTAGGTCCAGCAGGTTTTCCCAAACAGCTACCGGCTGTCGCCAAACCGGCGGTTTCCCTTTAAAACCGTTTCCGACCGTTACCGGGTACGGAGCTGGATTACCACTCAGTCCACACTGCAATCCCCGGCCTGTCACGGCATATCCCGAACAGCCTAGGAGTTTTCCTCGACAGCATTACCTTTTCTAGCCTCTTTTGCAGTAAGGGTTTCAATCAACAAACTAACCGGACACGGGCCCATGCCGGTCGCCTGTAAAACCGAAATCCACCCATACCACTCAAGGCAGGCTACACTACACGCAGCTGTAACCACGTGCAGGTTCCCACCCCAAGCCATAGTTGACCACATCAAGATTGTCGCGACGTAGCTGCCCACGCACTTGGGTCTCCACGGGGGTGGGGTCAACGCCTACATGCCATTGCAGGTCGCCCCACCCCCTTAACTCCCAGTACCGACCCCTGACTGGGCGTCAATAGCCAGCACCAGGAACTTCATCGATGTGCCCTTGACGGATTTTTAGCCCCGCCTTCAAAAAGGTTCCACTGACTAGGATACTGTGTCACTTATTATAGAAACTTATTCAACATGTAATTATAACACAAACAATATTTACATGACAAATACTGTTAAGGCGCTTTTATTTTTCTTTGCTGGGACAAAATATTTTATTTAAATAATTATTTAATTAAAATAAACCTAAAACTAAAAATCACGGTTAATAACAAAATCGACCAGGGCTCTTAAAAAATCTGCCTTTCGGTCGAAACACCGCAGTGCTTCCTGAGCCTTCCCAGCAGCCTGCCGCGCTTTTTCCCTGGATTTTTCAAGTCCAAAAAGGGCGGGATAGGTTAGTTTCTCATTTTTTATATCACTGCCCACCGGCTTGCCGAGCTTTTTTTCGTCACCTTCCACATCAAGAATATCATCTTTAATCTGAAATGCCAGTCCCAGAAGTTCTGCATATTCAGTGAGGCAATCAAGCTGTTTTTTACTTGCCCCGGCAAGAATGGCCCCTGCCCGGACTGAAACGCGGTACAAAGCACCCGTCTTATGGCGGTGGATATATTCGAGAACCGCCTCACCGTCTGATTCATCCGTGGAACACGTGTCCACCACCTGTCCCCCGATCAGTCCGAAAGTCCCGGCTCCTTCTGCTAATTCATTAATTACTTTTAATACTTTCTCCGGATGGGAGGATTCAATTTCAGTCAGCAATTTAAAGGCCAAGGTCAGGAGAGCATCACCGGCCAGTATTGCTACCGCTTCCCCATATACCTTGTGGTTTGTAAGCTTGCCCCTCCGGTAGTCATCATCATCCATGGCCGGCAGGTCGTCGTGAATGAGGGAATAGGCATGAATTAATTCAACTGCACAGGCAGCCGGCAACACATCTGCGCTCTTACCCCCCACAGTCTCAGCCCCGGCAATGACCAGGGCAGGCCTGAGCCTTTTGCCACCGCCCATGACACTATAACGCATAGCCTGGTGAATTAAAGGCGGATAGGCATCAGATGACGGCAGAAAGCGCTCCAGAGCCGCTTCTACAAGATTTGCCCTGTTTTTTAATTCTTCTTTAAAGTTCACTGCCGGCATCCTCCCTTGCAGCAGTAAAAGATTTGGTTTCTATTAAATCAATACCATTCCCGGCACCGGTAACAAGGATTGAAATACGCTGTTCAGCATCTTCCAAATGTTTATTGCAAATTTTTGACAATTGAATGCCTTCCGCAAAAAGTTCCAGCGCCCCCTCCAGGGGCATCCTGCCGTCCTCCAGTTTCCGCACAACGGTTTCCAACCGGGAAAGCGCCTCTTCAAAACTAAGTTTTTTGTTTTCCTCAGGCATAAATTCCTCTCCTATTCTTATATTCTTTGCTTACCTGGTGTTTTATTCGCCTTCCCGTAGTTAATATAACATATTTTATTACGCAAAAATAGTGCCGCTTAACATCATAACCCTGCAAACAAAAGCCCCACAAAAAATACTGCTGCAGGGCTGATATAATTAAATCATTATTGGTTCTGTACTACATTCTCCGCCGTATTTCGGCCAGGGCCTTTTCCTTTAAACGCCCGGCTTCTGCAGCCAAACCCTCTTTCTCGACAATAACCTTATTTATGTATGCCTGGTCTTTAATCATCGGAAGGTTAATGTCTACGTTCAGGAGAGCGCTTTTCAGGGCTGCCTCGACCAACAGGACTGCTACACCCACATCACTGACAGCCATTTTATTGCCGGTAACTGACAACCGGTCTGCAATATGTAGCGCCTTCAGGCACACCCGTGCAATTTCAACTGGGGTGTCCGTAGCGTCTTTCAGAGCCTTTTGTACTGCGGTTTCCCGTGCGACCTTCTCTTCACCGGTAGTTCCCTGCAGGCGGTAAGCCGTCATGAAATTATTGAACCCAGCCATGTCGGCTGCTACTAATTCCTCCAACTTTCCAATTAAATCATTGCCCTCTTTCAGACTCTCTTTAATTTGAGGTGCGACATCTTTATATTTTTCTTTTCCCAGGGTCAGATTACCTACCATTGAAGCCATGGCCAATCCAAAACAGGCAACAATTGCTGAAACACTGCCTCCCCCCGGTGTCGGAGACTTTGAAGCGGAAACCTCAATTACTTCACGCAGGCTTTTATCAAATAGTTCACCCACAAAAATTACCCCCAAAATTACTTTTCATGTTTTTGCTGCAGTTTAATGGCCTTAAGCAAGTTCTTCTGGATTAATGCAGTGGTCATACTGCCAACTCCACCCGGTACGGGCGAAATACCGCCGGCAACTTTTTCAACCCCCTTGAAATCGACGTCGCCGCATATACCACCGTCATCCGTCTCGTTTATGCCGGCATCAATAACAATTGCACCGGGCTTAACCATATCGGCGGTAATCATCCCGGCTCTTCCGGCAGCAGCTATGAGGATGTCCGCCTGCCGGGTATGCTCGGCCAGGTTTTTGGTCCTGGTATGGCAAACGGTAACGGTGGCATGCTGGTTAAGCATCATAAATATGAGTGGTTTGCCGACAGACTCACCCCGTCCGACCAGGACTGCATGCTTGCCTTTTATATCGATCCCGTTACGCAGCATAATTTCAATACATCCCCGGGGCGTGGTAGGGAAAAGCCCCTCGCCGTTACTGAGAATATAACCGCGATTAATCGGATGGACCCCGTCTACATCCTTGAGCGGTGAAACCGCTTCCATCACCTTCTGTTTGTTCAACCCTTCGGGTAAAGGTAATTCTATTAAAATTCCTTTAACCTCATTGTTCCGGTTAAGTCTTTCAATCAACGCGACTACCTCGTCTTCGCGTGCGGTTTCCGGTAAAGCGAATAATTCAAAATCAACGTTTACCTTGCCACAAGCTTTTTCTATGGAACGGGAGTAAAGTACTGAAGCCGGATCTTCCCCCACCAGGACTACGGCCAGCTTGGGAACAATGCCTTTTGCCCTGAACCGGGCCACTTCAGACTTTACATCCTCCCTGATTGACGCGGCCACCTTTTTTCCATCAATAACCACTGCCATAACCTACATCCTCTTTCTTAGTATTTCATCTTATCTTCCACAGTACAATTAAGTATCCCCTTATACAGGCGAACCGACAGCTTTTCCCCGGTCGCAACCGCTTCAGCATCGCTGACGACACGCCTTCCATCCAGCCGGGTACATATGCTGTACCCCCTGGCAAGGGTGGACAACGGGCTCAATGCCTGCATCCGCCCCGCCAACACCGCCAGGCGGCTTTTTTCACGCTCCATGGTGCTATTTATCCCCTGGATTAATAAATGATTCAGCATATCAAGAGACTGCCTTTTGTCACCGCAGACAACATCCGCCGCCCGGGTAAAAATCCGGCCCGAAACACAGGAAAAGAGCCGCTGTCTACCCGCTTCCACCTTCTTATCCAATACCTTTGAAAGCCTGGTTTGCATTACCTGAATATACCGCATCATTTCTTTTTTATCAGGGACAGCCATTTCTGCCGCGGCAGATGGGGTTGCCGCTCTGGCATCGGCCACAAAATCGGCAATGGTAAAGTCATTTTCATGCCCCACGGCAGAAATAACCGGGATTTTTGATTGAAAAATGCTGCGCGCGACAATTTCAGTATTAAAAGCCCAGAGTTCTTCCAGAGAACCGCCTCCCCGGCCGGCTATGATCAGCTCAACATCACCGAGTCGGTTTAACAGTTGAATCCCACGGGCCACGGCAGGAGGAGCCTCTTGGCCCTGTACAGGCACGGGTACCAGGACAATCTCGCGCCCCGACCAGCGGCGCTTGATTATTTCAAGTATGTCTCTGATTGCCGCGCCGGTAGGTGAAGTTACGATACCGATTCTACGCGGCAGGAACGGCAGTGATTTTTTATACTTTTGGTCGAACAGACCCTCACGCTGCAACTTTTCTTTTAACTGCTCAAATGCCAGGTAAAGCGCACCGGTACCTTCGGGTTCTATTTCGCCGGCATAAAGCTGGTAAGTCCCATCCCTTTCATATACAGAAACGTAACCGCGCACAGTAACCGCCATGCCGTTTTCCGGTCGAAAAGGAAGATGCCGGCTTTTCGACCGGAACATAACCACCTTCAGGCAGCTGTGATTGTCCTTTAAAGTAAAGTAACAATGCCCGGAAGAAGCTGCCTTAAAGTTTGATATTTCACCGCTGACCCATACGTTGGCCAGGAGGTAATCTTTATCAATTAATTCTCTAATATGCCTGGTCAGTTCAGAAACGGTAATTATACGCATGATTAAGCTCCTGTTACTTAAAAGAGTAACACGTCTCCCGGGCCTTCATCATCGTGTTAACCTTAGGAATTTGTTGTGGTTTGACCCGATAAGTAAGCGTGAATTGAGTTTGCCGCCTTGCGGCCGGCACCCATGGCCAGTATTACCGTGGCCGCTCCGCTCACCACGTCACCGCCTGCGAAAACCCCCGGTTTGGAGGTCGCACCTGTTTCCGGATCCGCAATAATATTACCCTTTTTACTGCACTCTAAACCATTGGTAGTCCGTGGTACCAGTGGATTCGGCCCTTGACCGATCGCTACTACCACGGTATCTACATCAATAACAAATTCCGAACCCTTGATGGGAACCGGCCTGCGGCGTCCGGAATCGTCCGCCTCGCCCAGTTCATACCGCAGGCATTCCATACCCGTCACCCAGTAATCGTCATTGTACAAAATCCTGGTTGGACTGGTCAGAAACCGGAATTTAACCCCTTCTTCTTCGGCATGTTCGATTTCTTCATGGCGTGCCGGCAACTCGACCCTTGACCGCCGGTACACGATCCATGACTCTTCAGCCCCGAGGCGAAGCGCGGTGCGCGCCGAGTCCATGGCCACGTTCCCGCCGCCGAGCACAGCCACCTTTCTGCCCACCCTGATCGGGGTGTCATAGCCGGGAAAGAGATAAGCTTTCATTAAATTGGTGCGGGTAAGAAATTCATTTGCCGAATACACGCCGCAGGCATTTTCACCCGGTATTTTCATAAAATATGGAAGACCGGCACCGGTGCCGATAAAGACGGCATCAAACCCGTCCTTTTCCATTAATTCGTCGACGGTGGCAAGCTTACCGACCACGGCGTTTACCCGGATATCAATACCCAGTTTCTTTAAGTTTTCCACTTCTTCCTGAACCACTGCTTTCGGCAGCCGGAATTCGGGAATGCCGTACATCAGTACGCCGCCGGCCACGTGCAGGGCTTCAAAGACGGTTGCTTTATGGCCCAGTTTTGCCAAATCGGCAGCGCAGGTCAGTCCTGCCGGGCCGGAACCAACCACCGCCACCTTCTTACCGGTAGCAGCAGCAACCTCTTGAGGTACCGCCCCGTTATGCAACTCCCGGTCAGCACAAAAACGCTCAATCCGGCCGATTGCCACCGGATTGTGCTTCTTGCCCAGGGTACAGAACTTTTCGCACTGGTTTTCCTGGGGACATACCCGCCCACAAACAGCAGGCAGGGCATTTTTTTCCTTAATTTTTTTAATGGCCCCGGCAAAATCTTTCCGGGCAGCAAGTTTAATAAAAGCAGGGATATCAACTTCCACCGGGCAACCCCGGCAACATGGGGCCTGTTTGCACTGCAGGCAACGGGCTGCCTCGGCGGCGGCTGTTTCCTCATCATACCCCAGTGCTACCTCCTGGAAATTTTTAATTCTCTGCACCGGTTCCTGTACCGGCATGTCATATTTATTAGGAACCAAGGTCTTTTTATTTTTGTACTCTGTTGTCATTATTTTCACCTCTATGACTGCATCCACACTGGTGCTCGCTTTCATTTAAATATCTTTCCAGGGAAAGCTTTTCCTGGGGTTTATAAATAAGCGCACGGCGCGCCATCTCGGCAAAGTCTACCTGGTGCCCGTCAAACTCCGGTCCGTCCACACAGGCAAACTTGGTTTCTCCACCCACAGTTACACGGCAACTGCCGCACATGCCTGTCCCATCCACCATTATTGAGTTTAGGCTAACCACGGTTTTCAAACCGTATTCCCTGGTCAGGTTGCATACCGCCCGCATCATCGGCAGGGGCCCGATGGCGATACAAAGAACAATATCGTTACTTTCTTTAATAACCTCCGTCAAAACATCGGTGACAAACCCCTTCCCGGCATAAGACCCGTCGTCGGTGGTTACTCTCAGTTCACTGCAGGCAGCTCTCATCTTGTCTTCCCAAAAAACCAGTTCCCCGGTTCTCGCTCCTATAATACCGGTCACCTTGTTTCCGGCTTCTTTAAGTGCTCTGGCTATGGGATAAACCGGAGCAACTCCTACCCCGCCGCCGACACAAACAATATGCCCGTAATATTCAATACGGGACGGCTCCCCCAGCGGACCGACAAAATCCTTGACAGAATCTCCTTCATTCAGGGCTCCTAATACCCTGGTAGTCTTACCGACTTCTTGGAAAACACAGGTAATGGCACCTTTTTCCCGGTCAAAATCGGCAATGGTCAATGGAATACGCTCTCCCTCACTGTCAACCCGAAGAATAACGAACTGGCCGGGCCTGGCCTTTTCAGCTACCGCGGGCGCCTTAATTTCAAAAAGGTTTACAGACGGCGCCAAAACTTCTTTCCTGTTTATTCTGTACATGTAAACAAATCACCTCTGAAAAATATGAGCAATTTAACCGGCAACCTTAAGATTCATCAAGCAAACCCCCGGGCTGGTACTGATCAATATTTTCTATCACCCGGCCGAGTATCCCATTAATAAATCTACCTGATTCCTCTCCGCCGAAAATCTTACCTAATTCCACTGCTTCATTTACAGAAACATTATTAGGGATATCATTACAGTAAAATACTTCATATAGTGCCAGACGCATGATATTTTTATCCACGTTTGCCATCCTGTTTATGTTCCAGTCTTTGCTTACCATATTTATTACCTGGTCAATAGCTTGCAGGTTGTCCAGAGTTCCCAAGATGATTCTCCTGGAAAAATCCTGTTCTTTCGTCAATTCACCAAAACTGTCAGTTGTATTTTGATACGCTTGACACGGCTCGATACCACCTACATCGACTTGAAACAGAACCTGGAGGGCCCTTTCCCTCGCCTGTCTCCTGCTCATAAGCATCCTCCCGGCGATTAAATGCCAATGATATTATTATTATTACTACTAATACTACAGCGTAATATTGCTTATTTCGTTATGCCCGCTACGCCACGGGCGCTACGCCACGGGGACGGTTCCATCGTCTTCCCTTCGGCCCTTCGCTACGCTTCGGGGACGCTCGAACCGTCCCCATGGCTCCGCTACCCATGGCTCCGCTAACCTTTAATTTACACTGTAGTACTAATGCCTTTCCCGAAAAAGATTTTCCATTAATCCTTTAAAATCAAAATTTTCGTCCAACCGCTTGCCGATATAGTACCCGGCCGTGGCACACACCGCCACGAAAAGCGCTTTAAACAAACCGTACTTAATCGCAAACCAACCAAAGAGCAGGCCCAAAACCACTCCCATTATTTTACCCAGGTGACTGTCCAGCATTTCCCGCAAAATTCCCATCATTTCACCTCATTACCGACTTTATTCGACCCTCGGCCTTTTTACGGCAATATTTTCAATTAAAACCCTCACGGTGCCGACAGACAATCCGGTAACCTCGAAGACCCGCTCTTTAACCCGGTCCTGAATTTCAGCGGAAACCTCCGGAATATTAACGTCCGGTGTAACCGACGCCCGGATCTGAATGCCGATACCCTGGGGAACGGAAAAAATACGAGGTTTAATTTCTTTCACCCCGTTTATCTGACTTACTACTTTCTCAACCAAATTCTCTATTGCCTGAAGGGACAGTTTAACCTGGCCGGGCTTCCCCTCGGCCAGAACCACATGCCTGCCCTTTGGTTTGCGGACGCTCACCCAGAACAACCTGACGCCGGCAAAAATCAAAACTAATATTAAAGCCCAGAGAACATTCGGACGGCCGGGGTAAAAAAACCCCCTGAATAACAATACGGGTAAAGTCCAGCCCATCATTACCGCCGAAAAAATTAAAAACACCACGGTCAGAAAGCAAGCATATACGGCCAGTAAAGCACGGTCAAAAAGGCCCATTATAAACCTCCTGATATCAAGTAGTATATTGAAAAAGTTTTCCCTGGTGTCTAAAGCCGCATTTAACCTCAAACACCAGGGATCTTGCTGCTCGTTTCATAATAGGGTTGGTAAAAAATAAATAACCCGGGTGAGAATCATTTCTATTTCACTCTGTGTTCTTCTTCATCCTCGGGCACAAAGGCAATACCCTGTACATTAACGTTTACTTCTACAACTGCAAGACCGGTTGTACGTTCAACGGCATTTTTAACTTTTTCCTGGATTTCCCCCGCAACGTCAGGAATACGCACACCATAATCCATTATAATATATAAGTCAATGGCAGCCTCTTTCTCTCCGACTTCCACCTTGATTCCTTTGGTCAGGTTTTTCATACCCAACTTTTCTACTATCCCGCCGACCAAACCGCCGCTCATTCCGGCCACGCCTTTAACCTCAATAGTAGATAATCCGGCAATTGTCTTTACCACTTCATCGGCAATCTTAATTGAACCCAATACGGTCCGCTCTTCCCGGATAATTTCTTCGGTTCCCATCTCGGACACCTCCTTTTTGAAATATATTATATCAATAAAAAAAGCATTTCAGCAATCCCCACGTTATTATAGCAAATATGGAAAAATAACGCAATTTATTACAATCTAAAAAGGTTCTATTTCTTAATTATCTGTCAGTATCCGTCTTTGAATGAAGTTGGTATGGACATCTCCACAACGGAAAAAACCATTGCTTAATACCTGCTGGTGAAAAGGAACCGTGGTAGGAACTCCTTTTATTACCATCTCACGCAAGGAACGGTCCATCCTGGCTATAGCTTCCTCTCTATCCTTACCCCAGACGATCAGTTTACCGATCATTGAATCATAGTAAGAAGGAATAACGTAACCGTTGTACACCGCACTGTCAACCCGGACGCCTGGTCCGCCGGGAGGCAAATAGGCAGTAATCTTTCCCGCAACCGGCATAAACTTTTTATCCGGTTGCTCGGCATTTATCCTGCACTCGATAGCATGGCCGCTTATCTTTACCTCTTCCTGGGACAGACCAAGTTTTTCACCGGATGCGATACGAATTTGTTCCTTAATTAAATCAATTCCCGTTACCAGCTCTGTAACCGGGTGTTCAACCTGAATCCTGGTATTCATCTCCATAAAATAAAAGTTAAAATTTTTGTCCAATAAAAATTCCACCGTTCCCGCGCTGAAATAATCCACCGCCCGGGCGGCCCGCACAGCAATTGCGCCCATTTCTTCACGCAGTTCCGGGGTTATGGCAGCAGACGGCGCTTCTTCGATCACCTTTTGGTTGCGTCTTTGTATCGAACAGTCCCTTTCTCCCAGGTGAACCAGATGCCCGTACCTGTCCCCCAACACCTGAAATTCAATATGCTTGGGCTCTTCCAGGTATTTCTCCATGTATACTTCCCCACTGCCGAAAGCAGCCTCTGCTTCCGCCCGGGCGGTACTGACCGCCCTTTCCAATTCCCTGCTGTTTTGGACCACTCTCATTCCACGGCCTCCACCGCCGGAACTGGCTTTTATTATTACGGGATAACCTATTTCATTTGCCAATTCGAAGACCATACCGTTATCTTTAATAGCACCTTCCGAGCCCGGCACCACCGGTACGCCGGCTTTAATCATTGTTTCCCTGGCCTGCGCCTTCACACCCATGAGCTGAATGGCTTTGGCCGGAGGCCCGATAAAAACGATGTCGCATTTTGAACACGCCTCCGCAAAGTCAGCGTTTTCAGACAAAAAACCGTAACCGGGGTGAATGGCTTCCGCCCCAGAAATAAGCGCCGCACTGATTATACTCGTTAAATCCAGGTAACTCCTTGCAGCAGGCGGGGGTCCGATACAGTAAGCCTCATCCGCCCATAATACATGCAGGCTGTTCCGGTCCGCTTCTGAATAAACGGTAACTGTTTTTATATTCATCTCGCGACAGGCACGAATTATACGGACAGCTATCTCACCCCGGTTGGCGACTAAAATTTTTTTAAACATATTCTCTCTCCGCTTCACTTTGAATATTATTCTTTAATCTGAAAAATAGTTTGTCCATACTCAACAGGTTCACCGCTCTCCACTAGAATTTTAACAATTTCACCGGTCACTTCTGATTCAATTTCATTCATTAATTTCATGGCTTCAATAATACATAGGGTCTGGCCCTTATGCACCCGGTCTCCGACTTCAACAAACGGGGGGGCATCAGGAGCAGGAGCCCGGTAAAAAGTACCGACCATCGGAGATGTCACCGGAGTCAAACCAGAATCTGCTTCCTTTCCATTTTGAACAGATACGGAAGTGGCAGCAGCGGTTGCGATATTTTCACTGCTTACTGCCGGGGCCTGCTGTGGCGGTACCTTGTTTGCAATATTATCTTCCTGGGTTTGGCCTTTTCTAATAGCCACCTTTACCCCGGAACTCTCCAGGGAAACTTCGCTGATATCGGTTTCACTGATGATCTTTATAAGCTCTTTTACATCTTGCAGGTTCATGTTACTTACCTCCCTACCGGCTATTTTGCCTTCTTCCCTGTCTTTAAACGGTGCCTGGAGAGAAACATCTTTTGACTTGTCCTGCCGAACCGGTTTATTGCTCTCTTTTACAACCCGGTTAAGCTCTTTTCCACCCCCTGTGTGTTTCATATCCAAAAAACGCCTGGCTACCTGGGGGAATAAGGCATAAGAAATAAGATCTTCCTCACTTTTTGCCAGATCTTTTGCTTCCTTCCTTATTTTGTCCATCTTGGGCTCCAACAAATCAGCAGGCCTGCTGGTTATGGGTTCACGGTCACCCAGCACTTTATTCATTATTTCCCGGTCAACAGGCGCAGGGGGCCTGCCGTATTTACCTGCGATATAATCCCTGACCTCACCGGGCACCAGCTTATATCTTTCCCCGGTAAGCACATTAAGTACCGCCTGGGTACCCACTATCTGGCTGTTGGGCGTTACCAGCGGGGGATATCCAAGTTCCCTGCGGACTACGGGAATTTCATCCAGGACCTCTCCGAGGCGGTAAAGAGCCTTTTGCTCCTCCAGTTGGGTAACCAAATTGGAAATCATACCACCCGGCACCTGGTGGTCAAAGACACGCAAATCATTAATCCTGGTTACTCCCCGGCCGAAATTTCCGGCTTTTCTTACTTTTTCAAAATACTTGGTTATTTCAAAAAGATCGTGAATGTTTAATCCCGTATCATAATCAGAACCCTGCAGGGCACGAACCACGGTCTCAACCGGGGGTTGGGAAGCACCGAAGGCTAATGGCATCGTGGCAGTATCAATTATATCCGCTCCCGCTTCAGCAGCCTTTAAGTATGCACCCACGGCCAGTCCGCCGATATAATGGCTGTGGCATTGAAGGGGCAGCTCAATATTTTCCTTTAATAATTTAACCAGGTCATAAGCCTGGTAGGGAGCCAAAAGACCGGCCATATCTTTAATACATATAGAGTCGGCACCCATTTCAATCAACTGTAACGCCAGTTCAAGATAATGCCGGTTGGTATGTACCGGACTGATGGTGTACACCATAGCGGCTTGTACGTGGGCGCCGGCCTTTTTGGCCGCTGCAACGGCGGTCTTCAGATTCCGGATATCGTTAAGAGCATCGAAAACCCTGATGATATTAATACCGTTTTCTACTGCTTTTTCTATAAAACACTCCACCACATCATCAGGGTAGCTTTGGTAGCCCACCAGTGACTGCCCGCGCAAAAGCATTTGCAGCGGGGTGCTGCAGATTTGTTTTTTAAGCAGGCGCAATCTTTCCCAAGGATCTTCATTCAAGTATCTCAGGCAGACATCAAAAGTTACCCCGCCCCATACTTCCAAAGAATGATATCCGATGTTATCCAGTTTATCCGCAATCGGCAGCATATCCGCAGTACTCATTCTGGTAGCCCAGAGACTTTGATGCGCATCCCGCAATGTTGTGTCGGTTATTTTTACCAGGTGGCTCAAGTTTTTCCCTCCCATACTCACACCACATATTATTTACCTTATTAAATGTAAAAAACAGGTTGTCACTTAAAGATAACAACCTGATGACGGCACAGGTATGATCAAAAAAGACCGTTAATGTAATTATAGTAAATAAAGATGTTTTTGGGAAGCTTCCTTTTGCAAGTATACAATATTCGAAACAATTTTTAGTTCACACTTTTAACAGCGAAATTGTTTAGGTCTCCCTTTTGATAATAATAACAATATTTTGTTGGTTCATTCCGGTTTCCATGGAGACAAGTTCTCTAACATCTTTAGTTTCTTTTTCTGTCAAACTGTCGGCAGCAACGATTACGGTAACCGTACTTTCGGTTACCCGGACGAGCGCATCTCTGAAGCCCTTTGCCTTGAGCATATTGACCAAATCAATTTCCTCGGTCATATTTTTACTGATCGTCAGCAGTTGTTCCTGTGCTTTTTGCCTTGTTTCGGCAGTCACATTACTGCTGTTGATTACCTCCCGCAGCCACTCCACCTGCTGTCCGCGTATTTGCTCCCTCTCCAGCCGGTATTCAACAAAGAAGTCAGAATATGCGCCGGCATGCTTTTCAACTTTTGCCTCACTATTTTCATTCTCTCCCGGCAACGGCTTTCCTGCGGTTTCAAATTTAACCGTACCGGCAGCGGGACAGTTGTTCCGGTTTTCCGGCACGGTATGGTTTATTTCAAATAAATCAAACCGCCAGTTCAGACAGATAATAGTCAGCCCGGCAACAACCAGCGCTGTCAACCTGGTTATGGTCCGCTTTTTAATAATTATTGACCGCATTATTCTCCCACCTCCATAGGCATTACGGCAATTTTTTGCGGCTCTATTCCCAGGGCAACCCTGGCAGCCTCAAAAAGTCTTGCCTTTACCAAGGCGTCACCGGCACCTTCGGCTACCACCAGGACCCCCGCCACCCGAGGTGCCGTCTCCCGCTCCACGACGGGCTGCTCACCTCCCGATCCGTTCCGGTTCATTACCAGTTGACCGCTTTCGGTATTTTCCGTAGTCAACCGCGTTCCTCCCGACTGGTCCTGCTCCTGCGTTGTTTTCTTGCCAATGGTGCTGTTTACCGCGTAATCCACACTGGACGAACCGGAAAGTTTTACCGAAACTTCCACCCGTCCGGCTCCTTCCACCCGGCTGAGCAACGCACATATCCTTTCACTCAGTTTTTTTTCTTCTAAAGAAATACTGCCCGCAAACTGCTCCTGTGACGCCAACTCCGGCATTTCCTGGCGGGAAGGCTGCTGCCCGGAAGTCGTGCTTCCTCCTCTGGTGCCGGAAAAAACCAGCAACAGCACTCCTAGGGCGGCAAGACCCATAAGCCAAAGATTCCGTCTGCCCTGTTCTTTAGGGGGCAACCCGTTTTCCTTTTTCCTTCCCAGACCGAAAAATTCCCAAAGCTTTTTCAAAATGCCACCTCCTTAGATAGTATCTTTTAAGTACCCGGCGGGTATACTACCCGCACCTGCTCCGGATTCAGATTATAAAAATCAGCTACCGTATTGATCAAACCGGCTACTGCTTCCCGGGGCGGCCCGGCTTCAGATCCTGCCAGAGTGCCTTCCTTTAAACGGTCAACCCGTACGGTCACCGGTTCTACCTCCACTACCACTTGATTTTCCGGCTCCGGTTGCTCCGGCCCGGATTCCCTGGATACAACCAGGACAATTTCCCGCAACTGACCGTATTCAGGCTGGTTTTTTTTCGACTGAACTTTTACTTCTACGTCTACCACGGACACTTTTCTGTTAACCCGGGCCAGTGCCATTACCTGGTTTTCCAGCCCCTGCCGGTACTGTTCAAGTGCCGTCACTTGCTGGCCGGCATTAATTTTTTCGCCGTTTTCCCTTATGGCGGAAAACGAAAGGTCGTCTTTTTTTTGCACATAGGGTTGCAACTCACCGGTAAAATCAAAGCGGGTCAGATTTCCCACGGCCTGTACTACCGCTATAATTATCAGCAGGCCCACGACCATCTTAACGTATTTATTTACTTCACCTGCAGGCAGGAGCATTTCCAGGAACATCGCCAGAATAATAATGACGATTAAACTTTGTACCAGGCTGCGAATTATATCCAATTGTTTTCCCCCCGTTATACCAAGATCACCTCAACATCACGGTTAGGTTCCCAACACCGATCACTATGGTAATAGTGAAGAAAAACAGTAGACCTACCGTTGCTACCGCGGCAAAAATCAGGAGCAGATTATTACCGAGGCTGTTTAAGCAACTTACCATTTGCCCGTCACTGACCGGTTGGATTAAGGCCCCGGCAAGTTTGTACATGAAAGCTATGGTGATGATTTTTAAAAGTGGTACCAACATCACAGTACCTATAACCGCCATTCCGGCAATTCCCACCGCGTTCTTGATCAACAGGGAAGAGCTGACTACAGCTTCCAAGGCATCGGATAACATACCCCCGACTACGGGCACAAAAGCATCTACACCAAATTTTGCCGTTCGAAACGCAACCGAATCCCCCACTGCCCCCGCCACTCCCTGAACGGCAAGTACCCCTAAAAAAATAGTTGAAAAAACACCCATCAGTCCCATGGCAATACTTTTCAACAAATCGGCCAAATTGGAAACCTTAAAACGGTCCGACAGGTTGTCCACTATGCCCAAAACAGCTGTGAAAAAGAGCAGCGGGAGGATAACATCTTTAATTAACGTCCCAAATACACCCAGGGTGGTAAGAATCACCGGACTAAAAACGGCCGCTGAAGCCAATCCGCCTACCGCCACCAGCAAGGTAAGTAAAACCGGTAAAAGCGCCTGCATAAGGATGACCATGGTATCCACCACTTCCCTGCCGGCATTGACCGCAAGCGTGAAAGAACTGACGGCAATGGTTATAAGCACCATATAAACAATCGCATAAGTGAGCTGTCCCACGGTGCTTCTATCAAAAGAAGAAATTAAATTTTGTAAAACAGCACAGATAACCGCCAGGATTACCAGCTTGCCCAACAGATCTAAATTTGCTACAACTTCGCTGAATATCTGCTCCAATATTTTTTTTAATATTTCGGCAGGTTGCCAGTCCATTTCCCCGTTAACCAGCCTGGTAACCATTTCCTTAAAATTTATCCGGGGCACCGAACTTTTTATTTCCGTATCCAGTTGCTCAATGTATTCCTGGACTGCGCTAAATTCAGGTGAAGAAATATTTGCGCCGCTTTCTTTGACGGCAGTTTGTCCCGTTGCGGTAGAAACCGGAACCCCAATCAGAAAAAGAACCGTCAATAATAACCGGAATAACCGGCAAACTCTGCTCACCGTAAACACCGCCTTAAGGTACCAGTTTTAAGAGTACCTGCAGTACCGCTACTACTATGGGCATTGCGAGTGCCAAAATAAAGATTTTGGCGGCAAACTCAATCTTTGTCGCTATTGCTCCTTCGCCCGCGTCACGACAAATTTGGGCCCCAAATTCGGCTATATATGCTACACCGACAATTTTTAGAATGGTACCGAGGTAAACCATGTTGATCCCGGCCCTGATTGCCAGGTCTTTGACAATATTCATCACCGCACTGATTTTACCCAGCACCATTAAAAAAAGGATTGCCCCGGCAGCTACTCCCAGAAGTACCGCCAATTCCGGCTTTTGACTTTTTACTACCACAATCAGGACCGTAGCTGTCAGACCGACGGCAACAATTTGCAGAATCTCCATGGCACATGACTCCTACATCAAATTGTTCGCAATTAAAAAAGCTTAAAAACCGACCTTACTTGATCAAACAAATTACCCAGCAGTTGAATGACCCAGATAAATACTATCGCAATACCGGCAAGAGTTACTATCTGGCCCTGTTCTTCCTTCCCGGCATGCTTCAATATAGTGTGGAGGACCGCTACCAGCATGCCGACACCGGCAATTTTAAAAATTAAATCAATATTACTGTCCATCCTAATCCCCTCTTTCTATCTATTAATAAAGGATTAAAACCAACATGAGTCCGCCCAAAAAACCAAGGTAACTCCAAAGCTTGACGTTCCGTGCCGCTTCTTCTTCAGCCGCGACGGTTTCGGCTCTGATCTGTTCCATGGCCAAATGCAGGTGCTTGATTTGGTCGTCCCGGTCAGATATGCCCAGGGATGCCCCCAGGTTGCGCAGGATTAATAAATCCTGCGGCTTTAAAGCTGAACCGGGGTAATAGTTTGTCAATGATTTTTCCCAAGCCTCTGCAGCAGTTACCCCGGTCAGCGATGAAAGTTCTCCGGCTGCCTGGTAAAACAACGGACCTACCGCATCGTCACAGCGTGAACCGACCTGCTTCATAGCTTCCGCCAGTTGGGTCGCCCCGTAAACCACCTCGGTTTCCAACATCTGTAATGCGGTTCTTAAAAAGCGCAGTTCCCTGGGTCTGCGGGAATAACCTCCGGCCATGACTATTCCGCAAAGACCGCTTGCCGCTACAACCATGGCAGCCCCCAATAACTTCAGCACTTTTTCACCTCCAAAGAACAGAAACTTTTTCCGTCGATGATCTTTTCTACAGTTCCCACCCCCCGGGACCGGCCGAGAATGACAATACGGTCAACCATTTTATGATTTATGATCTTTTCCATGACCGGTCTTTCCGCCAAATCCGCCAGAGAGGAACCATGGGCGGTAATTAAGACTTTAACCCCGGCATTCAAGACTTCCTCCAAGGCATCTACATCCTCCCGCCGGCCAATTTCATCGGCTGCGATCACACGTGGACTCATGGATCGCAGCAGCATCATCATTCCTTCAGCTTTGGGGCATCCGTCAAGCACATCAGTCCTTACTCCCACGTCCAACTGGGGTACTCCCTTATAACAACCTGCTATTTCTGAACGCTCGTCCACCAGACCTACAGCCAGACCCGGCAACCCCAGCTCAGGTATACCACTGCTGATTTGCCTGACTACATCCCTGAGAATAGTTGTTTTTCCACAGCGGGGAGGCGATATCAGAACCGTATGATATACATCTTTACAGTTTTTATTAATAAGGTACGGCATCAAGCCTGAAGCAGCACCGGGTACCTCCCGGCAAATCCGGATATTACAACCGGAAAAATATTTTAATGTCCGGACGGTTCCTCTTTCCAAAACCGCCTTACCGGTAATACCTGCACGGTGCCCCCCGGGCAGAGTAATAAAACCGTTTTTTAATTCTTCTTCCAAGGCATAAATAGAAGAGCCGCTAATTAACTGGATCAGTCGCTCCATATCTTTGGCGGTAACCTTGTACGCATTAACCGCCAGTCTTACGGGTCTGCCACCCGGGTCCAAAAAGACATCTTCGGCTGTAAAGCCCAGTACCAGGGGCCGGCCCTGCCTGATACGGATTTCTTCCACCTTATCTTTGATTGACTTGGGCAAATTAACTATCATATGGCGGATATGCAAGGGAAGAACCGGCAAAATATCGTTTACCGCCTCATTGCCGTTTGACACCGGTACAGATTGACGGACTTTATTCAAGCTTATCCCTCCCTTGATAAATTAATATTGAACCGACCGGCAAGATATACCAAAAATAATAATTTATTAAATAAATTAAGCCGCCCCGGTAACTGATTTCACCCAGTAACCCAAAACGGCTTCACCTAAATTTAATAACTTTTTAATTTAAAAATGATTCTTCTTACGATATGAATTTAAATGTCCTCTTCCTCCGCACCTGCCGCACTTCCGGTCAACTGCTCATTATATACCTTCGGCTTACCTTCGTTCAGGTAGGTATGGTCATTGGCAAAGACCACTTCACCGCAGTTGGGACAAGTCACTTCAATCATGTCATCGGCGTCAATAATACCGGCGTCAAAATATACCGTTTCACCGCACCCGGGGCAATCCACCTCATGATAATCCGCGGCATCTTCCTCATAGATTTCGTCTTCCAGTTGATACAGGTCTTCATCTATACTCTCCAGGAATTCTTCCAACTGTTCATGACCGTCCTCCAGGTCGCTCATGGACTGTGCAAAATCATTAAGCACTTCGATAATCCCGCTTAAAAGTTTACCTTCTTTGCTTCCGGCATCCAAATCAAGCCCGGCAGACAATCCCTGCAGGTATGCTACCCTTGATTTCAAGTCCTTCATTAAAAAAAGTACCCCCTTCGATAAAATTGTTACGTGGCTAATTTTGGCTTTAATAGTATGTCTCTATTCAGGGGGTTTTAAACATCCTTTGATTTAAGCGCGCTTAATATAATTCCCCGTTCTGGTATCAATCTGGAGTTTGTCGCCCACATTAATAAACAAAGGTACCTGGACTACGGCACCGGTTTCCAGGGTAGCCGGCTTGGAGCCGCCCGAAGCCGTGTCACCCTTAATACCGGGTACCGTTTCGGTAACTTCCAACTCAACAAAATTAGGCAGTTCCACACCGATTGATCTACCCTGAAAAGTCAGGATTTGAATATTCAGGTTATCTTTCAGGTACTTAACGGCATCGCCCAGCTGCTCGGCATCCATGGCCAGCTGGTCGTACGATTCCAGGTCCATAAAGTTATAATCTTTACCGTCATGGTACAGGTACTGAACTTCGCGTCTTTCGATTCTGGCCTTGGGTATTTTTTCCCCGGCACTGAAAGTCTTTTCGATGACTGCACCCGTCCGCATGTTCCTTAGTTTTGAGCGTACAAAAGCGGCACCTTTTCCCGGCTTAACGTGTTGAAACTCGATTACCTGAAATACTTCTCCATCCAACTCAATTGTGAGCCCGGTCTTGAAATCGTTGGTTGAAATCAATTCTTCCGCCTCCTGTAAGAAATATTTATCATAAAACCATTAACTCTTCTTTGGGTGATTCATTTAATACCCTTGAACCGCTGTCTTCCACAAGCACCGTATCCTCAATCCTTACTCCTCCCCAATCAGGCAGGTAAATTCCAGGTTCAACGGTGACAACCATGCCTGCCTGCAAAACAGTATGCTCCTTTGAGGATAACCTGGGGCTTTCATGTATGTTCAAACCCAGACCATGTCCGGTACTGTGGCCGAACTGTTTACCGTAACCTCTGCTCTCAATTACCTTTCTGGCGGCAGCGTCAATTTCCGAGGCCTTTACCCCGGCCCTCACGGCAGAAACAGCTTTCACTTGGGCCTCCAAAACAATATTATAGATATCCTTCTGCTTCCGGTCCGGCCTGCCGACAACCACCGTTCTGGTCATATCGGAATGATAACCCCGGTAGACTGCGCCAAAGTCTATCGTGACCAGGTCGCCCTCCCTGACGATCCTTGTTGAAGCCACACCATGAGGGAGGGCTGAACGGGGTCCGGAAGCCACAATAAACTTAAAAGCGGCTCCGTCCGCTCCACAACTGCGCATGATATATTCCAACCGAAGTGAAATTTCCCGCTCGGAAATCCCCGGCCTGACAACGGGCAGTATCCGGCCAAACGCCTCATCGGTAAGCTGCACCGCTTCGGTAATATTTTTTATTTCACCTTCGTCCTTACAGAGTCTTAATTCCTCTACCAGGCCCCCGGCAGGTTTCAGATTCACCCCCGACAGCTTATCTTCCATGGCAGCATACTGGTTATACGTCAGGTGGTCCCCCTCGCAACCCATCACGATAATGCCGTTTTCCGCGATCGCCTCCGGCAAAGATTCAAGGTAAGAATCTTTAACTTCGATGATTTCAAACCCCGGGCACTCCCGCAATGCCTGCCCTGTGTAACGAAAA
The DNA here is from genome assembly GCA_002365865.1 of Pelotomaculum sp. UBA3102. GTDB lineage: Bacteria > Bacillota > Desulfotomaculia > Desulfotomaculales > Pelotomaculaceae > UBA3102. The sequence continues at coordinate 29,982 of DFAQ01000031.1, forward strand.
TCAGTCAATAAGTAAACTTTTTCCCTGCAAACTAAAAGAGCGCCGGCGGTACCGGAAAAACCGCTCAGGTAAAAACGGTTTTCCGGACTTGTGATATAAAAAGCATCCACCCCGGCACCTTTCATCAGCCGGCGTAGTCTCCCAATCCTCAGTCCCAATATAACTCCTCCTGTTTACGCACCTGCTAATTCAACCGCAGCTCTCAAAGCCAAGAAATACCCGCTAACCCCCAGCCCGCTGATCTGTCCTGCGGCCGCAGGGGCAATCACGGAATGATTGCGGAAATCCTCCCGGGCATATATGTTGGAAAGGTGTACTTCGACAGTGGGGATTTCAATGGATAAAACGGCGTCATGCAGGGCAAAGCTATAGTGGCTGTAAGCCCCGGGGTTAAAAACAACGGCGGCAAATTCCACCGCTGCATGATGCAAAATATCAATTAACTCTCCTTCATGATTCGACTGCCGGCAGGTTATTTCAACTCCAAGTCTTTCAGCCAGGTTAATCAGGTCCCGGTTAAGCTCATCAAGTGTGCGGCTTCCATATACAGCAGGTTCCCTCTTCCCCAAGAGATTTAAATTCGGGCCGTGCAATACCAAAATTTTCAATCATAACCACCCCTTAAACCGGATGGCAACATTTTACCACAAGATACTTTTATACGCCAGAAACTCGCCCCGATCCATGTTTTTACCGGAATTTTTACCTGATCAACAGGTTTATGCTTCTTATTGCCCGCTCGTAGTCAAACCGGTTACCCTTAGAGTCGGAGCCCCACTGCCTCCGAAAAACTTTAAATCATCTCCCACGGCATCAATACCGGCCAGGAGTTCAATTATGTTTCCCCCCATAGCCATACCACGAACCGGCGCGTCAAAATCTCCGTCCTTGATTAACAATCCGGCTACTCCCACTGAAAAGTCTCCGGATATAGGATTCGCGGTATGCATTCCCATAACCTCCGTGATATACAAGCCGTCCGCCACTTCTTTCACCAGCTTTTCCACCGGTGTAGCACCGGCCTCAATAAAAAAGTTAGTAGTCCCAACCTCGGGGGTTCCTTTAAATGAACTGCGTACACCGTTGCCGGTCGATTGAACGCCGTCTCTGGCGGCACTGTATGTATTATAAAGATACCCCTTGAGAATCCCGCCTTCAATAAGCATAGACCTGGAAGTCGGCACCCCCTCACCGTCAAAAGGAGCTGACGCTATGCCACCCGGCAGCGCCCCGTCATCTATAATCGTTACTTTCTCCGAAGCCACGCGGGTGCCGGTTTTTCCGGCAAACAACGACCGGCCTTTTTGTACTGCGTCTCCCGTAAGAGCCGGGCCGATTAAACCAAGAAAACCGGCGGCCACGTAAGGATCTAAAATAACCGGTACTTTACGGGTGCTCACAGGAACTGCTCCCAGCATTCTTACAGCACGCCGGGCGGCATCCTTTCCCACTGCCTCAGGTTTTAACCGGTTGAATTTCAAGCCGAAATCCAGGGCGAACCCCGTCTGGCTGTCATTGCCCTCCCCGGCGGCCAGGGCCAGGTAAATACCGCAGTAAGCCCCTCTGTAAGTTAATTTCATACCCAGGCTGTTGACAATAGTAACCAAGCCTTCTCCGTCCTGGTAAGTAGAACTTTCGATAACCTTTACCCTGGGATCATATGAACGGGCCGCTTCCTCCATGGATTTTGCCAGGCTTATTTTTTGCTCAACGGTAGCCCCCTTGATGTCCGGATCATAAAGGTCGAGTTCAGGGTAAGCCGGTCCGGGCGGCGGCAGGCGCAGATACGGATCATCCGAGGCATTCAGGCAATTGGCCAGCGCCTGCTTGACGGCTTCCTCAATGCCACGGTTGCTTAAATCCGTACTAAAAGCAAATCCCGTACGGTTGTCCCGGAATACCCGCAGGCCCATACCACGGTCTTCGGCGAGCTTCATCGTATCTACACTGCCGCCCCTGACTTCGATATTCAACTGACTGCTCTTGCTGACAAACACCTCCGCCATTTGAGCGCCGGAACGGACGGCTTTTCTTACGGCAGTCTCTGCTATATCAACGAATATACTTTCTCGTTCCACGTTAAAACAGCTCCTTTTTCGATATTCCAAATAGTATAATTCAATGGAAGTCAGACTATTCCTTTAAGAGAAGCACTAAAACTGCCGCGGCGGCAGTTTTAGTGCACAAAGTTCGGTGCTGCCAGGGCCAGCAGGTTTCTCGCTGAAATAGGTGCCAGATCTCGTACTGAAGCTTCAACTATGAGGCTGGGATCAAGAAGAGCCAGAATTGCCACTCTTTCCCCCGTTTCCTGGTTGGTATAAAAACCGATTATGCAAAATTGCATTTCCTCTCCGTAAATCTTTCTGGTAACAATGTCTCCGATTTTCATCTCGATACCCCCTGTGAAACCGGCGAAGAATTCAGTCATTCTGGTATTCGTGCTGCTACACTTAACATATGCCCCTGTAAAAAGAGTTGTGTATGAAAACCTCCGGTTAAAAAGGCAAACAAGACCAATAAAAGGGGGGATTCCCGGGAAAACGCGGAGTTATTCCCGTTCGCTCCGGCGCTTGGCACCGGCGGCAACCATGGCTTGCTGAGGTCAAAACCGGAACGTCCGGCAATACGCTGTTAAATACGCCTTATTTTACCGTTGGTTCCACCATGACCGGTCCCGCCGACAACGAGCTCCTTTATCGCCATGGTAGGCTGGGCATCGCTCACCGGCATACCCTGGCCGTCCTTGCCGCAGGTACCGATGGTAAACCCCAGGTCACTCCCCACCATTTCGACAATCTGAAGCACCTCGGGGCCGTTACCTGTCAGGGTAGCACCCCGGACCATCGGGCCGATTTCACCGTCCTCGATCAAATAGCCTTCCACAACATCAAAAACAAAATCTCCCGTAGTCGTGTTTACCTGGCCGCCACCCATTTTCTTAACCAGTAACCCGTTCTTAGTCTCCCTGATAATCTTCTGCGGGTCGGTCTTTCCCGGTGCAATATATGTATTTCCCATTCTGGGTATCGGTTTATGCTGGTAGGATTCCCTGCGGCCGTGACCGTTTGACTGTCTGCCGTCCTTTGCCGCGGTCAACCGGTCATACAAAAAATCAGTAAGCACGCCTGCTTCAATCAAGTTTACACTCCGGGCAGGCACGCCTTCGTCGTCAAACCGGTACGAACCGTAACGATTGTCTATAGTGGCATCGTCGACCACGGTAACTTCCGGGGAAGCAACCTTTTGTCCTTTTTTACCCGCGTATACTGATATATCTTTCTGGACCAGGTCGGCCTCCAGTCCGTGGCCGCAAGCCTCATGAATCATGGTACCCCCTGCTTCAGCGGCCATAACCACAGGCATCCTGCCCGCGGGAGCCGGCCTGGCCTTGAGCATTTCCACCGCCCTTTGCGCCGCACCGGCGGCAACCTGTTCAGGTTGGTAATTCTCAAACAGCTCAAAACCGCAAAGGCTGCCAACCGCTTCGATCCCGGTTTGAATCACCGGACCCGAAGCGGCCACAGCCTGTACCAAGAGCCGGGTGCGGATACGCTCGTCTGCTACATATTCCCCCGCGCTGTTGGCAATAATCACTTTTTGAACCACATCTCCGTATCCGACAATTACCTGTTTGATCTGTTCGTTATCTACCGCACGTGCCGCCTGATCAGCAGCTTCCACTACCTTTACCTTGCGGCCCGCGGGAACGTCCTCCGGTCGCTCTTTAAACGAAAAATTAACCGGTGATTTCACCGTCCGCAAGTCCAGGTTGACTTCTTTTTTGTTTCCTTGAACCGCATGGCTGACAATACCGGCGGCACCGACCAATCCCTTGCGGGAAAGGTCGTTGGTATAAGCATAGGCAGTAGAATCTCCTGAGAGAACGCGTATACCCGCGCCTATATCCAGACCTGATTGTACTCGCTCAATTTTCCCGGCTTCACATCTTATTCCGGTGGTTTGTTTGTTTTCAATAAAAATATCGGCAAAATCGCCCCCTTTAGCCAGTGCGGCATCTAATACTTCTTTTAAAACCTGTTTATCTATCAAAGGAATTACCCCCTGTCAAACATTTATTTATTATTTCTGGTTTTGATCCATTAGTTTGTCCGGTTTACCAATTTTTATAAAGAAATTTCGGTTTTAATGACCACAAAAGATGCTTATTTCAAGACAAATATTGAGCTATAAGGGCGAGAACCAGTAAATGAAAGCACTGGTCAACAGCTATATCCATCCACTGCAAACCAACGGCATGATTAACCTTCCGCACCCAAAACCGCACAAACTTCCTTTGATCCAAAAACAAATGACTGAAAAAGATTGCGGATACAGCCGGAAAGTTTAAACCGTCCGCAGGTATGGCCGCAATATAGACTATGAAGGTATAGACCATACAATGAACCAAAAGGGCGGTTCTATTATGGTTTTTTTTAGCCATCCACCCCGTCTGAAAAATAAAATCACCCGTCAGGTGGCCGATAAACAACCATGCAAATAAATTCACTTCTTTTACTCCTCCGGTGACGACATTGCGGGTTTTAGCCTTCTATAACCACAGAACCCAGGCGGACGCTTAAAAATGTTTTTACTTCTAAAATTTTTGCCAGCTCCTCCCTGGTGACAAAAGTCCGGTTCTGAATTATCTGCGGCGGCTTGACAAGAAAAATTTTACTCCCGTTTTTAACTCCGGTATACTTTCCGGGCCAAATCCGCACCGTCAGTCCCTGCCTATTAATAACCACCGCCCGTTGACTTTCATCGTAAACCACTTCAGCACCTGTTGCTTCAGCTACAGCCCTTAACGGCACTAATATATTTCGCCCCTCTACTACGGGCGTGACATCGGGATTAATCAGAAATTGGTTGACAACCAATGAATAATTTGCCGCCTCAGAAAAAGCGGGCATAACCAATAACAGGCATAAAGTTAAAATAAATATTGCTTTCGCTCTCATGCAGCACCAACCTCCGCAGAGTTTAAAACTACCTGCCTACAATATCGTCTACAACACTGGTAAAAATGTCCACCAGCACCGGGTCGAAATAAGTACCTGAAAGACGCTTTAATTCTAAAATTGCTGCTTCTTTTTCTTTTCCCTGACAATAATGCCGGTCTACAGTAAGATTGTCAAAATGATCGGCTATGGCTATAATGCGGGCAAATCGGGGTATTTCATTACCCTTCAGCCCCGTGGGATACCCCGTCCCGTCAAACTTCTCCCGGTGATAAAGCACCCCTTCCCAGATCTGCTTGGCCATGTAATGTGGTTCCACCTGATAAATAATCTGCGCCCCGATGACAGGGTACTTTTTTATTAATTCCAGCTTATCGGAACCCAGGGAAACCGTCTGCAACAAAATTTGGTCCGGAATGCAAACCTTCCCCACGTCATGAAGCAGTGCCGCCTTCTCCAAAATTTCCAGCCTGGTACTGATCATTTCTAATTTTTCACCTATTACTCTTGCGTAACGGCTCACTCTTTCTGAGTGGCCTTTATTATACACATCCCTGCTGTCAATGGCCGCAACCAGATTTTTTAACAAACTGTCCCAAAAAAGATTTTGATGGGTAAATTTCCGGCTGTTTTCAATTATTTGGGCCGTGTACCGGCACAGGTCAATACAAACAGACAAGTCAACACCGGTAAATAACCTACCCTCTTTTTTATTAATCAGCTGCAGACAACCGATGGCTTCCTGGTCCAACATCAAGGGCACGGCCAGCATGGTCCTGGTGACAAAACCCGTTTTATCGTCAAAATGCCCGGCCCAACGTTCATCTTTCCTGACATCGTTTATCAGCACGGGTTCCCTGCTTTCTATCACCTGCCCGGCCAAACCCTCACCGTAACGCAGGCGTAAGCCTTTCAAAAGATCTGATTTAGACCCGCGCGCCAAGACGGGCACCAGGTATTCCCTGTCTTCAGAAAGCAGCCACATGGTCCCTGCCTCGGCTTTCATAAACTGTAAAGACTGATCCAAAACTACGGCAATAGATTTTTCAAAATCAAGGGTTCTGTTCAGGGAAATACTGACTTCCAGGAAACTTTCCAATTCGGTTATTTTAGATTTTAAACCGGTAATAAGGTTAGATTCTGCCGTCCCGGCCCGGCCGGGCTTTGCTCCTATATTATCCATCCGGGTCGACCCCTCTCTAAGGCCAGAGTCTTAATTATATACCCTTGCATTGACTGACCGGGAAATATCTTCCGTTACCGGGGACAGGTGCATCATGTCCGGCGGCGTCCGGAAGGAATTATAGCGCCCGACCGCCCATTTGATCACCTGTTCAAGTTTTAACCTGGTCCCCGGCGCCGGGTCGGTAAACGTGACCAGATCGAAAGTCGCCTCGACCCTGCCGTCCTGGGCTGGAACAACTTCGACGGTATTATCTTCAGATAAACCGGCTTCACGGGCACCGGCATCCTCCGGTGCTTCCTCCTGTTTTTCTTTAAACGGCTCTACCTTTAATCTCCTGAGTTCAGACAGGTCGGGCAACGCTTCCATTTCAGCAATGAAATCAATAACTCCGGGATAATCACCCCGGACTTGAAACCGGAAAGGCAATTCGAGATAAACTTCCCGGTCAATAATCGCCGAAGGTTTAAAGGAAACTATCTCGACACCCGACTCTTTAGCTTCCATCCCGATCTGAACCAGGGCCAGCCCGTCATCCATTACATTATCAAACACCGGTTTTAGCTGGTTAAGCATTTCTTCCGCCCTTTCGGCAAGCTCGGTTTCTTTCTTTTGTGATTTAACCACTGTTTCGGCAGCCTGCAATTTTGATTGCATTTCCTCCAAAATGTCCTTATTCTCACCATGTGCTACTATCTGAGGAATTAACAGAAATTTGGCCATTACAAATCCTAAAACAGCAATCCCCAGGACGGCCAGTAAAATTTTCTCGCGCGTTTGAAGCCGCTGCCACATTACCGGCCACCCTCCTTGATCGTTGCGGACACCCTGAATTTCTTGACCGCCATGTATTTTTCATCTTCAAACAATTCAACAAGTAAAGCACTGCTAAAGTAGGGCATTTGGTTCAGGTTGTTGACAAAAACACCAACCGAAGCTACCGTGCGTGAATAACCTGCAACTGCCAGGGTATCGGGAACCGGCACCGCCGATTGCTCCTCAGCTTCCGGCCCCGTATCCGTCTCCTGTTTGCCGGATGCGGTTTTATTTTCTTGAGCAGGCTGCTCCGGCCCTACCTGCCGTTCGGCACAATAAATATCTATACTTTCCAGCCACATATCCGTAGGTAAATTATAATTAATGTCTTCCAGGACGCAGGCCCAGGTCTGTCTTTTTTTAAGCAGTTCTTTAAATTCATTGACAGCTTTTTCGTTGTCCAGCCGCTGCTTTTTAATTGCTTCGACTTTCTTGACTGCAACCTGCACCTGCTTAAATTTTTCTTCAGTGGCAGCCAATTCTTTCTTGGTGGAGTAGAAATTAAATAAAAAAATACCGTACCCGGTGAAAAGAGACACTACCGCCAGGGTTACAACCACTCTTTTCACCAGCTTACCGACATCAATGCTTATATTCCGCTGAAGCTTATTAGGGAGGAGATTTACCCGGTACCTCAATCGATCACCTCCCTGAGTGCCGTACCCAAAACCACGGCAAAAGCCTGGTCAAAAGGAAACTCTTCCTGCTCATCTCCAGGCAGGCCGGATATGCCCGGATTACCGAAACCCACGGGCACCTCCATGGCTTCCGCGAAAAATTCCCTGAAACCTTTTAGTTTACTCGTCCCGCCGCTGATGATAAATCTTTCGATAGCCGGAGCGTTTTCCTGCACCGCATAAAATTCCAGCGACCGGCGGATTTCCCGGATTAATTCGGAAAGCCCGTCCCGCAAAGAAAAATCCATCTGCATGGCCCCGGGAGCAGCGTAATCCACAGCCTCTTTTGAACCGAGAAGCTCGCCTTCTTCCTCTTTCATCCTCTGTGCCTGATCAAATTCCAGGCCGTAGTTTTCCGCCAGGGAACGGGTGAGCAAATTTCCGCCTACCGGTAGCGTCCTGGCAAACTGCAAGTCCCCGTTATCCACCACCAGGAACTGGGTAGTGGACGCCCCGATATCCATGATACCGACCGTACCGTCCCCGGCCGCAGAAGCTTCCCAACCGCTGAACACCCGCCAGAGGCATACCGGCTGTAGGTCTATGGCCGCCATGACCAGCCCGGCACCGGCAAAAATGCTGTAATAATCGTAAACAAACGTAGTCGGAACGGCAGCCAACAACAAGTTTAATTTTTTTTCGTCACCGGAGTCAATCTCCCCCAGGTTAATATATCTTATGATTAACTCATCCAGAGGCAGGGGGATAAATTTTTCTGCTTCAAACTTGACGGCTGCTTCCAGTTCCTTTTCGGGCATTACCGGCACTTTCACGTGTCTCGTGATCACCCTGTCCCCGCTGATGGTGGCGATAACTTCTTTTACTTCTATCCCCGAGGCCAACATTACTTCATTCAAGGCATTGATCAGGGCTTCCCCGTCAAGGACATCCCCCAACGCTCCCGCCGGCGTTTCAAGCCTTCCGAAGGCGGTAACCTCGGGACTGCCGTCCGCAGTACTTATTTCCAATGCTTTAATTTCCCTGGAACCGATATCCACCGCTGCAAACCGGGTTTTCTTCGGCGCCAGCCGGTGCAGGAAGTTTGCCGAAAAGAGTCCTTTCCCGCCGGTTAACGGGTTAAATTTAAATTTTTTAAATACCATGTGCATCCACTGCTCCTCCGGGCTACCGTATAAAAGATTTAAAATACCGAATACTTTTCCTTCCAGGAGGTAACCCCTACAACCGTAGTAACCCAATCCGGGTGATCGTCTTGAAGCGTGCTGTCATAGGTTACCCGGGCGTTATTGCTTAAACCCAGTTCGTTGCATATCACGCTTCCGTGAACGTGGGCATTATTGCTGATGACTATTTGGTTCTCGGTGTAAAGCAGGGCATAAGCCGTCGTATTGTTGCCGACTTCTATCCCCACGCCTTCGTCGTTGCCAAAGGAAATGACCGCTAAACTCGAATCTGTGTCCGCCCGGTTCAAATCACCGTTAATGATCACTTTACCCCCGGCGACAATAGTCCCGTTACCCGAATAAGTCCCGGATATGCTTATGCTTCCCGGGATGTACCAAATACCGTCTAAACTAAATGAACCGGACAGGTCGCCCGCCAGGATTTGATCCGCGTTTTCCGCATACCAGTCCTCGTCCAGGATGGGAAATGAAGGTATGGACACGTCAACATCTTCGGCCTCACCCGGGTGTTCCGTGCCGGTAGCAGCGCCTGAACCTTTGGTTATACTGCCGTTATAATAAACCTCACCGGTTATTTCCGAGTTGTTGGACATTTCGATATCTCCTTCGGCGTTAACCTCCCCGGCTATCAGGGCATTGTTATCAAGATATACATTTCCCGCCGCGTCGACATCCATACTTACCGCCACGTTGTTTTCCACGGTAAGATTACCACCGGTTATAATCCTTGTCGCGGTCATATTATTGCTCAGGGTCACATCGCCGGCAGCCGTAATCACACCACTGGCGGTGCTGTTGTTGATAAAAGTCAATGCTCCTTCCGCGGTTACGTCGGAGGCGATGATACTGCTGTTGGAAAAAGACGACGGGGACCTTACCCAGACTCCCCTGGGAAAGTCGACAGGGTCGTACATCTCCCCCTCCACCTCGATCGTGCGTTTAGCGTCCCCGAATTCCCCAACTGATTCGATATAAAATGTGGTCGGGTTCTCGGTTTCCGACGTCTTTCTCACCGTAACGGCGGCAATTTTGCCTCCCCCGTAATTCAGGTTTGATATAAACTCCACGTCTTCATCCAAAGTTAAATCTTTAAACCACGAGGAGTCGTTTTTTATTTCTGCAATAGCCCTTTCGACCCCCGCCTCGGCAATGTAACACGCTCTTACAATCTCCCCTTCTTCAAAGGAGGCTTCGCGGCTCCCGCCGACCTGGGTGAGCAGGGACGACCCCATTAGCAGCATGACAGCCAAAACCATCATGACCAGAGCAAGAGCCTGGCCCGATTCGTTTTTTAAATTTTTCATGACAGAGACCTCAAACTAACTTTTTGAGTCAATACGACCGGTCCGACACGGCTCCCCTGTTTTTTAGCTGTTATTGTAATTTTCACCTGCGTCACCGCTGCCGCCTCCGTTGCCAGGTCTGTTACTTCCGTTCCCGAGGAATTCAAATAAGTAAAATCAACACTTTGCATGTCACTTGCAAGCGGTTGGGCGACAGCACCCTGTTCCTGCCGGTATAATGCATAAGCGGAACAATAATACCTTACCGTAGTCCCCCCGGCATTAACGAAATAAAGATTGGAAGCGTCGCTGGAATCAGTAATATTTTGAGCATAGCGCAGTTCCCGGCCCGCCCGGTCAAGCGAGATGCGCAGGCTGTCGTACATATCAACCTTGTTTTCACCCTGCTTCCACAGGATAAAACCCTGCGCGAAAAGGCCCCATACCGCCAGGAAAAGAATGCTCAACAATAGAACCGAAATCAGCAGTTCAACCAGCGTGAAACCTCTTTGTTCCCTTTCTATTTCTATACGCACATCTTTCACCTTTTAACGACATCCGTGGTAACGGACACCTCTTTAGAGACTCCTCCCTCACTGTAAGTGACCTCTACAGTAACCGTCTTCAGGTTAAGGCCGCTGTCATCCACGGTTACCCCGTAAGAGTAACCGGTAAAACCGGAGTAATCACTTTCAGAGGAAAAATCAGTGGCGGCGACATCTTCAATGCTGTTAAAATTGCAGTTCTTGATTTCTTCCATTTTGCTCTGGGCAAGTGACAGGGCGGTGTTATAGCGGTTAGTGCCAGAATTTTGGCGACTGCCCAGGGCAAAAGCGTTCATCATCGTCACCAGCGCCATGGTCAGAATTATAAATGCCACCAATACTTCCAGCAGGGTCATGCCGCGCTGATTACTTAAAACAGGCAATTTCAAGCCACCACCCCCGGAAAGTTCAAATCATTACGAAGGCGGAGTATCATCCACCCGTACCCGGCCTAAAGTATTAATAATCACATACAAAAACGCTCCGGTTTTCAGATCCTTCAGGGTGATCGTACCGCCGATCCCACCGTAAGGACGCCCGTTAGCGGCGCAAATCAGATCATGGCCGTCAAAATTGGTGTTTACAAGGTCAACGTTTGCGGGCAGGTTTTTAGTCAGGTACGGAGTCAACCCCTCATCGGTATTAATCAGATAATAGCAGTCATCCACAGTATTAAAAACGATCTTAAACCCCGCGCTTTCATGCTTGATAGCAGACTGCTGCAACGAACGTATATCTAAAGCCAGTTCCCTGGCCGAACTTTCAAGGTTGTAACGCCCGATGGTCCGGTTAAAATCGGGCAGGGCAACCGCCACCACCAGGCCGATAATGACGACCACAATGGCTATTTCGATTAAAGTGAAGCCGGCATTGTATCTAAATTTATTTAATCTAATGTTTTTTCGTGTGTTTCTCATAAATAACCAAATATTTTCTAAATAAAAAGATAACTTTGGTAAGGCAGGTGTGCCTGCCTTACCATTTACATTTATTTTATTTAATTTCCACTCCCCCTGTTTCAGAAGCATTTTGACCTTCTTGCGGGCTAGTCATATTGGTAACAGTAATATCATCATTGCCACCGGGCCTTCCATCAGGTCCGTATGATGTTATAGTATAATCGGCAGTAGTACCATCGGCGCTCCCGAAATAATAATAGCTGTGTCCCCAGGGATCTTTTTTGGACGTTGAGATACCGCCATTCGACAAAACACCGTTGATTTGATCTGCGTCAGTACCGCCTGCAGCTTTCGGAGAAGCAAGACCACCAGTATTTTCCGAAGGATCGCTAACCCAAATATCTACAACAGTTTTCATGCTTTTCAATTCTGAAACAGCTCTTTTAATCTTTGCCTTATCGGTCTGCTTGCTCATAGTCGGGATAGCGATGGCAGCCAGGATACCGATAATGATAACCACCACCATCAGCTCGATGAGGGTGAAACCCCGTTCATTCCTTGCCAGCCTCATGTTTTCACCTCCTCTCGCTTGTCATATGTATTTTTGCTTTAATTACTTGGCCGGGTTGCCGGCCAAGAACTATTTCACGTTATTGATCACGCTGAACATCGGCATCATTATAGAAAGAATGATGAACCCCACCACGCCGCCCATGCCCACGATTAAAACCGGCTCCAGCATGGAAGACAAGCGGGCGACAATGTTCTCTACTTCACGCTCGTAAAAGTCGGCTATCTTTTCAAGTAGAGCGTCTATAGAGCCTGTTTCCTCGCCTATCGATATCATCCTGGTAACCATGGGAGGAAACACCCCGCTTTTCTGCAGTGGCAGAGAGATGCTCTGCCCCTCTATAATACTTTTTTCGGCTTCTTCTATGCTTTTGATTACCGCGTAGTTGCCGGCAATGTTTTTTACCACGTCGAGCGACTGCAGCACCGGAACGCCGCTCTTTAAGAGCGTACTCAGAGACCGGCAAAAGCGGGAGATGATTATTTTTTTGAGCATCGGGCCGAATATCGGCAGTTTTAAAACCAGGTTGTCCTTAATTTTTTTGCCCTGCTCGGTCTTAACGGCCTGCTTGTAGCCGACAATTACTCCCGCGACGATTAACAGGCAGACATACCAGTAGTACTTGAAAAAACTGCTGATTAAGATAATTAACTGAGTCGTTAAAGGAATGGGCGCATTCATATCTTGAAGCATATTAACAAAGGTCGGCACCACCAGCACCATCAGCGTCACTACCGCCAGGACGGCGATAACAACGACCACCGCCGGGTATGTCATGGCCGACTTGACCTTTTCCTTCAAGTCGTGCTCCTTCTCGAAGTTAACGGCAAGCCGCTCCAGCACCTGGTCCAGGGCGCCGCCCACTTCCCCGGCCTCCACCATACTGATAAAGATTTGGGGAAAAATCTTGGGATACGTTTTCAGTGCCTCCGTCAGAGACTTCCCGCCTTCCAAAAGCCCGGTGACTTTTTGGAGGGCCTCCTTGAGGGTTTTGTTGTCGCACTGCTGGGACAAAATATTAAGACTTTGCAGAATGGGAACGCCTGCCTGGACCATGGTCGCAAGCTGCCGGCACATGACGGCCAGTTCCCTGGTGGTGACCTTCTGCTGGAAATATTTATTCAAGTCAAAAGAAGTTGTCCCCCCAGAAGAAGACTCTTTTAACTCCACCACGAAAAACCTGCGTTCCCTGAGCAGTGCTACAGCCTTATTCCGGTTTTCCGCCTCGACTTTGCCTGTGACTAGCCTGCCGGACGGATTTCGGGCCTTGTAATAAAATTTCATTTAAAACACACCGTCACATAAATTCTTTATTTGACAAGAAAATCCTTCATAAAGAGGAATAATTTCTAATCTTATTACTTCTTACAACATTTTGGACAGAGTTTCCGGATCGTTCGCGCGGCTTAGAGCTTCCTCCCTGCTTATAATTTTTTTAACGTACAGAGAGCGCAAAGCCATATCAAGCGTCTGCATCCCGTACCTGGCGCCCGTTTGAATCTGGCTTATAATCTGGAAGGTCTTACCTTCACGGATAAGGTTGCGTATAGCCGGCGTGGCGACCATTACTTCTACCGCCGCCACTCTGCCCGGCTTGTCTATCCTGGGAACAAGCGTCTGCGCTATAACGCCCTGGATGGTGTTTCCCAGTTGAACCCTGATCTGCTGCTGCTGGTGAGGCGGAAAGACGTCGATAATCCTGTCTATGGTCTGGGCCGCGCTGGAGGTGTGCAGCGTCCCGAAGACCAGGTGGCCGGTTTCGGCCGCGGTTATGGCAATCCCGATCGTTTCAGGATCGCGCATCTCACCGACCAGGATAACGTCAGGATCTTCCCGCATGGCCGCACGCAGGGCGCTGGCAAACGTCCCGGAGTCCTTTCCTATCTCACGTTGGTTGATCAGGCTTTTTTTATGACGGTGGACAAATTCGATGGGATCCTCAAGGGTAATGATATGGTACCTGCATTCCCTGTTGATCTGGTCTATCATAGCCGCCAGGGTGGTGGACTTACCGCTGCCGGTAGGACCGGTTACGAGCACCAGCCCTCTCGGCTTGCGGGATAGGACAGCAAGTATCTCAGACAAGCCTAGCTCCTGGAAAGAAAGAATTTTAGAGTTAATCAGCCGGATGACAAACCCGACACTGCCCTGCTGCTTGAAAGTATTGACCCGGAAGCGACACAAACCGGGAATTTCGTATGAAAAATCCAGTTCCCCTGTTTTCTGGAATTCCCGGTACTGTTCTTCGCTCATAATCTGGCGCACCAGCGAATCGGTATCCTCCGGTGTCAGCTTGCCGGTCGCCGCGGCCTTTTCGCCGAGCCTCCCCTGCCATTCGGGCGCGTCGAAAGGCAAAAGCGCACCGTGCAGGCGGAATGCAGGGGGGCTGTTTACCGTGACGTGGACATCGGAAGCACCCACCTTAAATGCAAGCGCCAGTATTTCATCAGCGGTCATCATGTATATTTTACCTCCCCGTGGGATTTATGTTTCGTCTACGTATGCAACCCTCATTACTTCTTCGATAGTCGTCAAACCTTTCATGGCTTTTTGGATGCCGTCCATTTTCAAAGTGACCATTCCCTCGGCTATGGCCTTTTGCTTTATCTCGTCCGCGGGTGCATTCCTTAAAATCAGCGGCCGAAGCCCGGTCGTCACGGGCAGCACCTCGTGAATGGCCAGGCGCCCCTTGTAGCCGGTGTTTCCGCAGTTATCGCAGCCAGCGCCCCTGAACAGGGTAACGGGCTTGTCATGTGCGACGCCGATAAACACCCGCTCCGGCGCATCCGGCGCCAATTCATATGGCTGGCAGCAGTCCGGGCAGATCCTCCTGGCCAGGCGCTGCGCGACAGCTGCCAGCACCGACGAAGCCACAAGAAAAGGCTCAATCTCCATGTCGACCAGGCGGGTAATTGCCCCGGCGGCGTCGTTGGTGTGCAGGGTGGAAAGTACCAAGTGGCCTGTGGTAGCGGCCTTTACGGCAATTTCGGCAGTTTCGCTGTCGCGTATCTCTCCTACCATGATGATGTCGGGGTCCTGCCTGAGAATAGCGCGCAGCCCGGCTGCAAAAGTCATCCCCGCCTTGGTGTTGACCTGGGTCTGGTTTATGCCCTCAAGCATGTATTCCACCGGGTCTTCGACGGTAATTATATTTTTATCGACAGTATTGATTTCGTTAAGGGCAGCGTAGAGGGTAGTGGTTTTCCCGCTGCCGGTAGGCCCGGTAATCAAGATCATGCCGTAAGAACTTTTGAGTGCGTTGGTAAACCTGTTAAAATTAACCGGTTCAAAACCTATATTCTCAATTTTATAGGATCTCATGCTCCCCTTGTCCAGAAGCCGGGTAACTATTTTTTCCCCGTACACGGTAGGCAGCGTAGACACCCTGAGATCGATTTCCCTGTTTCCCAACCTCAGCTGGATCCTGCCGTCCTGCGGGATGCGCTTTTCGGCGATATCCATGTCGGACATTATCTTAACCCTCGAGATTACCGCTGAACGGATTTTCCTGGGCAGCGTCATCACTTCCCGGAGCATGCCGTCTATCCTGTACCTTACCCTGACCTGGTGCTCCTGGGGTTCTATGTGAATATCGCTGGCATTTTGCTCTATGGCCTGGAAGAAGATAGAATTTACCAGGCGCACGATAGGCGCTTCGTCAATCACTTCTTCTTCAAGCTTAACGGCTTCGCTTTCCTGCTCGCCGGCCAGCAGCTCGAACTCCTCAAATATCTTGTCGACTTCGGGAATGCCGAAATATTTTTGAATTACCGCGTCAATGTCTTTTTCACTGGCATGAACAGGCTCAATCTCGCACCCCATCAATAAACGCAGGTCATCTATCGCCAAAACGTTCATGGGGTCGGCCATAGCTACCGTGAGGCAGTTTCCTTCTCTTCTGATCGGGATCGCCTTGTGTCTTCGAACCAGTTGTTCGGGTATGGTTTTAAGAAGGGCGGGGTCGAGGTTGTCCAGCCTGGCCTGCTGGATTCCCAAAATTTCGTTTATGACTTCTTCAGAAGCCATACCAAGCTTGACCAGGATATTGCCCAAAAGTTCGCCAGTACGGGACTGGACGCGAAGGGCCTCCCAGAGCTGATCCTTTGTAATAATACCTCTTTCAATCAGCTGTTCTCCTAAAAGTTTCTTTGGTGTTTTGGTAACAGCCGCCATGCCGCCCCACCTCTGGACGCTAAAAAATTAGCATATCTTTCCTCTCGTAATCATTTCTGCAAATCAACAAATAATCCTTTTTTTATAATCTGTCGACAAATTTCTTCTTGGGCCTCACGCGGCAACAAATATTTTCGGATCAAAAAAAGCACCGGGTGGTGCTCTCTACTTCGCACTTTCACTTGATTCAATTAAATCAATTCCCTGGGCGGTAATTTTATAACCCCACATAGCCCCTCGCAATTGCCTGGTTGTGATTAAATTTTTAGATCTTCGCTGCTTTAAGCGGGTGCCTTCCATATTATGCCTACGGCCGCCCCTGACATGGAGCTCGCACCCGCGTTTCTCCTGCGCTGCCTTATCGTGATCTTCATGCGGCACGTTTACCTGCCTCCCTGGATGATTTGGTTCCAGATAAAGTTATTCAAAAAAGCTCTGATTTCATCATTCTTCCTTTTTTCCTTCCGGTTGAACGCTTTCAAACAGTGATTTCCATATATCAGCTGGGTTATTTAAGGGCAGCTCGCTGCTTTCTTTAGTTCTATCTTCCCTTTTTTCTTCCGGCCCGGGGTATATGAACATGTCGAAAGGATTTTCCCGCCCGTATTGGCCGTTCATAAAGGGGTAGTCCAGCGGATCCGGTTCGATGTCGTGCATGACAAACACCGTTAATCCAATGTCGGTTTCCAGGATACCACCTTCTGCGGGCGTGAAGGTCAGCTCGTTAATAGTTACCGCTCTTTTATAGTTTTCCATATCTTTTAAAAAGTTTTGTGTGTTGCCGGCAGTTCCTTTTATTTTCAGGTCCATTATAAATGTACTGTAGTTTTGATGCTCCTGCAGCTGGCCGAAGGTAACATTTTCGGCAGAGAGGTAGTGCTTGCTGAGAAGATAATAAATGTCTACCAAAAGGCCGGGCGTGTCCTTTATGTTCGGCACCATGGTGTAGATTTGGGCAATCATCTGCTCGCATTCTTTGATTTTATTTTCCATGTCGGAAATTTTGTGAAAACCTTTCCCATACATTTCGCACACTATTTCGTCCCGCTGGGCTATTTGACTTTTTAGGAAATTGATCTGCTTTATTTGTTTATTCAGAACGAGAAAATAATAAAGAGCCGCCGCTGACAAAAAAAAGAAAAGGCCTAGTAAGAGCTTTTCCCTGTTTGATAACCTCAGTTGAGAATGGAGAACGCGGTTTTTAAGTCTTGTCCGCAATGTTAATGATGATTGTGGAGCCGTTGGTAGATTGTTCATTCGCTCAACCCTCTGGGAAAAATTTTCATATAAAATTTCTGAATTGTTTCTTTAAAACTCGCGTTGGGTGATCTTTTTTCGCAAGACCCTTCTTTTAATGCCAGCTCAAAGGTGATCTCTTTAGGTTCGTTCACAAGAGGTACTGCGGAAATTTCTACTTCCTGAAAAAGATCCAGCCTGCGCAGCGCTACTACCACGCGAGCGGTGTCAATCGGGCTAGCCGATACCACCGTTAGGGTAACTTTGCTGGATTCCAGGGAAAGCTTGGAAACGCTTACATTGTATGGCAACGCTTCCGCTATTTCGGCCATCAGGTTTGCGGCGGAAAAGCGTTGCCCTTCAATTTCATCGAGTGCCGCAAGCATGGTGTTTAGTTTTGCCTCGGTTGCCTGCAGGCGGTCGTAAACTGCCTTGCCTTTTTCTAAGTCATGGATAAAAGTGTTTTTCACCGCCAGTTCTCGCTCGCATTCCCGGATTATTTTCTGAGGGTAAGTATAAAGCATGTACACGCCTGCTGCCAGCAGCACGCCCAGGAGGCCGAGGAAGAGCTTTTCTTTTCTTTTTTTCCGCGCAGTGCGGATGCCGACAGGAAGAAAGTCAATGTCCTTGACGCGGCGCCATTTTCGTAACACATGGATTATTGTATTGTTCAAAGACGCATGCTCCTCATGATTAAGCCAAGGTTAACAGCATAGGCCGGAATAACTTCGACAAGATCGCTATTATTTAACTTATTATAGCACCAGAGCGGAATGTTGCCAATCACCTCTTTCCTCAGCGCCCTTCCCACTGCTTCTGGCGCACCAGGCACCAGTGCTAGATCGTTGATCAGATAGATTTTATTTACTTCCTGACCGCGGTGGCGCGAAGAATAGAAGCCAAGGTATGTATTTATGTCGCTTAAGATTGTCTCCAGAGTTCCTGAGAGGTTGCCTTTGTTTATACCTGTTGTGTTTTCTACACCTCCATGCCCAATCGGCAGGTAAGCGTAAAAGAAAAGAACGCCCTTTTCAAAGATGGTAAAGTGAGTGCTTGCGCGGCCGACGTCTACTACCGCCACGTCGATATCTACCAAATTTCGAAAAAGGCGGGCTATAGCATTAGGGTAAACATCGACAATCAGGGGGTCCAGGCCGGCCGCCTGGACGGTCTTGACCCGCTCCTCAATCATATTTTTAGGCGCTCCAGCCAAAAGCAGGTTGTAATATTCCCTCCCTTCTTCCTCGTACTTTTTCAGCACTCGATAGTCATAGATAAAACTTTCCATGTCCACCGGCAGGAGATCGCTTATTTCCAACTCTATGTAACCGGCGAGATCTTTGTCTTTCATATAGGGAACCTTAACGATACGAGTAACCACCTGCTGGCCGGAAATATTAATCAGCACTTTTTTTGCCTTAAAACCGGAAACTTTAACAGCGCTTTTCGTCTGCAAGTTTTCTTGAATTTTGCAGGCCGGTACGGTCAAGCACTTTTTCAAGCTGATCTTTTTGTTAAGGCCAACCGACCATTCTAAAAACTTCCAGCTGCTTTCGTCGATATCTAAGGACAGCTTAGTATTGAACGCCATCAGGGGCACCCCATCACTAATTCTCTTTGCCTTTCCACTCCAAATTTCTCCACTCCAAGTACTCAAGAGTGCAGCGGCTGTAAGCAATCTTGCTCACATCTTTGCCATCTCCGCATTCAATTTTGGTAAAAGGTACTTTTAACCTCACAATCACTTGTTTTCTGCTGTTGTTAAAAACACCTGTGGAGGTTATGGTATAAATGCTGTATGGGTTATTTCTTTCACTATCATAATCCTCTCGTTCCACATCTACCTTGTAGCCGTGGGGCAGATTGTAATCGTAATCAGGCGGCTTGCTATCGTCCTCGAACGGCCTGTCGGCTTCTACCTCGGCAATTTCGGGCGCCGGCAGATCATCAGGCCCCATGCAGTCGAGAATGCCGCCTGTTTGCCCGCTGCCGTACAAAAGAACGGTTAAACTGTGTTCAACTCCGCTTTCGGCCAGGTAGTAAGCTCTGATGCCGTCGATATACGAGCTAGTGACCTGCCGGTCGGTTACAGCCAGGGAAAGAAATAAAAAAGCCAGGGAAATTACAACCAGAGTTACATATACAACCCAAAGATAAGCTGCTCCTCTTTCGATCTTCTTTGTTCTTGATCCTTTCACAGGCATACCTCACTGAGGACAACGGTCTGCGCGCAATTCAGTGGAGATATCTTGATAACCGGTTGACGGAACAATGGCAACGCATATGGTCGAGTTGTTCGGGCCCTGGCCTGGCAGCACGGAAAAAGATTTTATGCAGTCCGCGTACACGCCGCTTTTCCCCGCGCCGGCGAGCAGGCTTTGGCTGGCAGCGTCGTAATAAATTAGATACTTGGTTTTGTCGGCCGCAGTACCGTCGCTAAGAATGTAAACCTTTTCGGAGCTGTCTTTGCTTCTGTAACCTGTTATGCCGCCGTCTGCATATGTCAATTCAGTGTACTTTCTCAATTCTTCCACTATCCTGTTCATAGCCAGCCTGGCATTTTGAAACGCTTCGTAACCGGCCTCCCTTTCGTTATAAAGCCGGATGTAACTTTTTATAAGGGCCGCACCGGACAACGTGATGACAGCTAAAATGCCGATTGTCAAAGATACCTCCAGCAGCGTAAAGCCGCGTTTATTTGACCGGAAGGTAAAATATTTTTTCACGAACTGCTTCCCATCCTCGAAAATATATTGCTTGTAAAAGATATTCTCTCTACAAGTTCAAACAACCTGTCTCACCTTATGGGAAACTGTAATAAATAGTCGCGTCGGCGGATGTTGTATCCTTTAAGCCCAGAATATATTCCTGCGTGGTATCGAAAAAGCCCATGTTCCTTTCGATACTGCAGATCCTGCTACCGCCATCAGTCAAATAGCCGAACCTGAGCAACAGATTTTCACCGGCAACTACCGCTTCGAGAAAGTATTTTTTACTTGTATCAAAATCAACGGCGCCGAGTTGAATTTCATTTCCATTGGCATATTTGTAGCGGATAAGAAATTTGTTTTTTTGCTGTCCCGTTCCCCGGGCCATAGAAAACCAGTTGTAATTTTCCTTGCTGGTACCGAATATTATACCGCCCTGATAAGTTCCCCTGCCGCCATTTTTTATTTCGTGTTCCAGGTAGGCCGCGTAATCAAAGGCGTTGAATTTATATTTATAAAAAATATTTTGCTTTTCTTCGCTACCCACTCCTCTGACCCGGTAGATGTTATCTTTACCTTCGTCAATTACCCAAAAGTGTTCGTCGTACTCCCAGTCGTTGGAGTCAAGTTGTCTTGAAGGCGGCTGGGCGGAACAAGAGGCGCAAAGCCGGTAGGAAACCAGCACGAAAGGGGGAATGCTGGGGTCCGCCGAGGGGATGGTGACGGTTACCTTTTTCAGATGGTCGTTTTTCGGGACTGCGGTTTCCGAAAGTATTGCAGGATTGCCCGGCTTGCCGCCGGCTTTGGTTATTTCCATCACCCTTTGGGCTTCCAGCGCCATCCTTGTGGTTTCCTTATTGGCGTAGTCGAAGCGGGTGGAAAACAAGTTTACCCTCGCAATAAAAAACAGAATTATTGAAAGCACAGCCGTCGCCACAATCAGTTCCAGGTAGCTTATACCTTGCTCGTCTTTTATACATCCAGGAGTCATTTTACCGTCACCTTACCCGTAACGGAAGCCACTTCCACGTAACACTTTTCTCCGTCATAACTCTGCAGCATAATAGTTTGGCCGGCGTTCGGTTCAGCTGTAGGGTAAAATTTAAAAGAACAGCTTCCGGCAGCTTTGATGCCCGCCGGAAAGTTTTTGTTTTTTACAGTTTTACCTCCCTCTTTTTTTATCGTATAGCCGTTTTTGCTTACGCAAATACTGTACACTGCACCTTGATCCACGGCCATTTGCTGCGCGCACCGGAGGTTTGCCGCCAGCTCCTGCGCCGCGCTGTAGAGGGAATAATGCTTGTGCAGGAGGCCGTAGCAGGGAAAGGCAAACGCAACCAGGACGGCTATGATGCCGATGACGATCATCAATTCCAACAAAGTAAAACCTTTTTGGTTCGTTTGCTCAAAGCTTATTCGCATGGGCAACAGCCAGCCCTCCAATAATCAATCGTGGAGCATGGAAGTTTCAAAAGCAAAGCCTTCCCGCCTTTTGCTACCGCTTCAGCGTATCCAGCAGGCTGTACATAGGCAATACCACGGAAAGCACGATGATGCCCACGATCAATCCCATGATCACGGTCATTGCCGGCTCAACGATGGCGCTCAGGCGGGAAAAAGCAGCCTCGCTCTGCTGCTCGTAATTTTCAGCCATCAAACCCAGAATATTCTCCAGTT
Source organism: Pelotomaculum sp. UBA3102 (assembly GCA_002365865.1). GTDB lineage: Bacteria > Bacillota > Desulfotomaculia > Desulfotomaculales > Pelotomaculaceae > UBA3102. The sequence continues at coordinate 51,853 of DFAQ01000031.1, forward strand.
CTCCTGTTTCTTCACCTGTTTGAAAAAAATAGATAAAGAGTTCGTCGAAAAAACTCGCCGAGGCCAAGTTCCCTGCCACCTGTTCGCCCCGCTGCAGGCCGTCGACGGCGCGCTGCACCGCTTTTTCAGCGATAGAGTTGCCGATCACCTGCTCGACAGACTCCATCGCCTGCAGCAACGGCACGCTGCTTCTTAAAAGAACGCTTAAGGTACGGCAGAAGCGGGCGTGAATTACCGCACGCAGGAGGCTACCGGCGGCAGGAAGGTTGAGTGCAAGCCGCTCGAGGAAAAACTTTACTTTGGTTTTTTTAGCGCAGGTTATCCATAAAAACACTACAAAGGCAAGAAATAAAAGGAGATGTAAAAAATAGCTTTGCAAAAAGCCGGCACAAAAAATAACCGAGCGAGTGATGGCAGGCAGCGGCGCGCCGCTTTCCTGCAGCATCTTAAGGAGTTCGGGAAGAAGAAAGCTGATAAAGAAAATCAGCAGCCCGCACGCAGCCAAAACCAGGAAGACCGGGTAGATCATGAGCGACTGGAGCTTTTGCTTCACACGCGCTTCGCGCTCGTAATAATCGGCCATGCTGGCCGCGACTTCTTCCAGGTTGCCGCTTATCTCACCGATGGCGAACATGCCAACCAGCAGTTTGGGGTAGCGCCCCTCGGCTTCCTCCATGACTTCTGAGAGCGAGCGCCCTGCCTGCGTCTCTGCAAAAAGTCGTCCAACTTCTGCCTGCATGGTTTTGGTGAGTTTCTGGCGGCGGAGTATGTTGAGCCCGTTCACCAGGCTGACTCCCGCGTTTAAGATGATAGACAGCTGCCGGCAAAAATAGATGACTTCCGGCAGAGCAAGTTTTTTCGCGCGTTTTCTTGCTGCCGGAACGCCTTCGGTGATTCTCACAGGCGCGTACCCCCGCGCCTTAAGCATTTCTTTGGCGCTCGCGGCATTCGGAGCACTGATCGTCCCTTCTGTTGCGGTCCCGTATGTATTGATCGCCCTGTAGTTGTAATTGGCCATAAACACTCCAAAAAAATAAAATTAAATCTTTCGTCCAGGCAATTTTTTCTGCTTCAGTAACTGTACGTTACACGGATCATCTCTTCGATCGTTGTGGTACCCTGCAGCACTTTTTCACGGCAGTTTTCCCAGAGGGTAACCATGCCGTCTTGTTTGGCCCGCTCGCGCAGGTCATCTAATGTGGCGCCCCTGTCGATCAGCAGGCGGTGCGCTTTTTCCACTTCCAGGATTTCAAATATGCCGGTGCGCCCGCGGTAACCGGTACCGCGGCAGAACGGGCAACCCCGGCCGCGGTAAAGCTTTACGCCCGCCACACCCTCCAGGCCCAGGAACCTCAGCTCTTGATCGCCCGCTGCGTATTCCTCCCTGCAGGAAGGGCACACGCGCCGCACCAACCGCTGCGCTATCACGCCGAGAAGCGAGGAAGAGACCAAGAACGGCTCGATACCTATATCGACAAGGCGCGTTACCGCCCCTGGGGCGTCGTTCGTGTGTATCGTGGAAAGCACCAGGTGGCCGGTGAGGGCAGCCCGCAGGGCGATCTCGGCTGTTTCCAGATCCCGAATCTCACCGACCATGATAATATCCGGATCCTGGCGCAGGATCGAGCGCAACCCTGTCGCAAATGTATAGCCCGTCTTCGGGTTCACCTGAGTTTGGGTGATGCCTTTGATATTGTACTCCACCGGATCTTCGATGGTGACGATGTTCTTTTTTTCATCATTAAGCTCGTTGAGCATAGTATACAGCGTGGTGGTCTTCCCGCTGCCGGTAGGCCCGGTAACCAGGACGATGCCGTAGGGGCGGGAAATAAGCCGCGAGAATCTTTCCAGGTCTTTTTCGCCCATGCCCAGTCTGCTTTTTGCGATAACGAAGGAACTCCTGTCCAGGATTCTGATGACTGCTTTTTCCCCGTGAGTGGCCGGCAGCACAGAAATGCGCAGGTCAACTTCGCGACCGTCCACCTGGTAGAAAGCGCGGCCGTCCTGGGGGGCCCTTTTTTCGGCCACGTTCATGTTAGCCATCACCTTTATCCGGCTGATAATGGCCTGGTGCGCCCCTTTGCCGGTGACCAGGGTTTTTTGCAGAATACCGTCAACACGCTGGCGCACCCGCATTTCGTCAATGTCCGGCTCGATGTGCACGTCGCTGGCTCCCGAACGCACGGCATTGTCCAGAATGGTGTTCAAGAAGCGCACGATAGGGGCGGAGTTTACATTAAGATCCCCTGTTGCCAATGCTCCCCCTTCTTCTGGAACGGGCCCGTAGCCGTAAAGGCTGCTGAAGTCTTCCACAGCTTTTTGGGCGATACTGGAGCTGAACACCCGTTCGACGGTGCGGAGGATCTCCCTTTCCGTAGCGATGGCCGGCTGTATGGGCAGGCCAACCAGGATCCTAACATCCTCCTGGGCAAAATAGTCCAGTGGGTCCTTCATGGCCAGGACAAGATTTCCTCCCTCGATACGCACCGGCACTACACAGTGCCGGCGGGCGAGCGACTCCGGAATCATCCGCGCCACGCCGGTATCAATATATGTCCGGGGGAGATCCAGGCTCCGGATGCCTAATTGTTTTTCCAGTACTTTCAGGAATGCTTCTTCGCTGATAAACCCTTCTTCTAAAAGGATTTCCCCCAGCCTGCGCCCGGAACTGCGCTGCAAGGCGAGCGCTTTGTTCAGTTGTTCTTGCGTCAGGGCCCCGGCTGCCAGAAGAACCTCGCCGAGGCGCTTGCGTCGAGGGGTGTCCAGCATAGTACACCTCGCCAAAAATTTCGTGATAACTCTATATAAAGCTGTCGGGAAAAAGGGCCTTTCGGCTGCAAATGCACTTTGCCGGAAAGCCCCCGTCCCTGCTTTATTTTAGCCCTCTGCCTTTACTCTACTTCTACTTTTTCTTCTTCTGAGCATTTATTGCCATCTCCGTCGTAGTAGAAAACCTGGCACTTTAATTTTTCTGGGTCTTCTGTTGAATAATAAGCTGCAAATACCGCTGCCCCTTTTGCTTTTTCTAGATTATCTCCCCATGTGTCGCTGCTGTATGGATCATTTGTTCCATCATCATTTTCTGAAAAACAGACAGCCGGAGCCGGTTTGGTAGGGTCAATTGCCCCCACCGCTGTGCTGTTGGTAAAGGGATTGGTCAGTTTTCCCTCTAACTTTTTAGCTAAGTCTGCTTCGAAAACCGCTACTTTACCTGTTCCTTTGTATTTACCTTTCTCAATGAGTGCACATGCCTGGGCCTCGACTACCCTCATGTTTGCTTCCGTACCGGCTTCTCTAGCTGCTGCTTTCATAAAGCCCATCTTTGGAATCAGCACTAATGCCAGTATGCTAATGATGGCGATGACGATCATCAGCTCAACGAGCGTAAAGCCCTTTTTGTTCCGCAGAAGCTTTTTCATACCATGTATACCTCCTCTCAGCAAACTTTGCTTTTGCTTATCAGACAGCTGAATTATCAATCAACTCGCAATAAAAATCCTTTCCTTAATTTCTCACCCCCCATCATCATCCACAAGCCGTTCCTTGCCGTGCCCTCTTTTCTGCAGCAGGAATACTCAGGTACCGGGCACTTTACTAAGACCAGCTTACTTAAAGCCTGTCACCCTCCAAATCATTGCGCTACAAAAAAACCCGCGTACCACGAGATAATTTTATCTCCCGCCAGCGCGGCCGCCACCGCTCCCAGGGCCAGGTAGGGGCCGAAGGGCACCGCGTCTTTCATCTTCTTCATTTTGAACAATATCATCACGGCTCCCGCTGCGCCTCCGGCGGCGAAGGCCAGGAACAGAGCCAAGAGCAGGTATTTCCATCCCAGGTAAAGCCCCATCACAGCTGCCAGCTTGATGTCGCCGCCGCCCATGCCGCCCCGGGACGCCACCGCGATCAGGAGCAGCAGCCCGCCGCCAGTCAAAAATCCTGCGGCGCCGGAGAAAAACGCCTCCTTTGACTCGACCAAGAAAGGCACACCCAAAACCAGGCCTGCTAGGTTAAGCTTGTCCGGTATTATCTTGTACTTCAAGTCGATTGCCGCAGCAGGAATCAGCATGGAAAATAGCGCGGCACACCGCAGAAAGTCCAGTGTGCAGCCGTATCTAATAAAAGCTAAGAAAAAAAGTATTCCTGTGACCACTTCTACTGCCGGGTACTGCGGGGAAATCCTGCAGCCGCAGTAGCGGCACTTCCCTTTCAGCGACATATAGCTTACAACCGGCAGCAAATCTGCAGGACGAAGAGGATGCAAGCAAGACGGGCAGTGGGACGGCGGGTACACAATTGACTTCCCCTGCGGGACCCTGCAAATGACTACGTTGAGAAAGCTGCCGACGCACGTTCCGGCCAGAAAAACCATGCCCCACAACAAAAACTCCATCCGTTCCTCCACTGTTTTACCGTTTTTTTCGCTGATTTTCTGTCAAATGCCGCGAATCAAACGGCATCGACGTGCATAAACTAAAACAGCCCAAACCATATTTTAAGTAACAGTTACTTAGGTTCGGGCATTATTTCACACCTAAGGCAACTCGGCGGCCTTGGGCAAGTCCCGGCAGGCCCGTGGTTTTGCGTCCTCCCCTTTCGGTAGAGTTTGCCTTTTTCAATATTCAATTTATAACAAAAACTGCTAAAAACATTACAAAAAGGAATGAGCTTTTAATTCCTATATAGTTAAAATACAACAGTTTTTCTATATTGTAAATATCAAAATCCAAAATTTCAACATTTTTTGTCACTGGTGATTTACATGAATGGCATACGCGCTGGTTTTTTTCTTTTCAATACCTGATAATTTTTCTTAAAACCTCCTCTTTTACGTCCCTCCTGACCGACACTTTTCCGATACCCTCCGGCAGCACAAACGTGAGCCTCCCGCCGGCGGCTTTTTTGTCGTGATAAAGGCTCTCAAGCACGGCCCCGGAAGAAAGCCCCGCCGGCAGGTCTACCGGCATGCCGGCGCGGCGCACCAGCGCTTCTATGCGCGCCCGGTCCGGGCCGGGCAGCATTCCCAGAGCTTCGGCCAGCCGCGCGGCGGCAGCCATGCCTATCCCCACCGCTTCACCGTGAGTGTATCTCTTGTAACCGGTCAGCGCCTCAACGGCGTGCCCGACAGTGTGCCCGAAGTTCAGGATGGCCCGCAGGCCCTGCTCAGTCTCGTCCTCCTCCACCACCTTCGCCTTGACCCGGCAGGATTCCCGCACGACATGGGCCAGGGCTTTCCGCTCCCCGCACAGCAATAATTCGATATGCTCCTCCAGCCAGGTAAAGAGCTTTGAGTCCCAAATAACACCGTACTTGATCACTTCCGCCAGGCCGGAGCGCAGCTCACGCGGCGGCAGGGTTTCGAGGGTATTTATGTCAGCGAGGACCAGGCGGGGCTGGTAAAATGCGCCGATTATGTTCTTTCCCCTGGGGTGGTTTACGGCCACCTTCCCCCCCACACTGCTGTCCACCTGCGCGAGCAAGGTGGTAGGTACCTGGATAAAAGGCACCCCGCGCATATACGTAGCCGCCACAAAGCCGGCCACGTCTCCGACTACCCCGCCGCCAAGAGCTACCACGGGGCTCCTGCGGTCCATTTCAGAGGTGAAAGCAGTATCGTACAGCTTCCCGGCCGTAGCCAGGGTCTTGTATTCCTCACCGGCGCCGATTTCCGCGGTAACTACCTTAAAACCACACCCGGCAAGGCTTTTTTTAACTTTGTCACCATACATGCTTAAAACCGCCGGGTTGGAAACCAGCATTACTTTTTTCCCGCAGGCAAGTTCCTTCATGCGCCTGCCCAGATTGCCGATCACCCCGGTGCCGATATAGATATAATAACTGCGCAGACCCAGCTTAACCCGTACTGCTTCCATCAAATATAATTCCTTTCGGACAGAAAGCGGATTATTTGTTCGACCGCTTCTTCCAGGTTGCAGGCGCCCGTATCGACAGTGAACTCTGCTATATGGTAAGCTCCGTCCCGCTCCTTTAAAAGGGTCCGGATCCTTTCTTTCAAGTCACCCTTCAACAAGAGGGGGCGTATTTTTTTTCTCTTTACCCGGTGGTAAATTACCTCCGGTGCAGCAGTAAGGGCGATAAAAACACCGTTCTCGCGGAGCAACCGGACGTTTTCAGGGTTTAACACCATACCGCCGCCCGTGGAAATCACCAGGTTCCTCCTGCGGGCAAGTTTTTCCACCAGCAAAGCCTCCTCGGAGCGGAACCGGGTTTCCCCGTCCCTGGCAAAAATCCGGGCCACGGTCTTTCCAGTAATATTTTCTATCTCGACGTCCGTATCGACAAATTCCCGCCCGAGGCGCCGGGCCAACCGGCGTCCCAAGGAGGTTTTGCCCGTGCCCATAAAACCGATCAACACTATGTTTTTCATAACTCTACACCTGCTTTACATAGGACAGGTATCTATCCCAGTTGTTCTTCAGCTCGACCAGGCTGTCCCCGCCGCATTTTTCCAGGCAGACCCGCGCCAGTTCCCAGGCCGTTACGGCTTCTCCGATCACACAGGCCGCCGGAACGGCACACACATCGGAACGCTCCACCGCAGCAAAGGACGGCTCCTTGGCAACCAGGTCCACGCTCTGCAACGGGCGGCCGAGTGTAGGAATGGGTTTCATGGCCACGCGGGTCACCAGGGTCTCCCCGTTGGTCACTCCGCCTTCAATACCCCCGGCCCGGTTGGAGCAGCGGTAAAACCCCCGGCCTGGATCGTAGAAAATCTCGTCCTGTACCTGAGACCCCGGCAGCCCGGCAGCGGCAAACCCAAGGCCGATCTCAACCCCTTTTACTGCCTGAATGCTCATCAGCGCCGCGGCCAAACGGCCGTCCAACCTGCGGTCCCACTGTGCGTAACTGCCCAAACCGGCCGGTACGCCGTACACCTTGATCTCAAATACACCTCCCAGGGTGTCCCCGGCCTTCCTAGCCTTATCGATCGCTCCCATCATACGCCGCTCCGCTCCAGGATCGGCACATAAAAGCTGCGCACCAGCCAAGCTGCGCTCCGGTTCATCAGGGTCCGGATTTTCATTTTCCGTTACCACGTCTCCGATCCGGGCTACCTGCCCGGTTATCTTTATCCCGAGCTCTTCCAGGAGTTTCCGGGCCGCACTGCCGGCCGCCACCCTGGCGGCGGTTTCGCGGGCACTGGACCGTTCCAGCACATTACGAATGTCCCGGTGCCGGTACTTGATCGCTCCCGCCAGGTCGGCGTGACCGGGACGGGGCCGCGTTACTACCCGCCGGTTCAGGTCCGCGTCCGGCCCGGGAGACATTATTTCCTTCCAGTTGTCCCAGTCTTTATTCTTTACCTGCATGGTTATCGGAGTGCCCAGGGTCAACCCGCCGCGCACTCCTGAAAGGAAACGCACGGAGTCGCTCTCTAGCTTCATCCTGTCGCCGCGGCCGTAACCTGACTGGCGGCGGGCAAGCTGCCGGTCTATGTATGCTTCCGTCAAAGGAAGGCCGGACGGCATACCTTCCACAATGACCGTCAGGGCGGGACCATGGGATTCCCCGGCAGTGAGGTATCTCAACAATTCCTTTCCCCCCGGTTATGATATTTGTTTTTCCAAAACCAAAGCGCGTTCCGCATCACTTCCAGCGGGGCGACGGTATTCGTCCACATTTCAAAAGAAAGCGCCCCCTGGTGCAAAAGCATCCCCAGGCCGTCCACAACTGTTGCCCCTGCCCGGGCGGCTTTCCTTAGAAACAACGTTTTTACCGGGTTGTATACCAGGTCACAAGCCACCTGCCCCGGTCTGAACCGGTCATAAGGAAGGGGTACCGTTGACGTGACGCCGGGATACATCCCCAGGGAGGTGGTCTGCACCACCAGGTCGGCTTCGCGCAGCACCTCGCCCGCAATAGTATCACCTTCAACCGCCGGCCAGGGAACCACTTCTGCCTTGACGCCGGTTTTTTCAGCAACGAAGCCGGCCAGCCGGGCAGCCCGTTCCGGGGTACGATTGGCCACCACCAGTTTTTTTGCCCCGGCCAGGGCCAGTTCTGCCGCCACTGCCCGGGCCGCGCCGCCCGCACCCAGAATCAAAGCCGTTTTGCCGGAAGGCACGAACGCGGCGCCTTCTTTCAGGGAATGTAAAAAACCCTTCCCGTCCGTATTGTCCCCGTATAAGCTCCCCGAACGGTTTACTATCGTGTTCACCGCTCCGGCCAGGCGGGCCTCCCCGCTCAGTTCGTCCAGGAACGGCAGTACGGCCTGTTTGTGGGGAACAGTGACGTTCACCCCGGCAAGGCCCAGTGCCCGCACGGCAGTCACCGCCGCGGGCAGAAGCGGGGGGGACACCGGAAAGGGAACATACACAAAATCCAACCCCAACGCGGCAAACGCGGCATTATGCATGGCCGGGGAAAAAGATTGTTCCACCGGGTAGCCGATTATGCCACATACTCCGGTCCGGCCGTTAATCCCGCCTGTCATGTGTAACCTCCGGACTCTTTTTGATTCGGGCTAGCACGATTTTTTCCAGCGGGCGGGTGATCAACCTGGTTCCCAGGAATTCCCTCCCCCTCATGGGGACAACCAGGATGGTATACAACCCGGTCAGGTTGCCGCCCAGGATATCGGTAAAGATCTGGTCTCCCACCAGGGCCGTTTCCCCGGCAGAGGTGCCCAGCATTTTCAACGCCCGGCGAAACGACCCCATACAAGGCTTTACCGCCCGGTGCACGGCGGGCAGGGACATAGACCCTGCAATTGCCCCCACTCTTTCACGGGAGTTATTTGACACAATACCCAGCTTAAAACCCTCATTCCGAAGGCCGGAAAGCCATTCCGCCACTTCCGGTGCGAACCCGTCCGCATCCCGGCGGATAATAGTATTATCTAAATCAAAAAGAACACCTTTTATTTTTTGCCTCTTCAATATTTCCGGCTCTATCTGTAAGATTGATGATATGTACATTTTGGGGTAAAAAATCTTTAACAAGTTTTACTCTCCCGGTCTTTTTTTTTTGCCATTTCCCTGGCCTTTTCCAGGTCCACGAGTGTATTGACATTGAAAAAAGTAAAATCGACATCAGCCAGCGCGCGCAACTTTTCTTCATGCACATAATTTACCCGGACAAGCGCATAAAAATCGGTGATTTTATATTTAAGAGCCGTTAAAGACCGTTCGACAGCAGGCAAACAATCCCGGTTATAAACTGCAAACAGGGGCTGCAGGTGAACTCCGTGGCGCGGTACGGCAACATCGTAGCCCTCTGCCTGTCTAACAAGATATTGCGCCATTGCGGCATTTATGAACGGCATATCACAGGCCGCCACCAGGCACCTCTGATACGACATGTGATGAAGGGCGGCATGAATCCCGCTTAAAGGCCCCCCTCCCTTAATCATGTCGGCGACAACTTTAAAACCCAGTTGTGCGCTGATTTCCTCCGTACCTCCGCAAATCAAAATTTCTTTGAATACCTTTCCCAATTCTCCGGCAACACGCCGGATCATTTTTTCCCGGCCAATATCTAAAAAAGCTTTGTCCCTGCCCATACGCGTGCTTTTTCCGCCCGCCAGAATCACCCCTGTAGCCTGAACCACTTACCGCAACACCTCTTTTAACTTAATGCGCCGATTTAATTATGTTTCTCCGGGCTGAAGAAAAAATCCTTTTTTAAATAATTTTTCGACCGGACGTGCACCAAAACACAACTGTTTTTCATAAAATTAATTGTACGCGAGTTTCTTTGGGGGTGATTGAATAGATGCTGCCCGGCCTCTGGGCTTTAACCATCGCATCGCTTGCAAACGGCCTCCTGCTGCTTGTTTCCTATATCGCTAACAACACTTTTCCACAACCACTGTCCGAAGAGGAAGAAGCCAGATACCTACAGCTTTTAAACCGGGGAGATGATGTGGCCCGAAACATTCTGACGGAACGTAACCTGCGCCTCGTGGCACATATTGTAAAAAAATTCGACGGCACGGGAGAAGATGTTGACGACCTGATTTCCATAGGCACCATCGGCCTGATCAAAGCTATAAACACCTTTAACCCGAAAAAGGGCACCAGGCTGGCCACTTATGCCGCCAGATGTATTGAAAATGACATTTCAATAACAAAGCCTAGCGTAAAATATTAGAAAAAATGGAACTATCTATTTGTTCCGGAAGTTTGGCAATTATGGTTATTTGTATATCCCTCAAACCGTTCTTACCCGGCCGGCCCCGGCCTTTTATTATTACTTGTGACACTAACACCCTCACAAGAGCTTTTTTATCGTGAAATTCCAAACTGTCTAATTTTGACAAAACCTGTTTTGAAATCAGTCTTAATTCATCCATTTCGGCCATATATCGTTGAGCTTCGTTTAAAACCGTTTCCAGTTCTTTTATTCTATTCTCCAGTCTTTCTTTCCTCCGTTTTAAATCGGCAAGCTTTTTTTTGGTATTTGTGTCTAGTTCAATCAATCCCAACGCTAAAGTGTCAATTATTGAGCTGCGTCCTTTTTCAACTCCTGTCAAATGCTCTCTGGTTCTACTTATCTCCTGTTTCAATTCTTCTTCTCTGGGTTCTTCGTTGACAGCTTCTTTTGCAAGCTCGTCGGGATCGCTCAGCCAGACTTGTATTTGTTTCCATACAGCACTTTCGATAATTTCCGCAGGCAAAGCCTTAAAAGGTTCGCAATCTCCGTTTTTAGCGCCCTGGCTGTTTTTGTGACAGGTATACCGGCGTTCCTTTTTTCCCCACCAGTTTGTATAAACACCTGTCATGGTATTGCCGCAGTCGGAACAAGTAATTATACCCGACAACAGGTATTTTTTTTTACTTCTTCCCGCCCATAGCCGGCGGACTTCCTTTAGCTTCTGCTGCGCTTTATCCCAAGTCTCAGTATCTACTATACCAGGCACCTTAATAGATATATCTTTATACCGCCACAAACCTATATACACGGGGTTTCTCAGAATTTGTCTGACCACATTGCGGTGCCACTTTCCCTTACCTTTCCTCGTAGGCGTTCCTATTTCATTTAGCTTTCTGGCGACGCCGTTTATTCCTATATCCTTGTAGGCAAACCAGTTAAATATATTTTTTACTATTGGGGCTTCAATATCGCTCAGAGTGACTTTCCCTAATTCAGGCGTATAATTATAGCCGTAACAGTAAAAACCTACCGGCACACCACCCTGCCGAGCTTTTTGATCTTTACCTCTTACCATCCTGTCACGAATTTTTTCCCGTTCGTATTCTGCTATTGCTCCTCTAATACTATAGAATAACCTGCCTTCCGGCGAATCTTTCCAATCAAAGTCAAGAAAATCAATTTTGACGCCTGCTTTTTCAAATTCTTCAGTAAGTAGAAGCTGATGTGACAGTTTTCTGGATAGCCTGTCCGGATCACGAACCACAAGCAAATCAACTTGATTATTCCTAATGCTCTCGCGCAGCAAACTTAGACCATGCCTGTCCAAAATGGTACCTGAAACACCTTCGTCAGCATACTCCTCAATTGTGGTGGCACCAAGAGAGGTGGCCCTGCCGCGACATGCCTCCCTCTGCTCTGCGAGAGAAAAACCATGCCGCACCTGGTCATCTGTGCTCACTCTGATGTATATCGCTGCTTGCATTTCTTTGCCTCCAACACTTTTTTGACAAGCAGGCGGTATGCTTCTTTTAAGCCGCTGCCTTCTTTAGAATACACTATTTTTACTACAGGACGATCACTTTTTTTCTTTGCATATGTTCCGTTCAATCGACATCAACTCCTTAAAAAAGTATACTCGGTAGCAGGTTTGTCTTATTGCTTTTTAAAAAAGAAAAAGCCATGGGTATATTAACCATGGCTAAACCTGTTGCACCTTAAAAGCCCTTTTATCTTAAAAGCCCTTTTATATAGATACAAATCCAGAAAAAAAGAGGCGCTGCATATAATAGCCAGCGCCTCTTGCACGAATTATCATTCTATTTTTATTAGATATTCCTGAACCTCTCCACGACTAAAGTCGCGGGATTCTGAAAACCCGGAAAATAGTGTTTCATTGATTCCTGCTTCATTTGGATCGCTTTTTCTTAGCTCCTGTCCCTCCCCTGGAGCACCACGAGTCAGTCTTCGTAGATGCTACCCCTTCCGTAACTATAACACCATCCGAATACGGAGGCGCGTTCAGAGCCGTTGCCCTTTCGCTCCCGGCGTCACTAGTTAACTGCATTTGAACCATTGTACCGGTAGGGCATATTTCCAGGCCGGCATCCGTCCAGAAGTCTATCTCCCACCTATTCACATTGTTTCCCGGAGGATACAGGCTAACAACAGGGTCCTTCACGGTAGACTCCAGCGTAAGGTACGGGAACCTGACCTCTGTCAAACTGTTCAGCGGGCCGATGCTGTCCACCAGCAGCTTCACCCTGCCACCCGCCTAAGATCTAACCGGCAACCACATAGCGGCCTGGCCTTGACCGCCG
>DFAQ01000068.1 GCA_002365865.1 Pelotomaculum sp. UBA3102
ATTGCTTCATGAATTCGCCGTGCCGCTTAGCCCGCTTATTGTTTGCTGACCAGCGGCCGTCACGGCCCAGAATCCCGTGACAGTCTTTCTTTAAGCATGGTGTACCGGCTACCCGGTTTGTTGTTGCGCACCGCAATCGCAAGCGCCTTCTTGGAGCCGATAAGGATCACCAGTTTCTTACCCCTGGTAATGCCGGTATATATGAGGTTTCTTTGTAAAAGCATGTAGTGCTGGGTCATTACCGGGATAACCACGGCCGGGTATTCACTGCCTTGCGCCTTGTGAATGGAAACAGCGTAAGCCAGCACTATTTCATCCGCCTCGGAAAAATCATAGGTTACGGTTCTGCCGTCGAAATTCACGCTGACCTCCTGTTCCTCCGGAGATATGGAAGTTATATAACCGATATCCCCATTAAACACTTCTTTCTGGTAATTGTTGACCACCTGCATTACCTTGTCGTTGAGCTTGAACAACTTGTAACCCCTGATGGTTTTACCCTCGTTGGGGTTTAGGACCTCCTGCAAGCGTTCGTTAAGCATCGATACGCCCAGCAGGCCGCGGTGCATCGGCGTCAAAACCTGGATGTCTTTTACCGGGTTATAACCAAAGCGCCTGGAAATGTTCTTTCTGCATAGCATCAGTATTTTATCCAGGGCTTTTTCCGGATCTTCTTCTTTGATAAAGTAAAAATCAGCGGCTTCTCCGGCCGGCGGCCTCCGTAAATCAGGAAATTTTCCCTGATTTACCAGGTGGGCGTTGGTTACAATCCTGCTCTCTCTTGCCTGCCTGAAAATTTCCGTAAGGGTAACCACCTGGAACCTGCCGGATGCTATAACGTCCCGTAACACACTCCCCGGGCCGACGGACGGAAGCTGGTTGATGTCACCAACCAGGATCAGGCCGGCCCGGGGGGGAACCGCTTTGACCAGGTGATACATCAGGATGGTATCGATCATGGAGGCTTCATCAACAATAACCACGTCGGCCTCCAGCGGGTAATCCCGATCCCTTTGAAATCCGCCGTTCTGGGGGCTGTATTCAAGCAGGCGGTGAATGGTCCTGGCCTCATACCCGGTGGCTTCCTGCATCTTCTTGGCGGCCCTGCCGGTTGGGGCGGCAAGCAGGACCTTCAACTTCAAAGCCCGGAATACTTTAATGATCGCTTTGATAATGGTTGTTTTCCCGGTACCGGGCCCGCCGGTAATGACCAGCACCTTACTCCGCGCGGCCAGGTCAACCGCTTTTTTTTGTTTTTCAGCCAGTTTGGTGCCCAGTACGTCTTCCAGCCAGGAAATGGCTTTTTCCGTATCGATGGGCCGGGCGGCAGGCGGCTCTTCGCTCAGCGCGCGCAGCCGTCCGGCCAAACCGGTTTCGGCCAGGTAAAAAGGAGCCAGGTAAACTGATTGCTCATCCTCCACGATCACCCGCCTGCCCTTGATCAGTCCGGCCAGGGCCGTCTCCAGTACGGCTCCCCGGTCGATTTGCAACATTTCCGCCGCTTTATCCAAAAGCTTTCCCCGGGGATAATAAACATGCCCCTCACCGGTTAATTCGTTCAGGACGTAAATAATGCCCTCTTCAGCCCGCATGACGGAGTGAGGATCAATACCCATGTTTTGAGCAATCCGGTCGGCGGTAGTAAACCCGATGCCGCGAATGTCCGCTGCCAGGCGGTAGGGGTTTTCTTTTACCACCTTGATGGAAGCACTGCCGTATTTTTTAAAAATTTTGGCTGAATAGGAGGCGCTGACGCCGTAGCCCTGCAGAAAAACCATGATCTCCTTGATTTCTTTTTGCTCTTCCCAGGCCCTGGTAATCATGGCGATCCTTTTTTCGCCGATGCCGTCGATCCGGGACAACTCCCCGGGGTTGTTCTCAATCACCTCAAGCGTATCCAGGCCAAACATCTTGACAATCCGCTTTGCCATGACCGGACCGATACCTTTTATCAGCCCGGAACCGAGGTACTTCTCAATTCCGTTTACCGTGGCCGGAACCACCGTTTCAAATTTTTCTACTTGAAATTGCCTGCCGTACTTGTTGTTATGCACCCACTTGCCGCTGAGCCTTAAGGATTCGCCGAGATTGATGCCGGACAGGCTGCCGACCACGGTGGTCAGGTCTTTTTTCCCTTTTTCCTTTACCCTGGCCACGACAAAATCATTTTCCTCGTTGTGAAAAGTAATCCTTTCCAGGGTTCCGTAAATAGTATCCATCCCGTCGTCCCCTTGTGTAATGGTTTTAGAACCACCAGACAACCATAATTCCAATTAAGGAACTAAATGGATAGGTGATGGTGGCCGGGAACCGGTTCCTTTAAATTACGGGTACCGAGGCCAATGAAATCAATACCAAATTCCACAGCAGGTACGGTAACGGTACCGGTCATGCGCACGAATACTGTATTGTGGAATCGCTATTGACAGTACCTTAAATATGGTGGTGATGCTATAGAGACCGTAGAACCAACTTGTTAAAATCATTAAAGCTATCCCCAATCCAACCCGCAATCGACAAAGTTGCGAATGGGCTTTAAGTCCTGAGGTTCGTGTCCAGGTCGGGGCCTGCGACTTCAATAACGATTGGCTTTCCGCCGCCCATCATCGCTGAGGAAAGCGGGCTCGTGGCAGTAACCTTCATCCGGCCTATGCCCGGTATTTTTTCCAGTTGTTCTCTTAATTTGCCGGCGATATCACTAGCGCTACGCTCCCGCTTATCTCTGTCCACCAGTTTAAAACCAATCCTGCCCACGTTGGACCCTTCGTCCATGCCCATAGCCGCGCCGAATCCTTCTTCGCTCTGCCCGTCAAAAGCGTAAGATTGCCTCAATTCTTCCGGTTTTACTACATTACTGATGGTTTGCAGCATTTTTTCCATAACCCTGTTTATTCTGTAGTACCACTTCATTGTATACACCTTGAGGAATAATAATTCGTCCAAATACGGCATGCAGGAGGTTTATTTGCTTAATCCGGGCTAAAGCA
>DFAQ01000003.1:0-22643 GCA_002365865.1 Pelotomaculum sp. UBA3102
CCATTGAGGGTGAGCGGCTACAACCAGATAAACAAAACATGGATATTAATAGTCATTTGGAAAATATGACTATTAATATCAGGGATAAAATCAACAATTCAACAAGTATCATACAGAATATCGGGGAGCAAGTAAATAAAACTCATGAAAGAATGTCTGAGGCAGTAAAAACCATTCATGAGGTATCCAACACTTTGGTCGCCAATGTAACCGACTTGTCCCGGCAGGTGGAAAACACGGTTTTTAACCTTCAGTTTCAGGATATGGTTGCCCAGGAACTGAATCATGTTTTGAAAATAGTTGAAGAGTGTAATGAGGAACTCCAGCATCTGGCGCTGGCGCTGCAAAATGGTGAGGCTTTGAAAGAGCGAACAGAAATAATGGACAGGCTGGCAAAGCTTTATACCACCGCCGGTGAGCGGCGGGTACACCAGCAAGTGACCGGTGAACAGCTCCTTGATACGACCAACGTGGGGAAAGTAGATAAGGAGCTGGGCGATAACGTAGAACTGTTTTAACAAAATAAGGATGGTGTTTGCATTGGCCAGAACCATTTTGACCGTCGATGATTCTGTGACGATGTTGATGAGTATAAAAATTGTTTTAGAAAATGCCGGTTACCGGGTGGAACAGGCACAAAACGGCAAAGCGGGTTTGGCCGTTCTGAACAAAACAGGCAAGGTGGATGCCGTTATTACCGACCTGAACATGCCAATCATGGACGGGATAAGTTTTATCAAGGCGGCGCGTCAAAAAAAGACTTGCAAGTTTACTCCTATTATCATGCTTACAACGGAAGCGCAGGCTGCCAAAAAGGAAGAAGGGCGAAAACCCGGCGCCACGGCATGGATCGTAAAGCCCTTTAAGCCCGGGCAGCTGCTGGCGGTGCTGAAAAAAGTGGGCGTTTAATGTTAGCATATAGCAGCGCTTGGATATTACCCGCCGGGAGATGTGGCAATGCTGCGGAGCAGCTTGAGCGCCTGGCGGGGTCATGGCGTGGGCAGCAGGGGTGACTTTAAAAAGTTGCCCCTCTTTTTTATGGCAAAGTTGCTCTTGTAGGCCAGGGCCACCTGGTTGGTATCCAGGATTGAGTTGGTCCGCAATACATACTTGCCATCGTATTTGGCGTCTTTAGCCAGGGCTTGATGGTTAATTTCGGCAGTATCTTTTTTATTAGCAGGTACCGGCACCGTTATTTCCAATAAACTGTTTTAAGCCTTTTTTAAGTTTACCGGCCAGCTTTTTGACGATCTCTTCCCGGACCTGGCGGTCGTGTTCAGCTTCGGCGGGGTTGTAACAGACAATGTACCGGTCGGCGTCTTCAGACCAAACTGCTTTAACTTTGAGGTTTTCGCTGACCACCCGGTATCTGCCGCCGGTTTTCAGGACTTTTTCATCGCCCGGGGATATGCATGCAGGATTTGCATCACTAAAGAAGAAATTACAAATTACCTGTAAAAAGAAAAGTAAATACTACGACATTGTTATATCGGGAGGGTATCGATGAAGCGATTATTTTTAACATTTACTTTGATAATTATTTTGGCCGGTAATTTTGTGCTACCGGCCTTTGCTCAAGAACAGCAGGAAATCCCGGTGCTGATTGACGGACTGCCGGTTACCTTCGACGTACAGCCGATTATCCAGCACGAACGGACACTGGTTCCTTTCCGGGCTGTCGCAGAGGCATTAAATGTGGCGGTTAGCTGGGATGGCGACTCGCGGACAGTCGGTGCTGCCGATGGTAAAACTTCCGTCAGGTTGCAAATTGGTAATAAAACTGCCTATCGCAATGACAATCCCATTACTCTGGATGCGCCTCCGGTAATTCAAGACGGAAGGACTTTAATTCCTTTACGTTTTTTCAGTGAGGCTTATAACTGCGAAGTAGTGTGGGATGGTCCTAACCACACGGTTAGAATTACTTCTCCACCAAAGGGAATGACCGTTATAGGCTTCTATGCCCTGGGCGACAGCAAAACCAGCAGTTGGACCAACCTCTTTGGGAAACCTTACCCGGAAACTGCCAACGGAAATACCGATGTAGTAGGCGAACTGGCGTTAGGCTGGTACAGTCTGGACAAAGAGGGGAATCTGCTGACCGGAAGCAGGACTGGCTGGCAAAGACCGGACGGTTGGGAAAAGGTGCTGGAAGCGGCCAAGGATTACAAACTGAAAACTGAAATGGTAGTTCACGTAACTGACGGTGACGGCACTATTTCTTCCCTGTTAACGGATGAGGATGCCGTGACTAAGGCTGTTGATGGCATAATGGAAGCAGCTGAGGCTTACCATGGTGTTAACCTCGACTTTGAGGGTTTGGGTTGCCAAGATGACGGTGAGCAGTTAAAGGCGGTCCAGGACGCTTTTAATAAGTTTGTTAGGCTTTTGGCGAGGCAGGTACGGGCTGCCGGCATTGACCTGACGCTCACCCTTCATGCGCCTAATAGTGCTTACAAGGGTTACGACTACCAATCGTTAGGCGAAGTTGCTGATAGGATTATCATTATGGCTTACGATTACGGTACGACACCGGAGCCTAATTCATTGGTCATTCAAGCAGTTGAGCAAGCTCTAAAACATACACCCAAAGAAAAATTAGTATTAGGAATTTCCATACCAAGTGAAACTTCTGAGAGTGTTCCGGCAAAGGTTGGGATTGCCAAGCGATACCAACTTAACGGTATTGCACTCTGGAGGTTAGGCTTACTGACAGACGAAACGTGGAACGCACTGCGAAAAACAGTTGAAGTTAAAAAGTGAGGATTAATCACGATAAAACGGGACAGAGGGGGGACAAGGGATCTGTCCCCTTGTCCCCCTTTTATAGTTATGCTTGACAGTAGTAAGGCGTTGAGTTTAGAATTATTGTAATAGGGCTTGAAAAGAGGTCGCCAAACTGATTTTCAGGCTGGGAACAATTAAAAAATAAATACCCTGATAACAAGGTTTGTTGCTGAGTTAAGGGGGCATTATGATAAATATGTTTGTATGTTCAAGCACTTACTCTTGTTTGGGGTAAGTGTTTTTAATTTTTCAAGGGGGGATTCGGTTTGATGGACAAACGGCTGGGAGTAATAGGGATAGTGATTGAGGATCGTGCGGTGGCACCGAAGGTTAATCAGGTTTTAAGCGAGCATGCGGAGATGATTGTGGGCAGGATGGGTCTGCCTTACCGGGAAAGGGAAGTTTCAGTAATATCATTAATAGTTGACGGTAACACAGACCAAATTGGTTCGTTAACCGGAAAGCTGGGTAATATCCCGGGAATTACCGTTAAAAGTGCTCTTACCAGGTCCCGCAAAGGGTAGGATGAAAAACAAAGGAGGTTTGGATTATGCAAAATGCTTCGGTTAAAGAATGGATGGATGCGGTAATAAAGCCGGAACAGGTAGAAAAATATATGGAAAATGGAAAATATTTTATAGATGATAACTATATCCATGAACTGCTCTTGCAGAAAAAACAGCCTGATAAACAGGAAGTACGGGAGATAATAGCTAAATCCCTGGAACTTAACCGCCTGGAACCGGAAGAAACAGCTGCTCTTCTTAACTGTACCGATGAGGAGTTATGGCAGGAAATGTACGAGGCCGGTTTAAAAATTAAACTAAACGTGTATGGCCGGAGAATCGTTACTTTTGCCCCCCTTTACGTCAGTAATTACTGTGTAAACAGCTGTGTCTACTGTGGATTCAGGGGGGGAAACGACGAGAGTGTACGTCACCGGTTGAACAGGGATGAACTGCGCGATGAGATAAAAGCCCTGGTTAAAAAAGGTCATAAACGCCTTATAATGGTCTACGGCGAACATCCCGATTCTGATGTCCATTATATTGCCGACACCCTGAAAGTGGCGTATGAAACCAAGGTGGATAACGGAGAAATACGGCGCAGTAACATAAATGCCGCTCCCATGTCGGTGGAAGATCTGAAAATCTTAAAAGACGTAGGTATCGGCACCTTCCAGGTGTTCCAGGAGACCTACCACCACGATACTTATAAAAAACTTCATCCCCGCGGTATTAAAGCAGATTACGGCTGGCGCCTCTATTCCTTACACCGGGCTATGGAAGCGGGGGTTGACGATGTGGGTATAGGAGCTCTTTTTGGCCTATATGATTGGAAATTTGAGGTTATGGGTCTGTTGTATCATACTATAGACCTGGAGAAACATTTTGACGGGGTCGGTCCCCATACTATATCCTTTCCCCGGTTGGAGCCTGCCGTTAATACGCCCTTTGTTGAGAAAAGCTCTTACAAGGTTGATGACGACACTTTTAAAAAACTGGTTACTGTGATTCGCCTTTCTGTCCCCTATACGGGAATGATTATTACAGCCCGGGAAAATGCCCGGGTAAGGCGGGAAGTCATTCCGGTTGGTTGTACACAGCTCGATGCCGGTTCTAATATTGCTATAGGCGGCTACAATAAAGAAGATCCGGATCACAGCCGGCAGCAGTTTATCCTCGGGGATAATCGCAGTCTGGACGAAACGATACGCGACCTGGCCAGGATGGGGTATATAGCTTCTTTCTGTACCGCCGGTTATCGCTGTGGTCGTACGGGTAATTATTTTATGGATATTGCTAAAAAAGGCAAGGTTCATAATTTATGTATGCCTAACGCAATCTTAACTTTTAAAGAATATCTGCTTGATTATGCGGGTAATGAAACCCGGGAGGCGGGTGAGCAGTTAATAAACCAGGAAATTGAAGCCCTGCCGGATAACCTTGTAAGGCAAAAAGTTTTAGGATTTCTTAAGAGGATAGAGGCAGGTGAGAGAGATTTATACCTCTAAAGAGAGTAGCCGGATGCGGCATAAGATAAAAGCATTACTTGGTAATCATTTTTGTAATTCCGGTGCAGAAATGATCAAGGTTTGTAACCGGGTTCTTCTGGAACTATATCCCGGACTAAAAATACGCTGGGCAAGGATTTACGGGTTCAGGTGGTCTTACCTGTTTGGTAACAATGAGGAAATAAGTATAAATATTGTAAGGGTTAAACTTAACGAAAAATATGGTATCTGTATAGATAACGCAGAAATCTTAAGTCGAGCGGAAATAAAAGAAATAACCACTACGCTCAAGGAGTGTTTTACCTGTGGGGATGATCTCCAGCGATGATATCGTTAATATTTTAAACAGTGATGATCTTCAGGTTTTGCAGGAGTTATTGCAAGCTGCCGATAAATGCCGCCGGGAAAATGTCGGTGACAAAGTGTATTTGCGCGGGCTTATAGAGTTCAGTAACTATTGTGACCGGAATTGCTTTTACTGCGGGTTAAGAAAAAATAACCATCAGCTTGAGCGCTATCGCTTGAGGAAAGATGAGATTGTAGAACTGGCAATGCTGGCCTTTAAATCCGGCTATCACTCTATTTGCTTACAATCAGGGGAAACTGACAACTCCTTTGAGGTTGATTTCCTGGTTGAAGTGGTCAGAGAGATTAAAGATTTGAGCCGGGAAGCGGATGAGGATGCCAGGGGGTTGGGGATAACTTTAAGTGTTGGGGAATTGGAATACCGGCAATATGAGAGGCTTTGGGAAGCAGGGGCTCATCGTTACCTGCTGCGGATAGAAAGCTCCGTCCCGGAGCTTTTTAAAAGCATTCACCCGCCGTCCCAAAGACTGGAGCAACGTATAGATTGTCTTAGGGCGTTGAAAGATATCGGTTATCAGACCGGAACCGGGATAATGATCGGACTGCCGGGTCAAACGGTGGAACACCTGCTCCGGGAGCTTGAATTCTTCCGGCAAGAAGATGTCGATATGCTGGGTATGGGACCTTATATTCCCCATCATGCTACCCCATTGTCAAAAGTTAAAGCGGAGCAGCTTGATCCTTATCTAACCACCTTGAAAATACTGGCTCTTTGCCGGCTTACTATGCCGGATGTTAATATGGTGGCCTCAACCGCGTTACAGAGCATTGACCCTGAAGGGCTCCGAATGGGTTTGAAAGCCGGGGCCAACATTGTAATGCCGATTTTAACCCCTGAGGACATACGGGAAAAATACTATTTGTATGAACATAAGAAATTTAAAAAATCAGAGGAACTGGCCGAAGAAATTTCTTCTTGCGGTTATACCCTTGGTTTATGGGAATGGGGGGATTCCTTGCATTATAAAAGGACTACTCTTCAATATCGTGCGTCTATGGAAAAAACAGAATAGAACCCTGTGCTTAATAATGTTAAGATTAAAGAGGAGAAATGGGTCGCATATGCCCGGAACTTTAGTGAGTTTTATTGGGAAATTACCTCATTTCCCACTGGGGTTTTCTTTTCTCTAAAAATGCGTTTACACCTTCACTGGCATCTTCGGTCGAACATAAAACAGCAAAATGGTTGTTCCAATGGTAACCCCTTACTTAAAAAAATTGTTAAAACCTATGTGTTAATAATCAAACAAGCCGGTGTGTACCGGCTTTTCTCACATTCGTTTTGATTATTTTTTATTTTTATCTACAGATTGGTTGTTTTCAACTATTAAACGGCGTCCTGTTTTTTTGTACCAGTCCCAGTGCAGTATAAGATGATAAAAGGCTAATCCGGCCATGCCGATACCGCTCCATTTATGCATATCTCTAAAAAACCAGCGCAGGCCGGTTCCTCTTGGTATAACGGTCCATAATAACAAACCGCTTATTCCACTTGCTGCCAATAAAAAAAATAAGGTTGTATCTATTAAAAAAAATTTACTTCTTTTATCCATACTAATATTTTAACCTTTATAACGCATTTTATTAATTGCTTTATAAGTATTAAAGGGGGACAGTATACCTGTCCCCTTGTCCCTTAGTTGCTTTTATGGGCATCGTAGTAAGGTTTTTTCCAGGGAAATTTACTTACTTCTTGGTAGTCTTTAAGGGCTTTTTGGAGTGTATTTGCTGCTAAATAAGCACAATGTTCATGGTCCTTCGGCAAACCACCCAGGGCACTTAAAACTTTTTCCGGCCCGATTTGAGCCGCCTCAGCTAAAGTTTTATTCCTGGCCAGTTCGGTAATCATACTTCCACAGGCAATACTCGTTCCGCACCCATCCGTCCAGAAAGTAGCGTTTACCACCCGGTCTTTTTTAACATTGATCCAAATTGCCATGGTATCCCCGCATTCACCTTCAGCTTGACCAAAACCGTCGCACTGAGGAATATTGCCTACATTCCGGGGATTTCTGGCGTGATCGATTATTGTTTTGCTGTATTTACCCAACATATCTAAAACATATTTTTTTTCCACATTTTCATCTAACATCAGACATTCTCCTTTTAAAATTAATTGTAAGTAAATTTAATTATTTTTTGAACTAATCGTCAAAATACTTAAAAAAGGCTGTCTAACGTCAACACCCCGTCTTCTTTTATTTTTTGTTCCCGCTCTTGCAGGGGTTCTTTCATATGCATGCCTCCATTTCTGTCATTATAAAAAAGATTTAAGTTATAGATAGTATTTTGATAGTATTTTTTATATTATTATAGGTTGAGTTTAAAAGATAAATCAATAGTAAAATTAATAAAAAATGACTCGAGTTGTGTTGCTTTAAAATTTTCCAACAAATACAACTGCATAAACGATTATTCAATAATGAAAAAATTATTGACATATACCCATAACCCGGATAAAATTTATTATGGGTATATACCATAATAAATTAAAAAAGAAAATGGAGTGAGCTTTTCAGTGCCCAGACCCCCTAAACCACGCCGGGTCGGTTTTTTCCCTGCGGTAACGTATTTTAGTCCCGCCGGAATTCCGGAATCGGAAGCCGGTGAATTAATTATCGGTGTTGATGAATGGGAAGCGATACGCCTTAAAGATTACTTGGGAATAGACCAACAGGAGTCCGCCGGTTATATGAACCTGGCCCAGAGTACCTTTCAGAGAATTTTGACTTCAGCCAGAACCAAGTTGGCAGCTGCGATGGTTGAGGGTAAGGCGATCCGGATCGAAACCGGTGGTTATCCGATTGTTGGGCACTGGTTTTGTCAGAAATGCGGCTACCAGTGGGAATCTGTTCTTGAAGCAGCGAATAAAATCCCCCGTTTATGTCCGTCATGCGGTACGGAACATGCAAACCAGCGCCACGGGCACGGTTGGGACTCTCCGTCTTGGCCGGGTCCGGGCAGAAGGAGAAGGGGAGGGAGATGAACCTGTTTAGTTATACGAGGTAATGCTGGTTCAAGGTACCGCTATAGCAAGATTGGAGAGAGGAGGTGTAAAGGATGCCAAGAGGAGACAGAACCGGCCCGTTTGGGCAAGGTCCGCGTACGGGCAGGGCTGCCGGTTATTGCGCCGGTTACGGAGCACCGGGTTTTCTGAATCCGGCGCCTGGTTTCGGATACGGCTTCGGACGCGGCCGGGGAGCCGGCTACGGCCGTGGCCGGGGAGGCTTTCGCGGGTGCAGACCCGGGCGGTTTTACAACTGGGGTTACCCGTATTATAATCCGGTGTCTGGTCTTGTACCCAGGTACGACACTTATTACACTCCACCCGTTCCTGGTCCCGGCCCGCAAGAAGAAAAAGCTTACCTGTTAAGCGAAATGAAGATTTTGAAAGAACAACTATCCGTATTGGAGAAAAGAATGGCTGAACTGAACACCGAACAAAACGAAGCGTAACAGGGACCGGGATAAAAAGGTGGCCCTGGGAAAAAATTTATTCTAACGGGCCACTTTTTATCAACTGCATAAGGAATGATAAAACAGTGAAACTTTCCCTTGACTGCATGCAATGCCTGCTGGGTCAGGCGTTCAAACTGGCAGGAAAACATATTGGTAAGGATGACGAACGCTTTTTATTTATTAAAAGAGTAATGCGTGAGATGAGCGGCGTTGATCAAGACACGATCGCTCCCCTGGTTGCCGGTAAAATTCACCGGATATTCAGGGAGTCGGTCAACAACAGCGATCCGTACCGGGAAGAAAAGGACCTTTATAATAGAAAAATACTTGTTCTGGAAAAGAATTTTGATGATAAGTTTATTAAGACTGCCGAAAACAGACTTGCTGCTGCGGTTAAACTGGCCGCTGCCGGAAACGTAATAGACTTCGGCGCCGTTCCGGACCTGGACTCCTCTGAGGTTTTCAGGGTAATTCAAGAGACTATGGAAAAAAAATTTTCAGATGACATTTTTGAACGTATGACAGGCGACCTGGCAAAGGGACAGACATTATTATACCTGGGTGATAACGCGGGAGAAATCGTTTTAGATAGGTTTTTAATCCGGGAAATAAAAAGACTGTACCCACAGTTAAAGGTTTATTTTGCCACCAGAGGAAAGCCGGTTATAAATGACGTTACCGTTCGTGACGCTAAAAATATTGGTCTGGATAAATACGCTGTTATAATCGATAACGGGACGGATTTTCCCGGGACGATCCTCAGCGAGTGTTCTGAAGATTTTATCAAAGTTTTCAACAACGCGGATATAATTATTTCCAAAGGCCAGGGTAATTTTGAGTCTTTGGTGGACAACCCCAGGAAAATTTATTTTATATTTTTGTGTAAGTGCGGCTATTTTGAAAAAAAACTCGGTATGGGAAAACACGAAATTGTATTTTATTGCAGCAGCTACTGAACCGCCCGGAGCGGTTTTTTTGTGGCGATTTTTTTGTTTGACAGGCTTTAACGTCTATGATAAAACTAACAAATTAGAAGCCTTAGGATCTACGTTTCCGGGGAATTGGCCATACTTGATTATAATAATTTTAACTGAAGGTAGGCATTTTATTTTTGCCCCCGTTATTCTGATAAAAGTATAACGCCGAACCAACCCCGGTAACCATAGTCCCCTCCTCCTCTTTAGATAATATATGGAGTTATTTTTTTTCGACCTTGGCCGGTTATGCCGGCTAACCGAGCGAGTATATCTGGAAACGGCTATACCCGCTTGGATTGGTTTTTTTTGTTTGCATAAAACAAAATTATGCTGCGTGGTTGTCATCAAAAAGGATGATTTTATAAGTATGCAAGGAATTCAACTGTCTAATGTCACCAAAGAGTATTTCAACAGCCAAAACGACAAATTCTGTGCCTTAAAGGCAGTGAATTTAGCCATAAAATTTGGCGAGTTTGTGGGTATAGCGGGAGAGAATGGCTCGGGTAAAACCACGTTGGCCCGTTTGCTGAACGGCTTGCTGCTTCCTTCTGCAGGTAGGGTTACGGTTAATGGAATGGATACGCGCCAGCGGCGAGTTATAAAGGAAATACGCCGGTTGGTGGGGATGGTTTTTCAGAATCCGGACAACCAGTTGGTTAGTCCGGTTGTTGAGGAAGAAATTGCCTTTGGTCCGGAAAATCTTAATCTGCCTCGACAGGAGGTCAATAAGCGAGTAGAAAAGGCCCTACAAATAGTAGGCCTGGAGAACTTGCGGCAAAAATCCCCGCACATGCTGTCCGGGGGGCAAAAACAGCGTGTGGCCATTGCAGCAGCCCTGGCTATGCAACCTGACTACCTGGTACTGGATGAACCAACTTCCATGCTGGACCAAACCGGCAGGCGGAGAATTCTTGAACACCTGCGGAAATTAAACCGTAAACATGGCATTACCATCATCCTGATATCACACAATATGGAGGACCTAATCGGGGCGGATCGTATCATCATGCTGCACCAGGGCAGGATAGCCGGTGATGGGACGCCCTGGAAAATCTTCCAACGGGATGATCATACTGTTGCCTTGAAACCACCGAATATAGTCAGGATGGCGCAAATTCTCAGAAAACGTGGCTACCGACTGGATCAACAAATCACTACTCTGGAGCAAATGGAGAACGGTATATGCCGGTTATTGAAATCAACAACTTGAGTTATGTGTACAATGCGGGAACGTTGAATGAGAAAAGGGCGCTGGATAATATTACCCTGTCGGTTGAAAAAGGCGAATTTTTAGGAATTGTTGGAGCTAACGGTTCCGGAAAATCAACTCTAATCCAGCACTTTAACGGGCTTTTACTCCCTTCTTCCGGAAGCATCTTTGTGCTGGGACATGATACGCGGGATAAGCAGTATAGATCTCAGTTGTGGAAATCAGTAGGGCTGGTGTTTCAATTTCCTGAGCAGCAGATATTTGAAGCAACCGTATATGACGAACTGGCTTACGGGCTTCGTAACATAGGCCTGGGTCAGCCGGAAATTGAGGTTCGCGTTAAAGAAGCCCTGGAAAATGTGGGGCTGATACCGGAGGAACAGTTTCTTAACACCGAACCGCT
The DNA here is from genome assembly GCA_002365865.1 of Pelotomaculum sp. UBA3102. Taxonomy (GTDB): domain Bacteria; phylum Bacillota; class Desulfotomaculia; order Desulfotomaculales; family Pelotomaculaceae; genus UBA3102. The sequence goes on from DFAQ01000003.1 coordinate 11,217, forward strand.
TTGTTTAAGTGGAGGGATGAGGCGCCGCATAGCGATAGCCAGTATACTGGCCATGAAACCGGACATTCTGGTTCTGGACGAACCAACAGCCGGTTTGGATCCCGAAGGTTATGCCCATATATTGGATACCATTAAAAGATGCCGAAAAAATCAGGATGTTACCGTTGTTATGGTTTCCCATTATATCAATGACCTGTTAATATTGTCGGACCGTCTGGTCCTATTGGATGACGGTTGCCTGCAGATTTGGGGACCCACCAGAGAGGTTTTAGCCAGTGCGGATGTAAAGGATTATGACCTGTTGTTTCCGGATTACATAAAATTACTGCACAATTTAAAAAAACAAGGTTTTCAAGTGAACACCGGGGTGCTGACCTTGGAGGAGGCCGTTGACGAAATTGACCGGCTCTTGGAGGGGGAATAAATCATGAAAAAAATGAAGTTGGGAAGCTACACCCCGGGAACTTCATTAATTCATCAATTGGATCCGCGCACCAAGCTTCTGAGCGGGTTAGTTGTTATTATTGTCATACTGGTTGATAATAGCTGGCCGGTGCTGGTGTTGAATACGGTATTAATTTTTTTGGTGCTTTACCTGTCAAAAATAAGCCCGAAATCCGTTTTACACGGTGTGAAATGGTTGTGGATTATTTTTGCCGCGAGTTTCATTGCTCACTGCGTATGTACCCAGGGAGAACCATGGTTCAGTTTAGGCCCGCTGGTAGTGAGTAAAGAAGGTATATCCCGGGGGCTGGCGACATTTTTGCGCCTGCTTATTTTGTATCTGTGCTCCACCATTCTCACCATGACTACTTCACCTATGAAACTGGCGGGGGGGCTGGAAGCCCTGTTTGCTCCGTTAATCTATTTGCGGGTTCCGGTAAATCAGTTTGCCATGCTCATTACTATTGCGTTAAGATTTATTCCCACCTTGATTGAAGAGGCAGAGACCATAACCAAAGCCCAAAAATCCCGTGGCGCTCCGTTTGCTTCGCCGAAAAAGATGGTGCGCTTAAAAACCACCCTGGCAGTCCTCATACCTTTGGTAGTCAGTTCATTACAAAGGGCCACTGATTTGGCCGTAGCTATGGAAAGCAGGTGCTACACCGGCGGGCCGCATCACAGCCGGACCAAAAACCTGTGCTTTGGCCGCTATGACCTAGTGGCTCTAGCGGTAACAGTTGTGATTTGTATCTCCGGGACAATAGTTGGATAACAACCCACGGGCAAAGGAAGTGAACCAGATGTTGTGTGGGAACGTATGGTGGCGTTCGCGAATGACCGGCCTGCTGCTGATTATGTTTTTTCTAAGCATTCTGCCGTTGACTGCCTTTGGCGCGGGTGGTGACGGGGCGGGAAATACAGGCGGGGTTTTTAAGCCCTTGGGTCTTACAACAGCCACCTTAGAAGACGGAACCAGTATTATAAATGCAGAGAATGTACCGTTGAAACCCAAAATTACCCTGCATTTTGACAAAAATGTGGTGCATCTGTCCTACTGGGAAAGAAACAAACGTTGTTTTCATCTTTATAATGAAAACGAAGAAGAGCTGGCGCTCAAGGTAACTAAAATTGATGATACGGTAGACTTTTCTAAGCGGCAGTATATCTGGGTGGAGCCGACAGAAGCTCTTTTTCCGGGAACCAATTATATGTTATATGTAGCACCGGATTTGCTGGCCAAAAATGGTGGCTCCACATTAGCCATGACTACCAACAACCAGGGGGAAACAATTAAGTTTAAAACGGCTGGTGAGAAAGCGGGGAATACCGGCAAATCGACAGGGCCTGCCGTTGTTTCTGATAACCAGAGCCCTGAACCGAAACCGGTTGAACCACCTACTGGTGATGTTCCGGCCCAAACCAATACGGAAAGCACCTTAAATCAGAAAAATGAAATATCACCAGCCAGACCTGCGGTGCCAGGCCGGGAAGATACTGCCCGGTTTGCGGCAATGCAGCAAGGCCGGCGGATGCAAAATTATTTGGCCGCGGCTGCCGGAGTTGTTCTGGTGGGTTGGGTGGCGGTGGAATTTTTTAGGAGAAGAAAAAGGGGAGCACGAGGGGAAAAGCATGACGTTTAACAGACGGATCGTCGTTGGAATTTTGGTGCTTGTCCTTGTGGCCGGGGGTGCTTTTCTTTTAGAGCATATGGCCAAAGTTCAATTAAGCCGGAACGGCCGACTTGTACCGGTGATACAAGACAGTAAAATTATTGCTTATTTGGATGCCGGAACGATCAGGCAACTGAGTCAACAGGAACGGGAATTGAGGCCGGGCCAAGATAATTCAAATAACCATAGCGAAGTATCACTGAGCTTTATGCTTGGTTCAACCGGGGTTGTTGATTATCAATATATCGAGGTAAGCGGAGTGGGTAACAGTAAAGATTTTAAGTTAAACCCCGGAGATATCGAGGATATTGCTTTATCTGCAAGCAGCAACCATCATACATTTGCTCTGGTTAACCGAGCCGAGGGAAACCGGGTTATGATTCAGAAGGTCGCCAAAGTTTATGTTGCCAATTAACTGCAAAAAGAGGGAAAGGTTAACGTGAAAAATATGGCCAAAGAAGATTTGACAACCGACTCAAAGCCGGTGGACAGTTTTATTTTCAACCTGGGTATGGCTGACGTGATTAGACTGACCATGTTTGGAACTCTGATAAGTGTCAGCAGATTTGTGTTCCACTTTCCTATTGGGTTGCCGGGCCATACCAGCGTGTATTGGATGGGTTTACTGATCCTGGGTAAAGGCTTAATTCCCAAATTCGGTGCCGGAACCATCATGGGAATTGTTTCGGGACTGTTGGCCGTTGTCTTCGGCTTGGGTAAAGAAGGCCCCTTACTGGCTTTCAAATGTATTGTGCCGGGGGCGCTGCTGGATATCCTGGCCATTCTGTTTTTTAAAAAGTTGGAATCCATATGGGTGGGAGTGATCATTGGGGCCTTGATCAGTTGGTCCAAACTGTTGACCAGCATTGTTCTGGGGGTCATCCTTGATATACCGATGGTTTTCCTGGTTATGGGGTTTGCTTATGCCACTTTACTGCACATCGTTTTTGGCGCTGCCGGGGGTGTCCTGGCGGCAATACTGCTCAAGCGATTAAAGCCCCGTCTGGCTGCCTCCTGGCAAACCTGACCATTTGCGTGTATCTCTGTGAAGCTTTGAAAAGTCATAAAAGGGTGGTGTGTGTGGGTTGAAAATATATGTGGGAATTGACGACACAGACAATATAAACCAGGGAGCGACCGGAGAGTCAGCTAAGCAGATTATTAAGATGATTGAAGATCAGCGCTGGGGAAGCTGTCAGGGGCTTACCAGACATCAACTGCTTTTGCATCCGGACATAGCTTACACTTCCCATAACAGCTCCATGTGCTTTGTTGCCGAAATTGAAACTATTTATCTGGAGTCACTGATCGAGGAAGCCGGCAAGTTTCTGGAGCGTTATAGTGCGCCCGGTTCCGATCCCGGCCTTTGTGTGGCGAGGGAAAAACTTGAAGGTGCCCATGATTTGATCACCTACGGTTATGAAACCAAGAAAAGAATCATGACTAAAGATGAAGCCTATGAGCTGGCAGGGAAATTGGGGGTTCACCTTTCTGAACACGGCGGTACGGGTCTCGGTGTAATCGGGGCGCTGGCAGGAGTGGGCTTGAGAATGACCAATAATGACGGACGCTTCGCCGGCAAGCTGAAACTTAAACCCCCCGGAACCATTATTGATGTGGCTGAAATTAAAAGCAGCAGTCCGGTGGAAAGCGTGCAGAGTATGGACGGCTATGTACTGCGCCGGGATGAAAGGGTGCGGCTGGGTGAAAAATTAAAGACCGTATTGTTGGACGGTAAACGCACCCTTCTGGTTTATCGCCGGGAGAGCGGGCTGGTGTGGGAAACCTGTACCAATGCCCATCTGAGGTCCTATTGAGGTGATGGCAATGGATTCATGGGTGAAAAATGAAAGAGGTCAGGTCCAGTTTAAGGGCGGCCGGCATGATTGGTCGAAAGCGGCCCAAATAGCGGCAAATTGCCCGTATTTCCTGCTGGACGACGAAGACGAACTGGTGGCTGAAGAAGAAATATCATGCTACAATTGCCGGTTCCGGCGCTGGACTGAGCAGTTCTTTGTCTGCCTGAAACGCTGAAATTAATTTAACCAAGGTACTTATTTTATTTAAATATTTGGAGGTTATGAACTTGAGTAAGACCTATATTGCAAGGAGTTATACCTGCCTGCCTTTATTACTCGGTATACTTATGGTGTTGTTACTGCTGTCAAGCTGGGTATCGGCTGCCAACGCAGCTGATGTTCCGTCGGTTGTAAGTGCCGGCACGGATCACTTGGGAAAAAAAATAATTCTGGAATTGGACAAGCCTATGGCTGACCCCTCCGGGAGCCAGGCTCAATTTAAAGTATCTGTTGATGGGATTGAGCAACCGGTGACCGGAGCAACTCTGGGCAGCAACGCTAATCAAATTTTGCTCAGCTTAGCCGATCGGGTAATTTATTTAGACGACCCAAGTACAATTATTCTCAGTTATACGAAGGGTATGGTTACAACAGCGGAGGGAATTTATCTGGAAAGCTTTACCAACCAGGAAGTAACGAATAATGTAATACCGCTGGAACTGGTCGACTACGAACCTTCCGCCACCGAAATCGCCTGTAATGACGACCCGAAAGGGGGGAAAATAGTAAAATACCGCTTTGATAATCCGGTGGATTATGATGAGGTTAACCTAGCCATTTATTTTACCAACGGGTTTTTTAGGAACTTTGAAGATAATCTGGCTAATTATGTAAAGTTTTACAATAAAAATACCGGTGCAGAGGTGGAACTACCCAATAAGCTCACCGAGCCGGTACCTTTTACGGGGACGCTTCCGGACGGGTATATGGAATACACGGATTGGTATTTCAAGCAGGCACGAGGACGGGTTCCCTTGGGATTGGCCCTTAAAAGCAGAGCTTTGGAGCCTGACACAACCTACGTTATCGAAGTGCTTAAAGGTTTTTCATTCCATTCCGGCCCAATTGATAATACCTTTTCTTTTGAATTTACCACCACTGCTGAATCTTCAACCAAACCTCACTGGGACGACGGCAGCAGTATCAAAATATATGATGTCACGGGCAATTCTCTTACCCTCACCTGGAGCGCCGCCACGGATGACGTGGCCGTAACCAATTATAAACTGTATCAAGACGGGTCCGTCAGGGATATAGTTTACGGAACAACGACTACTTACAGGGTCACGGGCCTGAACCCGGGTACCGCTTATGTTTTCAAGGTGGAAGCGGGCGATGCCGACGGCAACTGGAGTACAGCCGGTCCGAGCACTTCTGTTTCCGTATCGGCAAGCAACGATTCAGACGATACCACCGATACCCAACCGCCTGAATGGCCGTCAACCAATGCCGCAGTAACGGTCAGCAGGAACCAGACTGAGGCAACCCTGACCTGGCCGGCAGCTACAGATAACCGAGGAGTCACCGGTTACAGAATTAAGCGGGACGGGGTTGAACTAAGTACTGTGGATGGCAGCACCTTTACATATACTGAATCAGGGTTGGAACGGGGTAATAACGCTTATGTGTGGTCGGTCGAAGCGGTTGATGCAGCAGGCAATTGGAGTACGTCCATTACCGGACGGGGGGTGACCGGGCAAAATTGTTTATCTTTTGATGCTGCAAGGAGTTCCTTGACGACAGTCAGCGGGGATAATTCCACTGACGACGGTCCCATCATGGAAAGCACCACCGTACCGGTCAGGCCCACGATTAGACTTTACTTTAACCGGGGTGTGACTACCAACGCGGTTTGGAGTCATAACCAAGAATGTTTATCTTTGCAGGAAAGGACCGGTTCAAACGTTTCCATAAATGTTTTCAGGTTAGGATTTACGAAAGAAATTAACCATAATTTGCACTATATTTTCATCAAACCGTTGGTTGATCTGACTCCCGGGGAAACATATAGAATCATTATCGACAAAAATATGATGGCAAATAACGGACATACGCTTGGCGAAAATAACGGAAACCAGGATAAAGTCGTCACCTTTACGGTAGCTTCAGGTGCGTCAAATTCCAACATTGAAAGCGAGTCCGCCCCGGGGGAACCGAATGACAGCGGGTTAGCCTCGGTGGACCCGAACCAGGGAGCTACGGTAGGTTTGGGCAGTGATGCCGTACTGGAAATTCCTGCAGGCGCTTTAAAAGAAACTGCCCCGACAAATGTAACCATAGAGAAGGTAACCGAGCCTCCGGCGGCTCCACAGGGTACTAAAGCAGTCAGTGCCGTGTATGAGATTACCGTGGGAGGGAAAAGCAGCTATAGCTTTAACAATAATGTAACCTTGACGCTGAACTTCGACCCGTCTGCTATTGGTGCGGACGAGATCCCGGTTATTTTCTACTATGATGAATCTTCGGCAAAATGGGTGCATCTCGGCGGTACGGTGTCCGGTTCCACCATATCGGTCCAAGTAGGACATCTTACTAAATATGCCGTTTTCTCATTAAAAAAAGCGCCAGATGTACCGATTGAGCAGCCGGTGGTAACCTTGAAAGATATGGCCGGTCACTGGTCGGAAAACAGGGTCAAAAAACTAGTCACCCTTGGTGCTGTTAGTGGCTATCCGGACGGTAGTTTCAAACCCGACCACAACATCACCAGGGCTGAGTTTACTGTTATTTTGGTGAAAGCATTTAAGTTGGCGCCTAACAACGGTAAAGTCTTCGCCGACACCGCCGGCCATTGGGCCCGGGACACCATATCCACGGCAGCTTATTACGATATTGTCAACGGTTATGATGCCAATACCTTTGGACCCAACGATCTCGTTTCTCGCGAGCAGATGGCTGTCATGATCGTAAAAGCGGCCGGACTAACTCCGGTTGCCGTAGAAACCTCCTTTGCCGACAACGATAATATCTCTGGCTGGGCCAGGAATTCCGTAGCCACAGCGGTGAAGAACGGAATCATAAAGGGATATCCCGACAACACTTTCCGTCCCCGGAGCAGCGCCACCAGGGCAGAGGCCGCCACGGTTATAATCAACGCGCTGGATGCAGATTGATTGAATCGGGACTTTAAAGTTTTCCTTGCAGGAGTGGTCTTATTGGCTGTAATTATCTTTTTTCTAATGATGATTATCTCGGTAGGATATTTTCTTTACGAAGTTACCCTGCGTTATCGTTTTACTAAACTAGGCAGACAAGATAACCGTTATGACCGTCCTTGGGAAAGGTGGAAATATTTTTTTGCTAACGTAATAATGCAAAAGAAGGTCAGGGAGCACCCCCTTTTTGGGTTATTTCACCTGTTTATCACGTTTGGCTTTCTAATTCTGCTGGTTGGTATGCCCAATATGATTACAGAAGGATTATTTAATACTTCTATCCACCATGTGTGGGACAATTTCTGCTACCTTTTGTTGAAAGATATTTTTGTTGCTTTGATTGTCGTTGGAGTAAGCGGGGCTTTGATGCGAAGGATTTTCAGAAAGCCTGAATGGCTGAAAAATAATATCGAAGCCTTTACCATACTGGGCTTGATTTTAGTCATTGCCCTGACCGAAGTTTTTTTTCACGGGACCCGGTTTGCGTCAGGGGAAGACTTGGCCTTGATTAAGGCCAGTCCACTGGCGTTGGCAAGTTCCAAGCTTTTCATAAATCTAAACCAAGGTGCCATTCATAAGAGTATGACCATTCTCTGGTGGACTCATTTCCTGGCTGTTTTTTCCTTATGTTTTATGGTGCCCCGGTCGAAGCACTTACACCTGGTTTTTGCCCCCTTTAATGTATATTGGCATACCCTCGCTCCCAAGGGTGCTTTAAATAAAATCCAAGTTAACGGTAAGCAAGGGGAAATCTTTGGAGTCAACAGGATGGAGGATTTTACCTGGAAGCAGTTGTTTGATGCCTATTCCTGCAGTAAATGCGGGCGGTGTAATGAACAATGTCCGGCTATACTAAGTGGAGAAGCGCTTAAACCAAAGGCACTAAGCGGCCGGCTCCGTAAACATATCGAAAAAAGAGCCCCGCTGCTGATGAAGAAGAAAAAATTATCTGGGATAGTAAAACCGGCTGCAAAAAAGCAAAAGGATAAAAATTCCGGGGCGGGTAAATCCAAAAACAATCTGGCCGGGGAAGTATTTGAACCGGAATTTATTTGGAGTTGCACCACCTGTGGGGCGTGCATGGAAGTCTGCCCGGTATCAATTGAACATACTTCCAAAATCATTGATCTGCGGCGTTATTTGATATTGACCGAAGGAAACCTTAGGGGTGACCTGAAACAGATCTTTGACGGGATAGCCGAACACGGCAATCCCTGGGGATATAGCCGTCAAGACGTCCCCGGCTGGGCAAAGGAATTGGCCGTACCGACAATTTACGAAAATCCGGAGGCGGAATATCTTTATTATGCCGGTTGTGCAGCTGCCTTTGATGAAACAGCGCAAAAAACCGCTGCCGCTTTGGTGAAAATCTTAAAGGCGGCGGGAGTGAACTTTGCTGTTCTGGGCAGCTCGGACTGGTGTTGTGGTGATACTCCCCGGAGAATGGGAAACGAATTTTTATTTGAAAAGACGGTCCATAAAAATATTTCTACCTGGAATAAGCTGGGAATAAAAAAGATCATTACCACCTGCCCGCACTGCTTTAATACGCTGCAAAATGAATATCCCCAATATGGCGGAGAGTATGAAATCATACCTCATGCTGTTTTTTTGGCGGGCCTGCTCCGGGAAGGTAAGCTCCCGCTTAATAAAGGTTTTGCTCAAGCGGTTTCTTATCACGATCCCTGTTATTTGGGTCGTTACAATGATTTATTCAGTTTCCCCAGAGAAGTTCTCCAAGCTGTTTCGGGGGTCCGGCTAATAGAAATGCCCCGTTCTCAAAAGAATGCTTTTTGTTGCGGTGCCGGAGGGGGCCGGATTTGGACCCTGCCGGTGTCAAGTAATTTGATCGCTCAAAACCGGGTCAAAGAAGCTATTTCGACGGAAGCAGAAGTGATTGGTACGGGTTGTCCGTTTTGTAAGATGATTTTTTCCGAAGCTATTGAGTTGGAAGGTTCTAATAAGCAGATGCAGGTTTTGGATATAGCCGAAATTGTAGCGTTGGGTCTACTGTGGTGCGGGTTTGCGTAAACCCATGGAAGAAATTGCGGCAATATTCCAGGAAGAAACCGGTATTACGGTTCAATTTTCCTACGGGGGAGCAGCTCAATGCGTAAGCCAGATTCTTACCGTCGACAAAGGGGATGCCTTTCTGCCGGGAGATGTGGCTGAATTGGAGAAATTGGCAGAAAAAGACAAGATTAACCTGCAAAAACCAGTGGTTTTACATATCCCTGTGCTTGCTGTCCCTAAAGGTAACCCGGCAGGCATTACCGGGATAGAAGATCTTGCTCAAACGGGGGTTAAGGTCGTACTTGGTGATCCCAAGGCAAACCCCATCGGTAAACTAGCCGATAAGGCATTAAAAGATTGTGGTCTTTTTGAACGGGTACAGCCTAATATTGTTGCCCGGACTGCGACGGTCAATGAGCTATTTGCTTACCTTAACATGAAGCAGGCGGATGCCGCCGTTATTTGGGAAGACAACCTGCTGGGTAATGAAAAGATTGAATTGGTACCGACTTCGGATTTTGATAATTATATCAAGCATGTTCCGGTTGTTTCCTTAAAATGTTCTCAGAACCCGGAAGCGGCCCGGCAGTTTGTTGAGTGCGTCACTGGTGAAAAAGCGTTGGCAGTTTGGGAGAAATGCGGGTTCAAGCCGGCACCGGAGGGCTAATTAGTCTATGAAGAAAACTTGGTGGAAAGAAAAGTTCAACATTTTTATGGTTGTTATAGCTTATCTCACCTTGTTTTTCTTTATGGGTGCTATTTTAACGGTGGTGATAAAGGGCTTGCCGCACATCGGCAGGGCCCTCGCCACTCCCGAGATCCAGTTTGCTATTAAGTTAAGCCTTTATACTTCGTTCATCTCCACGGTACTATGTGTTTTAGTCGCTATTCCGGTGGCTTATGTCCAGGCCAGGGTGGATATTCCCTTAAAGTCTCTCTTTAATACCCTGATAGATTTACCTTTGGCCTTGCCGCCGGTGGTGTCAGGTATCTGCCTCCTGTTGTTTTTTGGCACGACAGCGTTTGGAGGCTGGTTGGAAGATATTGGCCTTGCCTTTGTCTTTACGACCAAGGGGATCATTATTGCCCAGTTTTTTGTTAACCTTCCCTTCATGATCCGGGTGATGAGGTCAACGATTTTATCGGTTAACCCGCGCTTGGAGTTTATCGCGCGGACTTTGGGGTGCACCCCCGTCCTGGCTTTCCTGAAAGTAACCCTGCCGCTTTCCAGAAACGGAATCATTGCCGGGACGGTTATCACCTGGTCCAAAGCGTTAGGTGAATTCGGCGCGATTTTGATGTTGGCCGGAGCCACCCGCTTTCGCACAGAGACCTTACCGATTTCCCTGTTCTTGAACATGTCGACCGGGAACCTGGAAGAGGCGATGGCGGCAACAAACCTGTTGATTATTATTTCGATGATATCTCTATATGTTTTTAATAAATTCGGAGGTGATTTCATTGGAGATACCCGTAGTATTTAAGAGTCTTCAGCCCCATATTGAAAGTATCTTGCAGGACCCGGTGCTTTCCCGTTCCAATGTATCGATTACTTGTAAAACACTTACCCCCGAAGAAGCCATCGGCTCTCCGGGAAGAAATGATTTTCCCCTTCAAAAAGGTAAAGAGAAGCTGATGCAGGCGGTAGTTGACGGGTTTATCGGACAAGCATTTACAGATATGCCGGGAAATTACCAGGGCACTTTGAGAGACGCTTTAACTCTGCCACCGGTTAACAACTATAACCGTGCAGTCATTATTGCTACAATCAACGCTCTCTACCGTAAACTCGAAAAGGCCACAAATACGGTTCATTGTAAGGACGCAGGGCCTGGAGAATGCAGTCAAAAGCTCATTGAGACTATCTCTTCGGAGTACGGAAAACCGCGGATTGCGGTGTTCGGGCTTCAACCGGCCATGGTTGAGGAATTAGCCCGTCATTTTGAGATAAGGGTTTTTGACCTCGACCCCGATAATATCGGTCAGGCTAAATACGGTATTACCATAGAAAGCGGGGAATGTGACCCGGCTGCAGTAGAGGATTGGTCTGACTTGATCCTGGTTACGGGTAGTACGGTGGTAAACGGGACCATTGATCCTTTCCTTAAGCTAAAGAAGAAACCGGTTCTTTTTTACGGGACGACGGTTGCTGCTTCGGCCCGGATTCTCGGTTTAAAAAAGTTTTGCCCCGTATCATCGTGATAACACAATTATTATTAGGGGGACGCTTCGGGGACGCTCGAACCGTCCCCATGGCTCCGCTAGTCCCCATGGCTCCGCTAACCT
>DFAQ01000003.1:22963-23299 GCA_002365865.1 Pelotomaculum sp. UBA3102
TTAATTTACGCTGTAGTGTTAGGGGGACGTTGAATGATCAGATTGTCGGATGTATCGGTTGCCCTGGGTGATTTTTCACTGGAGGATGTTAATCTGGAAATCCAACCGGGAGAATTTTTTACTATATTGGGTCCCACGGGTACCGGTAAAACCGTCATATTAGAATTGATTGCCGGATTGTACCGGCTGGACACAGGAAAATTGTTGATTAACGGAGTGAATTCTGAAAGCATTTCTCCCGAGAAAAGAGAAATCGGTTTTGTTTATCAGGACCAGGCACTTTTTCCCCATTTAAATGTTTATAAAAACATTGCCTTTGGACTACAGATTCGCAAG
>DFAQ01000003.1:23690-25213 GCA_002365865.1 Pelotomaculum sp. UBA3102
ACTTGCTGGGACGTTTTCCCGGGACTTTAAGCGGCGGCGAGCAGCAGCGTGTTGCACTGGCCAGGGCATTGATTATAAAACCGAAGATTCTCCTGATGGACGAGCCGTTTAGTGCCCTTGACCCTAACACAAAAACGGTGTTATGCCGGGAACTGAAGTTAGTACATGAAAATTACCGGTGTACCGTTATTCATGTGACTCATGATTTTAAAGAAGCGGTTTTGTTGGCAGACCGGATCGGGATTATATTGAATGGCAAAGTGAGGCAGATAGGAGTTCCTAAAGAAGTGTTCGGTAAGCCCCGGGATCAGGAAGTCGCAAATTTCCTGGGGATCGAGTTCTTAAAAATTGCTAATGCAGGATAAGGATAACAATTACACTAACTGACTGAATTGAAAGAGTATGGTATTGCCGGACATTCACTGTATTAAGAAGAACCATATCATTATGCTAGTGCTAAGAGGTGAAAATATTGAAATTACTTACGATTAATGTGGCAGAAGCGGTAGGTAAGGTGCTCAGTCACGATATTACTAAAATAGTAAAGGGAGAATTTAAAGGGGCATCTTTTAGAAAAGGTCACATTATAAAGGAAGAAGACGTTCCTGAACTCCTGAAGTTGGGTAAAGAAAATGTTTATATCCTGGACCTTGAGCCCGGTGATGTCCACGAAGACGAGGCCGGTATTCGCCTGGGAACCGCCGCTGCCGGGTCCGGCGTGAAATGGCGCGGCCCCAAAGAAAGCCGGGTAAATCTTTACGCAGATTGTGACGGATTGCTGAAAATTAACGTTCCCGCCGTGGAGGCAATTAACGACTTACCGGATGTAATTTTATCCACTCTGCCCAACAATATGGTCGTCAAGAAAGGTGAACTGCTTGCGGGCACAAAAGTAATTCCGCTGGTGGTGCCCGAACAAACAGTTTCAACTGTTGAGAATATTTGCAGGCAGTCCGGTTGGGTTATAAAAGTTATGCCGTTTCAAAAGGTTAAAGTTGGCGTGATAATTACCGGTAATGAGGTGTATAAAAAGCGTATACGCGATGATTTCGGCCCTGTAATTACGGAAAAGGTGGAATCGTTCGGAGCTACGGTTTTGGGAATTGATTACGCCCCGGATGACGTGGAGGTAATTGCTGCAAAGGTCAAAAAGATGGCCGGTGACGGGGCGGGTTTAATAATTTTAACCGGTGGCATGTCCGTCGATCCCGATGATGTTACCCCAAACGCCATCCGCCTTACAGGGGCTAAAGTGGAAAAATATGGTTCCCCAGCTCTTCCAGGGGCTATGTTTATGCTTGCCTACCTCGGGGATGTGCCCGTCATGGGAGTGCCGGCCTGCGGGATGTTTTTCAAGGTAACCATTTTTGATTTAGTATTGCCCAGGTTGCTGGCGGGGGAGAGGGTAACCCGGAAGGACATTGTAGCTTTGGCCCACGGCGGGCTCTGCAGGTCTTGTTCTCAGTGCAGGTATCCCAACTGTACTTTTGGTAAGGGTGCGAATTAATAGAAATTGCCGCTAA
>DFAQ01000003.1:25541-40922 GCA_002365865.1 Pelotomaculum sp. UBA3102
CTAATAAAAATATAACGCTTTTTTTACAAATAATAATTAAGCTTTGGTGAAATATGGCAAATAAAAAACTTAACTTCGGACGGGTTTCAAGAATATTATCAAAAACACCGTTAAAATTAACACTCCTCTTTTTATGGTAATTGTATTATTTTTAATTTCATTTCTCCTGGGGCGCTATCCGGTAACTCCGGATATGGTTGTTACCATTCTTGGGGTTTCGGCGGGAGCCGGCTTCGGCGCGTCCCTGGGCATGATTCTTTATTACCCCTGGCCTGCCGTGCAGGCAATGGCCTTTCTGTTTGCCATGCTGGCCGTTACCATCTCATTTCTCATCAGCCGCTTTTTGGTAAAAATTTTATGCTGGTCCTGGTTCTGGGCGGCATGGTTGTTTCGGCACTTTTTCAGGCACTGCTTTCAATTACCAAATATTTGGCAGACCGCCTGGACGTTCTGCCGGCAATCACCTTCTGGTTAATGGGGGGACTGTCCAAGGTAACCAATATCGAGGAATTCTAACGGCTTTAATCGGGGCGCCGTTCTTTATCTTCCTGCTGTCTAAAGCAAGGAAAGTGATTTCTATACTGAGTTTTCTAAGGCCGGCAACAATTGCTGCATTTGTGTGCCTGCTTCCTGCCCGGAGCGGTTGACAAACTGGATCAGCACAAACACCGCTATTCCCGCCATGGTGCCCGCGATCCGGAACAGGTCGCGGTTTTTGGCGCGGGCGGTAAAACGTATTAACGGGATGATTAAGACAGAGGAAAATGCCAGGGGTATCACCGGAAGCAAGATATAAATAAACAGGGCCAGGGGCCAGTACCACCAGTCCGCTCCACTGCGGATACCGTATAAAACAAAAACAGGTGCCACGAGCGGCAGCAGGGTGAGACATTCGCCGGCCAGAACCGCCGTCAGCTTGGCTCCGATGATTTCGTAAGAACGCAGGGGGAGGGGTAGGAGGAGTTTTAAATCGCCGGAAAAATAAAAGGCCGACATGAGGTAAAACAGGCCGAAGAACAGCACGATCAATTGCCCGCCCCCGATGAGCAGCGTCAGTATTGAAGCTTCCAGCCCCACCCTTTCCATCAAAGTGTAAAACAGGTTGAAGAAACCGATTAAACCCGTTTCAAACGGCAACAAAGCAAAACCCATCAGCAGTATGAACGCCACCGGTTTCCAGAGCCGGGTCTTTTTTTGGAAGTATTTTTTCTTCCAAACCGATAAGCTGAAGGTATTATTGATTTGAGTTTTTGCCAGTGACAGAAACGGGCTCATGGTTTGCGGTCAGCTCCAGGAAGATATTTTCCAGGGATTTGCCCTCGGCATGCGGGGTACGGTGCAGTTCATCCATAGTACCGCAGGCAATTAATTTTCCCTGGTTGATGATTCCGATCCGGTCGCAGATTTTTTCAGCCACTTCCAGCACGTGGGTGGAAAAGAACAGGGTCTTGCCCCGGTTGCAGTGGTCGCGCATGATTTCTTTTAAAAGACGGGAGGAACGGGGGTTAAGCCCGACCATGGGCTCGTCAAGGACCAGTACTTCCGGTTCGTGCATAAGCGCGGCGGTCAACAGAAGTTTCTGGCGCATACCGTGGGAATAGCTCTGGATCAGGTCTCCGGTTGCCCCGGTCAATTCAAAGGTTTCCAGCAAGCGGCTGATATTGCGGGCGCGCGTGCCGGCGGGCACCCGGTAAACGTCGGCAATGAAGTTCAGGTATTCCATGCCGGTCGGTTTTTCGTATATCTCCGGCTGGTCGGGGACATAACCGGTTATTTTTTTCACCGCCAGGGAGTCGGTCAAGGTATCGATACCGGTTACTTTGATGCTGCCTTCATCCTGGGTTAAAAGTCCCACCAGCATCTTGATGGTGGTGGTTTTGCCGGCGCCGTTGGGACCCAGAAAACCGAAGATTTCCCCGGGATTGACGGTAAGATCCAGTTCGTCCACCACCTTGATTTTGCCGTCGTGATAACTTTTGGAGACCCGCTTGAATTCGATCACGTCCGCACCGCCTTATTTTTAAGATCAACATAGATCATTATAAGTAATTTGTAAATTCTTTTTGCTCTTTATTTTGCTCTTTATCCGGAAATATTGGTGAATCCCCAGCCGTTCCACTTCCAGACGCTTACCTGTCTGAAAGCGGCACCGGAATCCTTTAATTTCTTGGTTGAGGGCCGGCGGTTCTAATGCCTTGGCCGCTTCCCGGAAGGCGTTCCATTTATCCGGTGTTCCCGTCAATGCCCGCAGGCCGGGTTTTTCACCGTAGCTCTTGACGAGCAAGTCTTTTAACCGGTGGTATGTGATATCGTCGCTCCGGCCGACAAAAAAATTCGTGGGGGCATAGATCCGCTCCCATTTCTGCCGGTTGTTTTCTTCATCCAGAGCCAGGGTGATCAGGGCGGCAGATTTGGTTTCATCCTCGTTATTTAAGCGAAAGGTCAGCCGGCCGTACCACATCATGGTTTTAAAATATGCTTTAAGCAGGTCGGTCCGGTCGTAGTGCCCCCGCGGGACGTACTGCGAGTAATCCTCTTTCAGAGCAGTCGCGGCGTCGTAATTGCCACCGGTGTTCATCAGCGGTGAAACCGCAATTCCCCGGTGCTCTTCAATCAGGGCCAGTTCCCTGGTCACTTCGTCCTTGACTGCCGGCGGAACCGGGGTGTCCGGATTTAAAAGCTTGCAGGCCACGGCAAAAAAACCGGCATTCCTTTTGGCGGCGGTTTCCCACTCCGTACCCTGCAGGACGGTGTACTGTCGAAGCGTTTGGTCAAGCATGGCTTTGCTTAAAACCTTCAGCTCCGGGGCAAGTTCCCCGGTTTCGATAAGCCTGAGCAGGTGGTTGAAAAACAAGTGGTAATTGTGGAGTACGGAATCGGTCGTAATAAACAGCGGGACCGGCTGGTAACGGTTCATTTCGTAAAGACCGAAGTATTCCTTGATATAATTATTCGGGACCACGACGAAACCGTTCTTTACCAGGAGTTCTTGAGCCGCCGGGGACAGTTCAAACATGTTTTTGTTGGTGATGTTGGATAAATCGGGCTCTACCGCATAAGGTTCCACGGCAGGTTTCACCTGAACGGGTGGCTCCTGGTACCGGGCGAACGCGGTATCAACGCTTACCGGTTCTTGTCCGGCGGTGCGGGAGCAACCGGTTAAGGCGGCTGCAGCCGGCAAAAGAACCAGGAGCAACGGAATTAATAAAAGCATCCCCCGTTTACAGCGATTTGTTCTGCTGTGATCACTTTGACTACTGTTTTTTCTCATAAATCCATCTCCCCCGTCTAATTCTTCATTAGGTTATTGACGTACCTGCACCTAAAATAGTTCACCTCTTAAAGATATTTTCCTGTAACATCCATGCGTTTTCCGGAAGAAAAAATAATTCTCGGTTAGAAAATGTGATCATTCCAGGTTGAATAAAACACATGTTCGTGTTATAATCTTACCAAACATATGTACCGGCGGGAGGTTTGGTTATGGGTAAGGTTAAAGAAGAGAACCGGGAAAAGGACGCGGCGTTATCCAGGGCATTGTCCGATATCGAAAAGAAGTTTGGCAAAGGTTCCATCATGCGCCTCGGTGAAAAAGGAGCCAAAGTAAGCGTGGATGCAATTTCCACCGGAGTGCTGCCGCTTGACCTCGCTACCGGCGTCGGCGGGATGCCGCGCGGCCGGGTAGTGGAAATTTACGGACCGGAATCATCCGGTAAAACGACCATAGCCCTGCACGTAATAGCTGAAGCCCAAAAGGCCGGCGGGTTCGCCGCTTTTATCGACGCGGAACATGCACTGGACCCGTTGTATGCGGAAAAACTGGGCGTCAACATTGAGGAACTGCTGGTCTCGCAGCCCGACAACGGGGAACAGGCGCTGGAAATCTGCGGGGCACTGGTGAGCAGCGGAGCAGTTGATGTAATCGCCATAGACAGCGTGGCCGCGCTGGTGCCGCGGGCGGAAATTGAGGGCGAGATGGGAGACGCGCATGTCGGATTGCAGGCCAGGTTAATGTCGCAGGCGCTCAGAAAGCTGACTTCCTTTGTGCACAAGACAAATACACTGGTTATATTTATAAACCAGCTCAGAGAAAAGGTCGGCATCGTCTACGGCTCGCCGGAGGTAACCACCGGCGGACGCGCGCTGAAATTTTACAGCTCGATAAGATTGGAAGTAAGAAAATCACAGGACATTAAAAACGGTGCCGAAAAAATCGGGAACCGGGTAAAATTGAAAATCACCAAGAACAAAGTCGCGCCGCCGTTTAAGCAAACCGAGGTAGAGCTGTTTTACGGTGAAGGTGTCTCTGAAGAAATGTGCCTGGTGGACCTGGGCGAGCAGCACAAGGTCATCGAAAAGTCCGGGGCCTGGTATTCATTCGGCGGGACCAGGTTGGGCCAAGGCCGGGAAAACGTGCGGCAGTTCTTAAAAGAGCACCCGGAAATGGCGGCGGAAATAAGAAGCAGGATCATAGAGGCGGCTATGCCTGCCAAAGATAACGTGATTCCTTTTAAGCAGGCTGAAGGTGAAGGTGATTAGGAGCAAAGAAAAAACCTCCGGGGATAAATATGTCCCGGAGGTTTCTTTACGTGTTTAGATAAGTAATCGCAATGCTATCATGGAATACCTTGGTGTTGAAGATAGCTTGCTCAGAGTGCTTCGCGTCGAGTGAATTAAAGGCTTGTTTCGGGCGATATTGGACCGCCTTCAACTCACATCCTGTTACGGTTCAGGCTTTCGCGGAGTACGTTGGGGACATACCTCGTTCTCAAAAGATAGGCTCCAGATAATAGAGGCGTGTCCCCTGACCGCTGTCTCCGCTCATCCAATATCGCTTCCTCAGCAAGGCATAAAATTTGTGATTTTCAATATTGGCCAGACGCGGACCGCCGGCAAAGCGCATTATTTGCCGGCGGTTTTTTGTGGGGCGATATTTTCAAGGAGTAAATATAAAGTCAGATCTTGTCATAAAGTGTTGGAAATTTATGCTAGATTATAAGCCGTTAATGGTATAAAATGTAGAAAAATAATAATTTAAAATTAAGAAGTTGGTCAAAATTGCTGAAAGATTTGTTAATTTTTTTGCTCCAGGGAGTTCCGGAAACAATAGGAACTTTGTCCTTAAGCTTGGCCCTGGCCGGTGCCCCCTTGCGCTGGAAGCAAATCACGATCCTGGGGATATTTTTGGCGATAATAATCTTTATAGTCAGGTCGCTCCCGCTGGCCACCGGACTGCATACCGTCGCCGTTTTATTAGTTACCGTATTTATATTAAATAAGTTCACCCGGGTTCCACTTACAAAAAGCTTCATGGTGGTTTTGATAAGCATTTTTTCTTTAGCAATAGTTGAATATGTTATCCATTGGTTGTTTCTGCAATTATCAAGTTATGACCTGAACCTCCTGATGTCCCAAAAAATTTTATGGGCGGTTTTGGGCTTGCCCCAGGCAATAATCATTATTGCCCTGGCCGTGCTCGCCTCGCGGTTAATTAAACCCAAACCCGGCATGTGGAAAGTATGCGGCAGATAAAATTTTTATATGCGGGGAGGTGAAAGAAGATGAAGAAAATAGGTTATAAACTATTAATCCTGGGGACCACGCTGCTCCTGCTGCTGGCAAATGTTGCTTCGGCTTCGGCTTGTATCATATCACACTACCAGCCCGAAGTGCCGGAAACTCTTAGGAAATAACGGTATCCAAGGAATAGGGAGTGTTTACCGCCCCTATTCCTTGCTCTTTTATCCGGATATGAGGTGCCGATTTTGCATAACGGTTATGCCAGAGAAAAAGAACTTTACGAATATGTATCAACAACCCATTTATTGTGCATCATTATTTCCATCTGCGCTTTTATCGTCAGTGAAAATGTTCCTTTTAAAACCGGGTTTTATCCGTTAATGAACTTGAGGGTAATTTTATTTTTATGCCTGCTGGGTTTTGCCGCCGTGTTGTTTTATAACAGCAGGTATTTGCTGTACCAAGAAAATTCGTTGTCATTTTTGGTTAATCCCTTATACATGCTGTTCTCTTTAACCGTGGTGGTTATTACCCTTTTTACCGTAAAAGATGCCCTGCCCCAGATCCAAACCCTTCTTTTACTCCCGGTGATCATTACCGCCTCAAGCATGGGAAAAAATGCCGGCCTGATCATGGCCGGTATCTGCACCGTATTTTTGCTATCATTCAACCTATTAATAAAAAACCAGGACCTAACCATAGATTTACTGCAGCATAACCTGGTGCTTTTGAGCGTGATGTACGTTTTAAGCTGGTTTATCGGCGGATTAAGGGACGTAGAGGCCAAAAGCAGAAAACACCTGCAAAAAGCCCTGTCGGCTCTGAAAGAAGACAATTTAAGGCGGAGAAGCATCGAGGAAGAACTTTACAAGTTGTCACGCGCCATTGAGCAAGTTCCCAGCATGCTCGTGATTGCGGGTATTGACGGGGTTATTGAATATATTAATAATAAGTACACTGCTGTAACGGGCTATTTGCCGGAAGAGGTAATCGGTAAGAATATTTTTGATTTCAACCAGCAGTATTCTGCCGGAGAATTCACCGGCGTGCTGGAAATGGTCCGATCGGGCGCGGAATGGCAGGGAGAAATGCAAAAGAAGAAAAAAAACGGCGAGTTGTATTGGGAGTGGGTTTCTGTTTCACCTTTTCTCAATCCTAAGGGGGTTATTACCAACCTGATCATGGTTGCCGAAGATATAACGAAAAACAAAGCAATTGATAAAGAAATGGCCCGTTTGGAACGATTAAACCTGGTCGGGGAAATGGCCGCCGCAATCGGTCATGAAGTCAGAAACCCCATGACCACAGTGCGCGGTTTTTTGCAAATGCTGGGAAAAAAAGAGGATTGCCGGCAATTCAAAGAGTATTTTGACCTTATGATCGCTGAATTGGACCGGGCCAATTCAATTATCACCGAATTTTTAAATATGGCCAAAAACAAGCCGGTTGATAAAAAATTTCAAAATCTTAATGATGTATTAAAAACCATCTCGCCGCTAATTTTAGCCCACGTGCTGGAAAGCAATAATAAAATTATAATTGAATTAGAAAAAATTCCCGATTTATACCTGGATGATAAAGAGATAAAGCAGCTGGTATTGAATCTGGTTCGTAACGGTTTGGAAGCCATGTCCGCCAGCGGGAACCTGACCATAAAAACTTTCAGTGACGGCAAAGAAGTGGTTTTATCCGTCCGGGACGAGGGTGAAGGAATCGCACCGGAAATATTAGATAAATTAGGCACTCCTTTTGTTACCACCAAAGAATACGGTACCGGCTTGGGGCTGGCGGTCTCTTACAGCATTGCGGCCCGTCACGACGCAAAAATAGATTTCGCTACCGGTTCCCGGGGAACCGACTTCAAGGTTATTTTTAAAGTGCCTGAAAAACCGGAAGGCGCGGAGTGACGCAACTCATAGAAACGGGGTCTCCGGCCGGCAGCCTGGAACAAGCTGCCGGCCGTTTTGGCTTTTAAGTCTTAAATGGCACGGACGTATTCCAGTTCGGCGTCGAAATCCGGGTAAAGATATTGAAAAGTGTTGACCCAATAAGGTTTGGTTTCCGGGTTTTTCACCTTTTCCCGGCTCAAATCGGCTTGATTCAAGGTGTATAAATGCTGACCCTCTTTCAAAGTCTGCAGTTTGTCCACCAGGTTGCGTTCTTTCATTTTGATCCAGAAAGGCAGGGCTTTTTTTTGGATATCATTAACCGTTATGGTTTTAAATTTGGGGCGCAGATACTTTAATGCTTTTTGCCCGAAGCCTTTTTTCTTAGGGTTGTTTCCCACGGTCAAAACCCTTAGATCAAAGTTGTCGCCGTTGATAAACCCGATAATTTTGACCCCGTTATTAAAAACGAAGGCGGTGACAAAACCATTCTTGTATAAATAATCATATTCAAATATTTTGTACGGCTTAGGCATAGAATCAACCCCCTTTGCACTAAGGTTTGCTTTTAAGGAAATTACAGGTTATACTTATATATTATTAAAATTTTCTTATTTTGGCAAGATGGTAAAATTTAAAATATTCTGTAAATTTAATCAAGGAACCTTTTTCATGATGAGAGGGGAAGTTTGAATGGCATTAATCGTTTCCTTGTTGGTTTACGGTTCCGGGATGATCTCCCTGTTGATTTCCTGGCAGGTGAAGCATGTTGCGCCGGAATTGGGAGCTTTGGCCAGGTATAACCTGATCATCATTCCCTTGATCTTTTCGGCCAACCTGGCACTGGGAACGGCTTTTGTCCGGGCGCACGTGGTTCTGAAGAATCTTCCTTTTTTAGTTGCCTTGCAAACCTTTATTTATTACCTGTTTCTGCTTGTTTTTTCCGTGCTGCTGGTAGGGGAGAAGATATCCGTAGCCCGGGCGCTGTTGGGATTCAGCCTGATGGTCCTGGGAATCTGGATCTTGAAAAAATAAAACTGCTTAAGCAATGAATGCCAATATGTAACGCTTGAAAGCTTCAAAATCTTCCAGTTTGGTTTGGATTATTTTATATACCCTGGCTGGATCAATATCCCAGTAGATGTGCACGAGCCGGTTGCGAAAGTGGGCCATATTGACCAGTTCTTCAGCGAAGTGTTGGGGTAAAACGTTATGTTTACTGAGAATAATGAAAATGTCGGAGTAATCTTGCGGGGCTTCAAAATCATGAGTGGCTATTATATGGTTACCGATATTTAACGTGGTTTCAATGACCAGTTGTAAAAATCGTTCAGCACTGCCGTGATTCCGTGGATCTTGGGTAAATTGAGAGAAATTCATATTGCTTAACTGCTTTAAAATTTCTAAATATTTATTCAGCATCTGCAGTTGTTTCTCAATTTTTTGGTAGTTAACCACCGGGCATCCTTCCTTCCCGTATTCTTTTTAAGAATTCCTCTTTATATTCCCGGTAAATCGGGAGACAATCAAGGTAATATTTTCGAACGTATTCTTCGAAACTGGACTTTTTTTGATGATCATTGGTAAAGAGCAGTTTGCCGCAGGTGGCGTGGTATTGAATCGGCAAAGGAGCTTTGTTCAAAACCACCAGGTCTATATTATCCGTATTAAAAATCTTTTCGAGTTTTCCCTGCAACTTCATTTCGATCTGGAAGGATTCCAGATCCGGCAGCCCTTCAACCAATAAAACCCCGATGTCCACGTCGCTAAGCGGAGTGGGGCGACCGGTGGCATGGGAGCCGAAAAAATAGGCGGCGATAACTTCAGGAAAGAGACGGGAGAGCTTTTTTAACCTGGGTAATATTTTGTCCAACTCAATTTGGGACGGTTTTCGTTGGTTCATTTAATTTCACCTGCCTTGCCACCTTTTTCGGTATTATTCGGTTGGTTACAGTTTCCGGGTAAAATTCGACAGGTTTTTGAGCTCCGTCTTTATGCCGGCAAGAGCCGACGGTTTCATTATACCACAGTTACAATAAACCTAGTGTCCTAAGAGTGCTTTTGATAGTGGTTATATTAGTTTTAACAACGAAGGTAAAATAATTATTAGATTTTTTTATGAAAATGTGTAATTAAAAATAAAGCTTGGAAGATGATAGCATTGGTAAAATGGAGCTAACAACTATCTGTTTAGCCCCCTAACGAGATAAAACGCAAACACCCCCGCCGGCTGGCCAGGAACCGGGTCATTACGGCCTCCAACCAGCTCTGGAAAACAGATCTTAAATACGGCTACATTACCGGGGAAGATAGATTCTTTTTCATAATGCCGATTATTGACGTTTTTGACCGTTGCATTGTTGCTTACCATATCGGGTTATCTTGCGAAGCAAAGGATGCCGGGATCGCCCTAAAAAGCGCTCTTTTTAAACGCCAGCTCTTCATGGTAGACCAAAAACCAGTCATCAGGTCCGACAACGGGCCGCAGTTTATCAGTAACCTTTTCGAGGGGACATGCCTGAAACTTGGGGTCGAGCACGAAAGGATCCCCTTTAAAACCCCCAATTTAAACGCCCACATGGAGGCATTTAACGCTATCTTGGAGGAGGAATGCCTGTCGCGTCATGAGTTTGCCAGCTACGCCGAAGCGTATGCAACAGTTGCCGACTTTATCCGCTCTTACAACGAAAACCGGATTCATTCAGCGACTAAATACCTACCGCCGCTGGAATGCTATCAACTGCTGAAAAACAACCAGATAGAATTAAAACCAGTCAAAGTTTAACATGTTCCTTGGTGAGCCCTGGAGGTCTTTTGGGCGGCGCCGCCTTCAGATTAAACAATTTTAATGATACTTTAAGAAATATTTAGCAACAAAGACTAATTGTCCATTTTTAGGGGGTCAATCCGCTATTGATGTGCTGGTTGTGATATTTTTGGACCTTATTGCCGGGGATGCACAATTCATAGGTAAAGAGGTTATCAGTTAATCTTTTGATTAATTAGAAAATAGAAAAGTAGGAATAATACGCTGTCAACAAACCGAAGATATGTGCCCAGGAAATACAGATTTCAAGGTTGCAAAAGAAGGTAAGATGGCTTTCGAAAATACTGGTCCAGTAGAAATAGTTGGCTTTGTTTCTTGCGGTGGATGCCCTGGGAAAAGGGCAGTTGCAAGAGCAAAACTTATGGTTGATAGAGGTGCAGAGGCAATTGTCCTTGCTTCTTGCATTAGCAAGGGAAACCCGATCGGATATCCTTGCCCTAATTATGAAAATATTAAAAATGCTATAAAAAAGGAACTCGGTACTGAAATAACAATAATAGAATGGACTCATTAATTAGGTATATTAAAAAATAGGCTTTGGTGGTTTATCATTCATTAATTTCGCTTAACATAAAAGTATAAACCGCATCGTATTCTTGGTCGCTGAGGCGGGACTGGAAGATACTTTTCAGTTCAGCTTTTTCTTGGGCGGTCAACCCGTCCTGAACCATCTTTTTGAATCCCAGCAACTCTGATATTGAAAACTTGGTCCGCAGAAATTTAACGGCGTCTTGCCTGGTTTTAATTTCGGAATAATGTATTTCTTTCGGCTGTGAATAGTTAAACCGGTAGCTGTCCTGGTTACTGACGCATCCCCGGTAGCTGAAACAAGCTGCCGCAGCCGGAATTAAACACATAATCAGAAAAAAAATCAAGTGTTTTTTCATTGTTAATACACTCCCATAAATAAAAAACTTAAAAAAGCTGTATGGTTATTATTCCATGTAATAACCATTATATACCAAGCTGCTTTACCTTGCCCAACAGCTTTGTTCAGTCTCAGTTTATTCATTCGTTAAAGCAAAGACACCTTTGAGCTCAAAGGTGTCTTTGCTTTAACGGTGTAAAATTCATACAAAAATATCAGTCTTTCTTTCCGTGGTCGTCTTTTTGCGCAGAACTGTTCCCCGGCAGCCGCCCGGCGCGTAATACCGCTTCACGCAGCAGGAATTCGATCTGCGAATTTACACTGCGGAATTCGTCGGCGGCCCAGCGTTCCAAAGTCCGGTAAAGTTTGGGGTCAATCCGCAAAGGGAAATTTTTTCTGGCAGTCATTAATAACCTTCCAGACTAATAAAGACTTCCGGTGTTAATCACCGGTTGAGCGGCCCGGTCAGAAACAATTGCCACCAGGAGATTGTTAATCATCATTACTTTCCGCTCCTCGTCCAGCTCGACAATACCGTTCTGCTGCAGCCGGGCAATGGCCATTTGAGCCATCCCCACGGCTCCTTCCACGATCTTCTGCCGGGCGGCCAGGATTGCCGCCGCCTGCTGGCGCTGCAACATCGCGCTGGCAATCTCCGTGGCGTATGCCAGGTGGGTCAGGCGCGCTTCTATTACTTTGGCCCCGGCAAGGGAAAGCCGTTCCTGCAGTTCTCGGGCCAGTTCGCCGGCTACCTCCTCGGCGTTGCCGCGCAGGGAATATCCCTCCAGTTCAAAGGTGTCATACGGGTACTTGGCGGCAACATGGCGCAGGGCGGTTTCACTCTGGATCTCGACGAACTCTTCGTAGTCGTCAACGTCAAAAACCGCTTTAGCAGAATCGACAAATTTAAAAACGATTACGGCGGCGATTTCAACGGGGTTTCCTTCCACATCGTTTACTTTGAGGATCTTACTGTTGAAATTGCGGACCCGCAGTGAAATCTTGGTCCGGAACGTTACCGGCACTGTGAGCCACAGACCGTTTTCCCGGATACTGCCCACGTAACGCCCGAAAAATGTCAGTACCTTGGCTTCGTTGGGCTGCACCGTAGTAATACCGCTGCACAGCAATGCCGCGGCAACAATGAAGAAAATCGTGACCATAACAGACACTTGCGCTAAATAGATTGCCGCTCCAATTAATAACAGGATTATTAAAATACCCAGAAAACCGTTTAACTTCCATGCTTTGCGCTCGACCATCCGGCCCGCCTCCCACCTGATTAATTTCATTATGATATTGTAATGATATCACTTTGCCGGCCGGTTGTAAATATTGTTTATTTATAGAATAAACCCGGGTGCTGATGTTATAATTGTAGCAACGGAAGGAGAAGAGATAAGGATTGCTTTTTAATTTTAATAACCTGAGATATTCCCTGGGCATGGAACGTAAGCGGGAGGTTGCGGTATCCGGTTCCGTTGCCGGCGGGGAAGTGCTGGTGGTGCGCGGGCCTTCCGGAGCCGGGAAGTCCACTCTGCTCCGGATCCTGGCCAGGCTGCAGCCCTGTATAGGCGGGGAGGCTTTCCTCAAGGGGCGGAGTTGGCGGGAGATTCCGGGTACGGAGTGGCGGTCTGAGGTACATTATGTTGCCCAGAAGCCCGTCCTTTTCGACGGGACCGTAGCGGATAACCTGGCCCTGCCTTTCGAGTCGCGCATGCTCAGGGGAAAAAAGACTTTTGACCTTGAACGGGCAAAAGTCTACCTGGAAAAACTGCTGCTTTCACAACCCGGTTTCCTGCGGCAGGATGCGCGGACGCTGTCCGGCGGCGAGGCGGCCCGGCTGGTTTTTGCCAGGGCACTGCTTGTCGGGCCGAGTGTTTTACTGCTGGATGAACCGGCCGCTCCCCTGGACGGGAAGTCCCGGGAGGCTTTCTACGGGGTGTTGTCCGGTTGGTTGAACGCTTCCGGCCGTGCTGCCGTGCTTGTTTCCCACGATGGTGATTATAAGTATCTGGGCAGGTTTTCATTTCTGGACATTACCGCCTGAAAATCCCGGGTGAAAGAGGGGCATCAACAGTGGATTCCTCAATTATTCCGATCTCAAATCTGCAACTGGCGTTTACGGTACTCCTGGTCCTTATCGCAGGCGGGATTTCCTCTTTTTTAAGACTGGGCCTGCTGGGGGCGCTGGTGTGGGGTACCGTGCGCACTTTTGTCCAGCTGACCCTGGTGGGTTACGCGCTGGTCTACATTTTTAGAAGCAACAATTTTTGGCTGGTGGTTGCGGTTATCACCCTGATGTGTTATGTCGCTGCAAAAACTGCTGTGAAGAGAACCCCGAACGTTCCCGATTATCCTACCGTGCTGGCGTTTTTATCCCTTTTGGCCAGTACTTACCTGGCCGGTTCCATTGTCACCGTGTTAATTATTTCTCCGGACCCCTGGTATTCAGCCAGGATCGTTGTACCCATTTTCGGCATGATCCTCGGTAATACCATGAACGGTATCGCTCTTTCACTGGACCGGCTCTACAGTGAAGTCAGGTCGCGCGCGGCGGAAATAGAGGCCAGGCTGACTTTCGGTGCGACACCCTGGGAGGCTGTCCGTTCCACTGTCCGCGAAGCTGTCAGGGCCGGTATGACTCCGACCATTAACTCGTTGATGGTCGTCGGGTTGGTCAGCCTGCCGGGCATGATGACCGGCCAGATCCTGGGCGGTGCCGACCCGCGGGACGCCGTCAGGTACCAGATCGTAGTTATGTTGATGATTACCGCCGCGGTGGCTACGGGTTGCCTGATTCTGGTCGGTCTTTCTTACCAGAAACTTTTTAACCGGGACGGCGCCCTGCAGTCGTTTGTGCTTCAGAGCAGAAAATAAACTAACTGTCCCAGCCTTCCTGGCCGATAAGCGGGACAAAGCAAACTACTTCCGAAATCTCCTCGGTAAACCCGCCGTCCGGTTTGCGCCGCACTAGGAGCAGTTCCTGGTGGTTCTTGTCTCCCACGGGAATTACCAGGCGCCCGCCCGGTTTCATCTGTTCGCGTAAAGTCCGGGGAATTACGGGGGCCCCCGCCGATACTATAATGCCGTCGAACGGTGCTTCCCCGGGCCAGCCCCGGGTTCCGTCCCCGACGCGGACCTCGATGTTGTCGTATTTCAGGGCCCGGAAGCGGGCCCTTGCTTTGTCAGCCAGGTTTGCCAGCCGTTCGATGGTGTAAACCATTGCGGTTAAGCGGGACAGAACGGCCGCGGCGTAGCCGGAACCGGTCCCGATTTCCAGGACCCGGTCTGCCGGGGCCGGTGCCAGCAGTTCCAGCATCAAGGCCACGATGTAAGGCTGGCTGATGGTCTGTCCTTCCCCGATGTGCAGCGGCCCGTCATGATAGGCAAACGCCTGGACCCGGTCAGGCACGAACAGGTGGCGCGGCACCCTGAGCATGCTCTTAAGCACGGCTTCATTTTTTATCCCCCGGGGTACCAGCTGTTTCTCGACCATTTGCTTTCGTTCCGCGGCCCGGTTGTCAGAGGTAAGGCTGCCATGATTTAAGGGAGTCATTTTAAATCTTCCTTTGTCTTTAGAAGTCCGGAAAATTAAATTCCGGGTGATTATATGTTATCATAATATTCATGCAAATTAAAATATCGTCCCCGGAAAACAGGTGTCTTTTGTTTTTGGCATAGCCCGTCCGTTGTAAAGGAGTTCCGGGTTTAATATAATGAAAGCAAATATCAGGAGAGAGGTGACGTGGATGGTTGTGGTGGAAGTATCCGTAGTACCGGTTGGGACGCCTTCCGCCAGTCTCAGTGAGTACGTGGCCGGGTGCGTGGCAGTATTGAAACAGGCCGGGGGGATTACCTACCGGCTGACTCCGATGGGAACCATTATTGAAGGGGAATTGGACCGGGTGTGGGAAGTAGTCCGGCAAATGCACGAACAGCCTTTTGCCAAAGGCTGCGCCAGGGTGGTTACCACCGTTCGTATCGACGACCGGCGTGATAAGAAATTAACCATGGACGGCAAAGTGTCGGCAGTGGAATCTAGGCTCGGCAGGTAAAAAAGGTCCCTGCCGTTTATCTCAGCAAGGAAATGTGCTTTACAAGCTTTGTAAATAACTGGCGTCTGGGGGCCGGCGGCATATGAATTATTTTATAGAATTAATGAACAGCCTGAAGCGGGGGGTGGTTGCCCCGGTTTACCTTTTTTACGGGGAGGAAACTTACCTGCAGGAACAGGCGGTGTCCAGGTTTAAACAGTATTTCATTCAGGGCGGAGGAAG
>DFAQ01000052.1:0-15924 GCA_002365865.1 Pelotomaculum sp. UBA3102
TGGGTTCATGAATTCGCCGTGGTGCGGGGGAGGCAAAATGCTTGCACTCACTTAAAATTAAATGTATAATGAAGATACTTTTAGTTATGGCAGCAGTTCTTTAAAGGTACGTTGCTATAAAATTGAACGGTTTATTCAGTAGTGCACGGAGAGATGGCCGAGTGGATGAAGGCGCACGCCTGGAGAGCGTGTGGACGGGAAACCGTCTCGTGGGTTCGAATCCCACTCTCTCCGCCAGGTTCAGTTAATGCGGGGGCAGGACATACAGGACGGACTGCCTCTTAATTTTAAAAAATTGGCCGTGCTAGACGGGGAGGTAGCGGTGCCCTGTACCCGCAAACCGCTGGAGCGGGGTTGAATTCCGGTCCGAGGATATAGCTTGTGGGGTCCGGCTCCCGTAAGGGGTGTAGAAGACCGGGTCTTGCGCGACGGAGCTTCCTGAACCGTGTCAGGTCCTGGCGGAAGCAGCACTAAGGGAAATCCTCCGGGTGCCGCGAGGGTGCCTGGTTCGAGCTACCTGTGGGAGTATCGCCCGGAAGTTAATATTCGAAGGCAGGTGCACGGCCTTAATTTTGGGTCGCCTCCCTTGAATGGGGGCGGCTGTTTTGTTTTAATTCCGTCAAGAGGAAATGAGCCTTTGATGGAGAAGTATATAGCCAAAAATTTGTCTGGAAACCGGAGAGAACAATAATGGCATATCTGGCTCTGTACAGGGAATGGAGGCCCCGGACATTCGGGGAAATAATCGGGCAAAATCACATTACCCGGACACTGAAAAACGCCGTGGAAACCGGCCGGGTGGGACATGCCTACCTCTTTTGCGGGGCACGGGGAACCGGTAAAACCACCACCGCGCAAGTGCTGGCCAAGGCGCTGAACTGCTCCCGCCGGGAGGGCGCTGAACCATGCAACCGGTGTGATAGTTGCAAGTCCGTCAGCGCAGGTCTTTCCCTGGACGTTATTGAGGTGGATGCGGCTTCCAACCGCGGGATCGACGAGGTTAGGGACCTCAGAGAAAAAATAAAGTTTGCTCCCGCTGCCGGAAAATTTCGAGTCTACATAATCGACGAAGTGCACATGCTTACCAACGAGGCCTTCAATGCGCTTTTGAAGACGCTGGAGGAACCGCCGCGGCATGCCGTATTGGTTTTGGCCACCACCGAGCCCCACAAGGTGCCGCTGACCATATTGTCCCGCTGCCAGCGCTTTGATTTCAGGCGGATCGTCCCGGCGGACATAATCGGCAGGTTGCAGGAAGTGGCTGCAGGGGCCGGGCTGACAGTCGAGGACGGGGCTTTGAGGCTGATCGCCAGGGCGGCCGAAGGCGGCCTGAGGGACGCCTTGAGCATCCTGGACCAGGGAGCCGCCTTCGGGGGGATGAAAGTAACTGCGGAGGACGTTCACAATATCCTGGGGACGGTGCGGGGGGATGCCCTGCACCGGATGGCGGAGTACCTGGCCGGCGGGGATGCCGGCCAGGCCTTGCGCTTGACGGCGGAACTGGCGGAAGAGGGCAAGGACCTGCGCCTCTTTGCCAGGGAACTGGCCGCATACTTGAGGGTGCTGCTTTTGGAGAAAATTTCTCCCGGTACCGCGGCCGGTGAAACCTGGGGTGACCCGGAGCAAATTACGGTTACGGCAGCGAAGTTTTCGGAAGGGCGGCTGGTGCGGGCAGTCGAAATCATGGCCGGCGCGGAGCAGGGCATGAAGTTCAGCAACCTGCCGGGGATTGTCCTTGAAGTTTCCCTGGTCAAGGCCTGCCGGCCCGGCGTGCCGGATAACTTTTCCGAATTTGCCGCCCGGCTGAGTGCCGTTGAGGACAGGTTGAATAATGCAGGGAGTGGTGCGGCGCCGAAAGCTGCGGCACAAGCAGCCCGGCAGAAGGCCGCACCGGCAACCGGAACGCGTCCGGACCGGCCCGGGGAGGCGCCGAAGACCGGGCCGGTGGTACGGGCACATCAGCCGGAAGAACCTGCGGCAAAAGAAGCGGGTACCGCCGGGGAAGCAGCAGCGGTATCCCGGGAGCAGCTCAAAAAGACCTGGAGCAGGATCATGGATACCCTGCGCAAGGAACGCGTGTCGCTCTACTATAATTATCAAAAGGCCGTTCCCTTAACGGCAAAAGGCCGGTGCCTGGTGATCGGTTTTTGGGAAGGTGAAACGCTGGCAAAAAACATGGCCGAGCGTGCCGAAAATAAAGAATATCTGGAAAGCCTGCTGGCAAGGTTTTGGGAAGGGAACTGGCAGATCGCTTTTAAATATTGCCGGGCCGGTGCTGGTTTTCCTGAAAGACAGCCGGTTGTGAAGCAATCCGCTGCAGATGTGAAGCGGCGTTTCGAAGGTGAAGAGGTAAACTTGGAAGACACGGAAGAGGGTTTGTTTTAATTGCCGGCCGGGTTTATGATATATTTAAAAGAAAAATGAAAGGGGTAAATTAGTCATTATGAATAAAATGATGAAGCAATTCCAGAAGATGCAGCAGGAAATGGTGAAATTGCAGGAAGAGCTGAGCGGCAGGACGGTGGAAAGCACTTCCGGGGGCGGGGCGGTCAAGGTTATTGCCAACGGCCAGAATGAGATCGTTTCATTGGAAATCAAGCCCGAGGCCGTGGATCCGGAAGACGTGGAAATGCTCCAGGATATGGTTCTGGCCGCCGTCAATGAAGCTTTAAAACAGGCGCAGGATATGGTGGCCCGGGAGATGGGCAAGCTTACCGGCGGCCTGAAAATACCCGGCCTGTAGTAATTATGAATTACTATGCCAAACCCGTTGCCCGGCTGATCGATCAGTTGGCCAAACTGCCCGGTATCGGTCCGAAAACAGCGCAGCGCCTGGCCATGCATCTTTTGAATGTTCCGGAAGAAACTGCTTATAACCTGGCCCGGGCCATCGAAGAGGCCAGAAAAACCGTTCACCGCTGTTCCGTGTGCGGTAATTTTACCGATTGCGACCCCTGCTTTATCTGCGGTGACGGGCGGCGCAGCCGTGATGTCATTTGCGTGGTGGAACGTCCCAGGGATATTGTGGCCATGGAGAAGACCCGGGGGTTCAAGGGCCTTTATCACGTGTTGCACGGGGCCATATCTCCGATGGAAGGAATAAGTCCGGAGCAGCTGAATGTCAGGGGGCTTTTAAAGCGCCTTGAGGGCGGGACGGTAAAAGAAGTGATCCTGGCCACCAATCCCAACGTGGAAGGGGATGCCACCGCCCTTTACCTGGCCGGCCTGATTAAACCGCTGGGTATTTACGTGACCAGGATCGCACACGGGCTGCCCGTAGGTGCCGAGCTGGAATATACCGATGAAGTTACTCTCGGCAAGGCGATGGATGGCAGGCAGCAAATGATCTAGTAATAATTTCCATCCGGGGCCATATAATATTACCAGGGAGGTGACGGCCTTGGAATGGAAATTGGTTTTTACAGGTCTGGCCGGTCTTTTGGGACTTTACCTGGTAGGGACGGTTTTGTTCCGGCCCTTGAGATTTTTGATCCGCCTGGCTGCCTGGATCTTGCTGGGAGGAGGGTTGCTGGCCGTAATCAATATTTTATTCGGGCAATTTGGGTTCCATATCGCTATTAACCCGGTAACGGTTTTAACTGCCGGGATTCTTCAACTGCCGGGAGTGGTCCTGCTGGTGCTGGTTAATTACTTTTTTGTGGTCTGATCGCCGGTTATAATAAAATACCTTGGTGTTGGAGGCAGCTTGCTCAGAGTGCTTCGCGTCGAGTGAACTAAAGGCTCGTTTCGGGCGATATTGGACCGCCTTCAACTCACATCCTGTTGCGTTTCAGGCTTTCGCGGCCATCCTTGGCCGCTCATCCAATATCGCTTCCTTAACTTCGCCTAATTCACTTGCGACGCTCTCGCAACATCGCTCGCTACCTCCAACACCAAGGTTTGTTGAATCGCCCGGAGGGTGGATTTGTTCCCAAGGGTTGCATTGGAGGAACAGAATTTCTGTTCCGTTTTTTATTTGGGGATTTAAGCATTGATTTCAGAACCTGTGTTTGGTATATTAGTCTCAGGAATTCTATGGAAGCCGTGATTTAATGACTGTCATGCCGCGTGTTTTGGGAATCGACCCGGGGTTGGCCGTGTCGGGTTATGCCGTTCTGGATTGTCTGGAAAATGCTTCTTTGCACCTGGTCGAAGGAGGGATCATCAGGACGCACCCGGAGGCGGTCCTGGAGCAGAGGCT
This sequence comes from Pelotomaculum sp. UBA3102, assembly GCA_002365865.1. GTDB lineage: Bacteria > Bacillota > Desulfotomaculia > Desulfotomaculales > Pelotomaculaceae > UBA3102. The sequence goes on from DFAQ01000052.1 coordinate 4,202, forward strand.
GAAACAAATTTATTCCGGCCTGAAAGAGATCTTGGCTGAATTTAAGCCCGGTGTGGTTGCCGTTGAAGAATTATTTACCAGTTACAAAAACCCCAGGACCGCATTGCAAATGGCGCATGCAAGGGGCGTGTGCCTGCTGGCGGCCGCCCGGGCGGGCTTGAAGGTTTATCATTACCCGGCGACCAGGGTAAAACAATCAGTAACGGGGGTGGGCGGTGCCACAAAAGAACAGGTGCAAAGGATGATTCAATCGGCACTCGGGTTTGCTGAACCACCCCGGCCGGACCATATAGCAGACGCCATTGCGGTAGCTCTTTGTCACATTTCTCATGCCGGGAAAAGCGTTATTTTTTATTAATTGACTGCCGGCATGATCCGGGAGGTTTTAAAATGATTGCCAAAATAAGCGGTGCTTACGCCGGGCTCAGCCGGAGAGGAGTTTTTATCGATGTTGCCGGTGTCACCTACGAGGTATACCTGACGTCTTTCACCAGGGAGCATTTGCAGTCTAAAAATGCGGGCGACAGTATCTCGCTGCATACCGTTTATTATATTGAAAGCAGTATGGCCGGCGGTTATTTAACGCCGGTGCTGATCGGGTTTAAAGACGAGCTGGAAAAGGAATTTTTTCAATTGTTTACCAGTGTGAACAGCGTCGGGGTCAAAACCGCCCTGGTCGCCATAAATATGCCCGTGGCGACTATTGCCCGCGCGATTGAAGGTTCGGACGTCGACACGCTCAAAAACCTCAAGGGCATTGGTGAAAGGACGGCCAGGAAAATAATTGCCTCGCTGCACGGTAAGGTTGCCGGTTTTTCCCTCGTTCCGGACGAAGTTGAAGGTGCTCAAAGCCGCCGGGCTGCTCCGGAAGCTGCTGCCGGAACCGAAGACGAGGCGGTTCAGGTCTTGCTTCAACTGGGATATAATATGGCGGAGGCAAAAAAAATGATTAAAGAGACCGTGTCTGGAAACCGTCACTTTCAGACGGCGGAAGAAATATTGGAGGAAATATATAAAAACAGGTTTAACTTCCTGCAGAAGAGGTGAGGCTTTTGACCAGGCTTCGTTTAGTGGAGACCGGTGAGCAACCGGGTGAGGAAAAGTTCCAGTGGTCCTTGCGGCCGGTCAGGCTGACTGACTATATCGGTCAGAAAGATTTGCTGGTGCGCCTGGAGATTTCCCTTAAGGCGGCCAGAATGAGGGGTGAACCCCTGGACCACGTTTTACTTTACGGGCCGCCCGGCCTCGGCAAGACAACCCTCGCGCATATTATCAGCAACGAAATGGATGCGAACATAATCTGCACCTCGGGTCCGGCGATTGAGCGCAGCGGAGACCTGATGGGGATTCTTACCAATTTGCAGTTGGCGGATGTATTGTTTATCGATGAAATTCACCGCCTGCCCCGGCCGGTGGAAGAATTTTTATATTCCGCCATGGAAGACTTTAAAATTGATTTTATCGTGGACAAGGGGCCGTTTGCCAAGACGATCAAGGTAAACATAAAGCAGTTTACCCTGGTGGGGGCGACCACCAGGGCCGGTCTGCTTTCAGCTCCCCTGCGCGATCGGTTTGGTATTATTTACCATGTAGACTTTTATACGCCGGAGGAACTGTGCGAGATTATCAAAAGATCCAGCCAAATACTCAAAATTCCGCTTGACGAAAAGGGAGCTTTTGAGATTGCCAGGCGTTCCCGGGGAACGCCGAGAATCTCCAACCGGCTTTTGCGCCGGGTGCGGGACTACGCGGAGGTCCTGGGCGGGGGAACGATAGACGAAGAGACGGCGGTCAAAGCCCTGGAGTTGGAAGGTATTGACGCGCTAGGTCTGGATGCGCTGGATATAGCGTATTTAAAAACAATTATCGAAAAATATAAAGGCGGACCTGCCGGTGTGGACGCGATCGCTGCCACTCTGAATGAAGAGGCCGGAACGCTGCAGGATATGGTGGAACCGTACCTGTTAAAAACCGGTTTTGTAAACCGGACTCCGGCCGGCCGCAAGGTCAGTCACAGTGCTTTTAAGCACCTGGGTTATGAAATTCCTGATTAAGTTTTGGCCAGGGCGCGTGCAATCTTAGGTATTACTTCAGGGGACAGTGCGGTGCCGCCGTGTTGCAGCAGAAACCGGCGTAACTCAGAAGGCAGGCAGATCCTGGATTCTCCGGGCGGCACCACTCTTGACTTGAGGTTGAATTTACCGTCAGGATAGGCCAGCACCACGACGGAATATATTTTTAAATGCAAACCAAATTTTCTTTTTAAATAATTTTTCAGTGCCCGGACATGGTTGATGTTTTGCCCGGCGGGACTTTCGTCCAGGGGCAGCCAACGGCCCAGGTGGAAGCGGTACCAGACGCCGTTCTCATCGCAGCCCGCATTGTTCCAGTTCTTGGTTTCCAGGCAAAAAATCCCCCCGGCGCTTACGGCAACGTGGTCGATTTGGACCCCGCCCACCACGAGGTCATTAATTATGAACCATCCTTCGGGAAGCCGGTCCAGTTCACGGGCGACAAGCAATTCCCCGTGCAGGCCTTTCAGCAGTTTGTCGCGCTTATGACCGGAGGAGAGGCTTTTACGGCCTGCAATAACGGTAATGATCGTTAAAATACCGGATATTGATACGTAAAACCTGAGCTCAGGACTGAGATATGGTTTAGCCGCAAAATATAAAACTAAAACGGCTATCAGGCACAACCCGTAAATTTTAAACGAGTTCCTGCGTTCTTTAGCCTGGATTTGATTTGCTTGTTTCCTTAACGAGCTTGGCCACCGCAAGGTTTTAGCCATTTACCGCTTCACCCCGCCGCAGGTATTCAATACCCTTCTATTTTTCCTGTCTAATATTATAACATTTTTATATTTTGCTGATGTTTCCGAAAAAATTATATTTATTTATGATCGTGGGTAAATTAGCAGTGGAAACATGGTCCCGCCACCTTCAACCCCAAGGTCTATTAAGCCGCCTTAAAGGGCGAATATGTTCTTGTATTTAGGAAAGTATATAGTTTGATGCTATGATGAAACACTAAGGTATAATATGTTGCCTTAAAGGGCGAATTTGTTCGTAACAGGTTCCTGCAGACCGAAGATGAGCTTTCCGCCGGTTTTACGACCATTGGAGGCGTGATGGCCGGCCGCAAGGCATTCACGGCCACGGCGGGACCCGGCAACGTTTTGATGCAGGAACCCATGTCCATGGCCGAAATGATGCGCCTGCCCACCGTGGTAGTGGTGCAGCAGAGGGGTGGGCCGTCCACGGCCACCGTCATATACTCCCAGCAGGAGGTTACTTTGACCGCCACGGGCGGGAACGGGGAAGGAATGCGGGTGGTTTATTCCACCGCTGGCCACCAGGACCTTTTTGACTACACCATTAAGGCCTTTAACACCGCCTGGAAGTATCGCTTTCCCACTTTTGTACTCGGAGACGGCTACCAGGCCAAAATGCGGGAATCCCTGACCATTTACGACCCGGCAGCGCGGGGGATCGAACTTACGGAACCGGAGCCTTTTGTGGGCCGGGAAGGTGTGCCGAGCAAAGACAGGCTGCCGTCCCAGCACCGGAATACTTTCAACCTGGAAGAAGAACTTTATGAAAAAGTGACCGGTGACGCCCGGGAGTACGAAAAAATCGTGCCGGAGGTTGCCGAGTACCAGTCATACGGTATTGAAGGCGCGCACCTGGCGGTGGTGGCGCACGGGGTGGTTTTCCGGGCGGTCCGGGAGGCGGTGGAAAAACTCCTGGAACAGGGCTTGAAGGTAGGGTGCTTCAGACCGGTTACCCTGCGGCCCTTGCCGGTAACCCAGGTCCGGGACCTGGCTTCAGGGGTGAAAAAGATCCTGGTTGTGGAGTCTTCTTACGGCCAGTTGGCGAGGTTGCTTAAAGAGGCGGCCAGCGGTACGGCCGTAGAAATATTGACCTTCTTGAAACCCGGTATCGGGATTACTGCCGGGGAAGTGGAAGCAAAAATCAAGGAACTGATATAGCTTTTCAGAGACGTGCTATTTCTAGAGCAATAATTATGCAAAGGAGGCCTGCCATGTACCCGCAGCCTGTAATGCCGCGTAGTTGGCGGGTTGAAACCAAGCCCCACAAATTTTGCCCGGGATGCGGCCACGGATTGATCTTAAAGTGCCTGGGAGAGGCCGTTGACGAACTGGACATCCAGGAACGGGTTGTGTTCGGTTGCGACATAGGATGCTCCCTGTTAGCCTGGGATTTTTTCAATCTTGATACGGTCCAGACCCATCACGGCCGCACCACGCCGGTAATGACCGGTATAAAAAGAGCCCGGCCGGAGCTTGTCTGCATTGCTTATATGGGCGACGGGGGCGGTTATGCCATCGGAGTCCAGCATATTGTTAGTTCGGCCGCGCGTAATGAAAAAATCACCGTGGTTCTGGCCAACAATACCCAGTACGCTATGACCGGCGGCCAAATGGCCCCCACGACCCTGCCCGGCCAAAAAACAGAAACCTCGCCCTACGGGCGGGATCCGGAGGATACGGGGTATCCGCTGCTGGGGCCGGAGATGGTTTCCGCCGTCACCAGGGAGGGGGCATACGTCGCCAGGGGCAGTATCGCCAATTTACGACAACTTAAAGGTTTTTTAAAAAAGGCCCTGGAGAACCAGTTGGCCGGGAAAGGTTTTTCCTTCGTGGAAGCCCTGTCCGCGTGTCCTACCAACTGGCGTACCGACGCGGCGGAAACCTGGAATTTCATTGAAAAAGATTTACCCCGGTATTTTAAATTGGGCGAAGTCAAGCTCCCGGGAGCGGGCCGGGGGGAGGTTAGGGCAAATGGATGAAACCACCAGGATTGTTTTGGCCGGAGAAGGAGGCCAGGGAGTACAGTCAGTGGCGGGGATCATCGCCGAAGCGGTTGATGAAGAAGGAAGACAGGCCCTGTATATCCCCAACTTCGGGGTGGAACAAAGGGGCGGGGTGTCGGTCGCCTATGTCCAGATCAAAGACAAGGGTCCGATAGGAGCCCCCAAATTTCAGCGGGGGGATGTCGTGGTGGCGTTAAGTGACCGCGCCGTGCACCGCACCAGGAAATATACGGGGCCGGAAACGACCTTTATTTACGAAAGCGGGATTCGTGACCTGGAAGGAGTACTGCCGGAAAACGCGGCCAGGGTGTTGGGCATACCGGCCGTTGAAGTGGCAAAAAATGAGTTTCATCCCCGGGTGTTCAACATTATTATTCTGGGTGCGGTAGTAGGAGCGACCGGAGTCATTTCCCTTGAGCGCGCCCGGACGGCCATTGAAAAAAAGCTGGGCTACAAGTTTGAGAAAAATCCGGAACTCCGCGATTTAAACTTTAAAGCGCTGCACCGGGGAACAGAACTGGTACGGTTGCATCAGGACGCTCCGGTTATCCCCGGTGGTTTGAGCAGGGAGGCCCCTTATCCGGAAATTTATGAATAGTTCCAAAGGGGCCGGGTAGATAAAATAAATCCAAAAGGTCTTTACGGAGGATTTTTTATGACCGTTGAATTCAGTCCGAGAACTATAGAACTGGAAAAGAGTTTTTGGACTCTTTTCCCCGGTTTGTGTAAGGGTTGTGGGTTATGTGTGGAAAAATGCCCGGTAAAGTGCATTTCCTGGGCCGAATCCATTAAAAACCCCGGCGGAGGGGTTATGGCACCTCGAACAGCCTCCCTGCATATGCTGAGGTAAGTGGTCTTTTTTATGAGCTCAGCGACATTTATTTCAGGTGGTGAAACGATGGCGACAGTACCATCTTCTGCTTGTATAATTTGCCGCCAATTACGGCGGGAAACCGGCCGGGGCCTTTATGTCAGAGGCTGTTACATCTGTCCGGAATGTGAAGCCAGGATCTTATTGTTATCCAGGAACGACCCCGATTATGATTATTGCAGGTGGGGGTTGAAGAAAATCTGGTATTAACCGCCGGGTGTCTGCGCCTGGTTTTTTTGTGCCAGGCGGTAGCGCCTGTGGGCCAGCTCAATATCCTGTTTGATAAGAAACAAGGTGGACGGCTTAATACCGGTTCTTGAGGTAATTTCGGGGTCTGAGAGGCCGTTTTTCCACGCCCTGATCAACCGGCCGACATCGGTGCGGTATTTTTGGGACAGTTTTTTTTCATCAACCTTCCAGGACCCTCTTTGAGTCATAAATATCACACCTTTTAAAAAAATATTTTATTTTTATTGTGACCGTGAACCTGTTCTCTATAAGGTTAAACTAATGGCAATAATTCAGGATGGTCTTGGTAACGGCAGGTGTTTTATGATAAAATTAAAATCCGGTAAATATTGTTTTTTCAGATATTTTTTTGGAGGTTTTGTTTTGATTGAACAACAATGTAAAGCCCCGTTGTTCGAAGTGTTATACCGTCATGCGGCAAAAAAACCGGCCGTGTTGCACGTGCCTGGTCACCGTCAGGGACGCGGACTTCCGGAAGGACTGGTTTCTCTTTCGGGGAAAGCGTTGTTTGAACTGGACCTGACTGAAATACCCGGGTTGGACGACCTGCATAATCCGGCGGGGCCCATTGCCGCGGCCCAGGAACTTGCCGCAGAGATTTACGGGGCCGGCCGGAGTTTTTTTTTAGTAAATGGTACTACCGCCGGTATTCAGGCTTTATTCCTGGCGGTTGCCGGCCGGCGTAAAATTATCGTGCCCAGGAATGCCCACCGGTCGGTTATAAGCGGTATGATTATCTCAGGGGCGGATCCGGTCTACGTAATGCCTGAAGTCATACCCGGTTTTGGGGTTGACTGCGGGGTGCCGAATCGGGAGGTTTGCCGGTTGCTTGAAGAAAATGACGATGTGGCGGCTGTCCTGGCGGTACGGCCCAATTATTACGGGGTTGCGGGAGACCTCCGGGAGATGGTCCGGGCGGTTCACGACCAGGACCGGCCGGTTTTGGTGGATGAGGCCCACGGGGCCCACTTGCGTTTTGGACCCGGACTGCCGGAGGATGCCATGGCTGTCGGTGCTGACGCGGCCGTACAGAGTACTCACAAGCTTGGCGGTTCCCTTACCCAGAGCTCCATGCTGCACCTGCAGGGCAGCCGGGTTGATGCCGGCAGCATTACCGCCGCCCTGAATCTCCTGCAGACCACCAGTCCCTCTTACCTGCTGATGGCTTCCCTGGACCTGGCCCGGCGGCAGATGGCACTGTACGGCAAGGGGCTTCTGGAACGGGCGCTGGAGCTGGCCCGGTGGTTAAGGGAGAAACTTTCCGTGGTCAGGGGATTAAAGGTTTTAACGGCGGAACACCTGCCGGAACCGTGCCGGCTGGACCCGTGCCGGGTGGTGATTTCCGTTCGGGGGCTGGGGTTGGCCGGTTACCAGGTAAACAAGCTGCTGACGGAGCGTTATCATGTATACGTGGAAATGGCCGACGCCGTAAATATAGTTGCCGTTGTGTCCGTCGGTACTGTCCGGGAGGATTGCGAAGCCCTGGCCGGCGCGTTGGAGGATATCGCCGCCCGGTATGAGCAGCATCGCGACCGGGTACGGTTGCCCCGCGCGCCGGCCGGCGTCATAAAAAGGATGAAACCTGGAGATGCTTGGTTCGCCCCGGCCGCAAGGGTTTCCATGCCGGAAGCAAGGGGCAGGATATGCGCGGAGTCGGTGGCAGTTTACCCGCCCGGCATTCCGGTCGTCAATCCCGGGGAAGAAATAACACCGGAAATATATGAATATTTTTCACTGGTGAAAAGAATGGGCCTGCACTGCCAGGGCGCATCGGATCCGGAGTTAAAAACCGTCAAAGTTGTGGTAGAATAGATCTGTCAATTAAAACAGGGTGAAAGGATTGCTATGACAGGCAAGTTTATTGTGTTTGAAGGAATTGACGGCTCCGGGAAGACCACCCAGCTGAAACTTTTGGCCGAACACCTGACCGGTCGGGGTTTTCCGGTGCGGGTCACCAGGGAACCCGGAGGCACCAGAGTTGGGGAACAAATCCGGGAACTTTTGTTAAACCCGCAATACAGCGAATTGGTTCCCATGGCCGAAGCCTTCCTTTACGCGGCGGCCCGGGCCCAGCACGTGGCCCAGGTGATATTGCCGGCGCTGACGGAGGGGAAAGTGGTGTTGTGCGACCGGTTCATTGACTCCAGCCTGGCTTACCAGGGGTTTGGCCGGGGTATGGAGGTGGGCCTGCTGGAGCAGGTGAACCTGGCGGCTGCCGGTGGTCTGGTTCCGGAGCTGGTTCTAATCTTGGATTTTTGCCGTGAGCACGGAATGGACAGGCTCAACCGGTCCGGCAGGGAAATTGACCGGATTGAAGGGGAGGCGGGCGCTTTCCACCGCCGGGTCAGGTCCGGGTTCCTGACCCTGGCCGCCCGTGATTCACGCCGTTACCGGGTGATCAATGCCTGCAGGCCTGTCGGGCAGGTGCATCAAGATATTGTAAAGGCGGCGGAGGAGGTCTTGAATGCGTTTTCTACGGGAAATAATCGGGCATGAACAGATAGTGACCGCCTTGACGAACGCCGTTGCCGGCGAGCGGGTAGCGCATGCCTACCTCTTCACCGGTCCTGAGGGGGTGGGTAAGGAAACAACCGCCCTGGCTTTTGTCCGGGCGCTTATGTGTTCCCGTCCCGTCCGGGGGGATGCCTGCGGAAAGTGCAGGGAATGCCGGCAGGTGGAGAGCCGGAACCACCCGGACCTTAATTTGCTCCAGCCTTCCGGTGCTTCCATTAAAATAGACCAAATCAGGTCGGTCCTGCGCCTAGTAAGTTATAAATCATACCAGGGGGGGCGCAAGGTGTATCTGATTCGCCAGGCTGAGTCAATGACCGCGGAGGCTGCCAACTGTCTGCTTATGACTTTGGAGGAACCCCCTGAAGATACCGTTTTTATTCTTCTTTCCTCCCGGCCCCGGGCACTGCTGCCTACGGTTTTGTCCCGCTGCCAGCAGTATTATTTTAAGAAAATACCGGTCGCCGGGCTGATCGATAATCTGGTCAGCCGGCATGGCTTTACGGATAAAGATGCCCGCCTGTACGCGGCCCTTTCAGACGGCAGCTTGGGGAGGGCTTTGGCTTACACCGCGGGAACTTTCCAGGAAGACCGGAAACTGGTGCTGGAACTGGCGGAGGCATTAAGTAAGGCCGGTTTGGTTGAAGCCATGGAAACGGCGGAAAAAATAAGCGTAAGTAAAGAAAGGGCCTTGGTCGTATTGGAAATACTTGCCTGCTGGTACCGGGACTTGCTGGTCTTACGGGAGGCAGGAACCGGCGCCGTTTTATTTAACCGGGACCGGGCAGAGGTGTTGGCGGGGAGTGCGGAAAGATTTGAAACCGGTCGTTTGGTGGCAATAATAGAAGGTATAGAAGCCACCAGAAGTAAAATTGAGGCAAACGCCAATACCAGGCTGGCCATGGAAGCGCTTTTTCTGCAGTTGGCCGGGAGTGAATTTAAGGAATAGTTAACCGTTTACCGCTGCCACAGAAGGAGGTATGTTTTAAGTGAAATTTACAGTTGTGGGGGTGCGCTTTAAGAAAGCGGGTAAAATATATTATTTTGATCCCGGCGAGCTACAACTGGAACCGGGAGACGGCGTCATTGTGGAAACGGCAAGGGGGGTTGAATACGGCCTGACAGTATCGGGACCCCTCGCTGTGGAAGAAAAAGATGTGGTGGCGCCGCTTAAAAAAGTTATCCGCAAATCCGGCGGCCGGGACTGGGAAAAGCTGCTTACGAACCGGGAAAAAGAAAGAAAAGCTTACCGGGTATGCCTGGAAAAGATTGATATCCATAACCTGCCCATGAAACTTGTAGATGTCGAACGGACATTTGACGGGAATAAAATAATTTTTTACTTTACTGCCGATGGGCGTATTGATTTTCGCGAATTAGTCAAAGATCTGGCTTCCATTTTTAAAACCAGGATTGAACTGAGACAAATCGGGGTAAGAGACGAAGCAAAAATGATGGGCGGACTTGGCTGTTGCGGCAGGGAGTTATGCTGTTGCACCTGGTTGTCTGATTTTGCCTCCGTTTCAATCCGGATGGCTAAAGACCAGAACCTTTCCCTGAACCCTACCAAAATATCCGGTATTTGCGGCAGGCTGATGTGTTGTCTCAAATATGAAAATGAGACTTACGAAAATGCCCGGGAGAATTTTCCCGAGATGGGAAAATGGGTTGTAACCCCCGACGGTGAAGGGAAGGTAGTCGGGTTCAATATATTTAAGGACAGTGTAAGTGTTGAGTTAAAAGAAAGTAAAACCGTAATGGATTATCACCGTAAGGAAGTGAATTTAAAAAACGGGCTGAATAAAAATAATGAAAAGCAGCAAGAGCTGGTGGAACAAGTGGATGAGGAGAGACTCTAATTGCAATCATATTTTAAATTAATCAGGGAGATGGAAGTAAAATTACACTCCGTACTGGGTGAATTGCAGGAGTTAAAAAACAGGACCAAAGAACTGGAGGAGGAAAACGCCAAACTCAGAGCAGACCTGGCAACTGCTTACCGGGAAAAATGTTCCGGCAGTACCGCCGGGGAATCCGGTATTCCGGGCCGTAGTTTTTTAAACCTGCTTGAGCTTTACGATCAGGAGTTTCATATCTGCAACCTGCACTTCGGGCGCAGGCGCACCGGCGAATGCCTTTTTTGCATGGCCTTCTTGAGGAGAGAGATGGAACCTGACGGGCATGACAAAAGCGGTTAACGCCGGAACCATCGGTTGGCGAGGTGAAATTTTTTGGCTGAAAAAACAAGCGGTGTGCTTTATCTTTGCGCCACGCCCATCGGCAACCTGGAGGATATAACCCTCCGGGCATTAAGGGTGCTGCGGGAGGTTGATCTGATTGCGGCTGAAGATACCCGCCGTTCCCGTAAATTGCTGAGTCATTATCAGATCCATACCCCGCTGACAAGTTTTCACCGGCACAGCCCCGGCAAAAAAGTCAAATATCTGCTGGAACTTATGGCCTCCGGTAAAAATATCGCCCTGGTATCAGACGCGGGTCTTCCGGGAATTTCCGACCCCGGGGCGGAATTGGTGGTACCGGTACTGGAAAGGGGTTTTACGGTGATTCCCATTCCCGGTCCCAGCGCCGGTATAACCGCTCTCGTAGCCTCCGGACTGCCTACCGGTGCTTTTGTTTTTATTGGGTTTATGCCCGCTGTAAAAAAAAACAGGCGGGAAATGTTGCAGGAACTTTGCCGCCGGCGCGAGACCTTAATTTTTTACGAGGCGCCGCACCGCCTGCCGGAAACTCTGGCCGATATCAGCGCGGTGCTTGGAAACCGCCGGGCGGCGGCGGCCAGGGAGTTGACTAAAAAACACGAAGAAATAATAAGAGGTTCCATAGAAGAAATTAGAGCACATTTTGCAAGAAAACCGCCTTGTGGCGAGTTGACACTGGTAGTGGCGGGTGCTTCCCGTGAAGAAGTACGGCAGGAAAAAGAAGTGGCCCGGTTTAAATTGAGTCCGGTCGACCACGTCTTTTTACTGGAAAGTAAAGGAATGGGGAGAAAAGAGGCTATGCGCGAGGTGGCTCGGTTGCATGGTATTTCGAAGCGGGAAGTGTACGGGGCACTGGTCAAATTAAAGGAGCCGGATGGCCCCCGTTGACGGCGTTTTTTATGACGTTTTTGCGGGTAATAAAAAGTAAAAAGAGAGACATCAAGGTCTCTCTCAAATTAGGAGTATGTTTCCTGCTGTTGCAGTATCAGTTAACTGCTAAACCAAACTATCTACCTAACCACCTAACCACCTAACCA
>DFAQ01000052.1:16285-27741 GCA_002365865.1 Pelotomaculum sp. UBA3102
AACTAACCACTACCCGGCGTTAGCGTTTTGAAACATGGCCGTGGCGCATTCACGGCAAACCATCTTGCCGCGGTAATGCTGGACGTCGGAAGCATTGCCGCAGAATACACATGCGGGTTCGTATTTCTTTAAAATAATTTTCTCAGCGTCGACATAAATTTCAAGGGCGTCTTTTTCGTCGATACCCAGGGTACGTCTCAGCTCGATCGGTATAACCACTCTCCCCAGCTCGTCCACTTTTCTAACAATACCGGTTGACTTCAATTGCTTTCCCCCTCTTTTCAACTAATTTCGACAAAAAGGTTATTTTCATAACTAAATGGTACCAACGATACCATTAAAAGTCAATATATTTTACTTAAAAATCTTACAAATTTTTTAAGTAACAGCTAAAACTTGACAACGTGGTTCTCGTTCGTTTAAAATTTTTACATTGGTATTTACATATTATAAGATTTTTAAAAGCTGTGAAGGGGATGAGTAAGCCGGCAGAGTACCGCAAAGAGAGCGGGGCAGGGTGAGAACCCGCCGGAAAAAACCGGCCGAACATGGCCCTGGAGTTGCACCGCCGAACTTTAGTAGGCGGTGCCGGGTTTCAGCACCGTTACCAGGCTGAGGTATCGGGAAAACGTCTTCCCCGTACCTGTAGAGACCGGTTCCGCAAGGGACCGGTGAATAAGGGTGGTACCGCGGAAGTTTAAAAACTCCGCCCCTCGCAAAAAATAATGGGGGTGGGGGTTTTTTGTTATACAGGCCTGAACTGTAACAGGATGTGAGTTGAAGGCGGTCCAATATCGCCCGAAACGAGCCTTTAGTTCACTCGACGCGAAGCACTCTGAGCGAGCTAGCTTCAACACCAAGGTCTATTAAGCCGTCTTAAAGGGCGAATTTGCTCTATGAAAATGAGTAGACTTTATCGGGGGAGGAGAAAATTCATATGGCCAGGGGAACGTTTTATATTACCACACCGATTTACTACCCAAGTGATAACCTGCATATCGGACATGCTTATACGACGGTAGCGGCAGATGCGCTGGCGCGCTTCAAAAAACTGACCGGTTATGACACCCGGTTTTTGACCGGTTCCGATGAACACGGGCAAAAAATTGAACGGTCCGCCAAATCCAGGGGGCAGACGCCCCAGGAATATGTGGATAAAGTAGTGGCGGGATTCAAACATCTTTGGAAACAATTGGAGGTTGATTACGACGATTTTATCCGCACCACCGAACCGCGTCACCAGGAAGTGGTTGCGGCCATTTTTCAGAAGTTGTACGACCAGGGGGATATCTATAAGGCCAGTTATGAAGGCCGGTACTGTACCCCCTGCGAAGCTTTCTGGGCGGAAAGCAGGCTTTCCGGGGGTAACTGTCCCGATTGCGGGCGTCCGGTGGAACTGCTCCGGGAAGAAAGTTATTTTTTTCGCATGTCAAAATATGCCGGACGTCTTTTAGAGCATATCGAAGCACATCCGGAATTTATCCAGCCGGTTTCCAGGCGTAATGAGATGGTCAGTTTTATCAAGAGCGGGCTGGAAGATTTATGTGTCTCCAGAACGACCTTTAACTGGGGTATTTCCGTTCCTTTTGACCCCAAGCACGTGATCTACGTGTGGGTGGATGCCCTGACCAATTATATCTCGGCCCTGGGTTACGGAACCGGGGACGACAGTCTCTTTAAAAGATACTGGCCGGCAAATGTACACCTGATGGGTAAGGACATCGTTCGTTTTCACAGCATTATCTGGCCGGTAATTCTTATGGCCGCGGGAATCGAACTGCCCGAGCGGGTGGTGGGTCACGGCTGGCTCCTGCTGGAAAGCGGAAAAATGTCCAAGTCAAAAGGAAATGTGGTTGACCCGCTGGTCCTGATTGATAAATACGGAGTGGATGCGATCCGTTATTACCTGCTCCGGGAACTGCCTTTCGGTTCAGACGGGTATTACAGCGAGGATGCACTGGTGGAGCGAATCAACAAGGACCTGGCAAATGACCTGGGGAACCTGGTCAGTCGTTCTATAGCCATGATGGAAAAGTATTTTCAGGGTACGGTCCAGCCTCCCGGAATTCACGAGAGCGTTGACCGGGAATTAATAGATCTGGCCTTGCAAACGCCGGCCGCCGTGGAAGAATTAATGGACCACATGGACCTGGCCGGAGCCCTGTCGGTTGTCTGGCGCCTGGTAGGCAGGGCCAATAAATACGTAGACGAAACGGCCCCGTGGAGATTGGCCAAGGACCCGGCTCAAAAAGGCCGGTTGGCCACAGTGATGTACAATCTGGCCGAAAGCTTGCGCTTTATCACCGTTATGACCGCTCCCTTCATGCCCATGCTGCCGGCCAGGGTCTGGGCCCAGCTGGGAATTGAAGACCGGCCCGAACTTGCCGCCTGGGAGTCATTGGCTTCATGGGGGGGGCTTCCCTACGGCACGGCAGTAAAGCGCGGTCCGGCCCTGTTCCCGCGGATTCAAACGGCTAAGTAACTTCAAAGGGGAGATAGTGATGAATTTGTTCGACACCCACGTGCACCTGGATGACGTAAAATTTGACGCCGACCGTGAAGAGGCGATCCGGCGGGCCGGGGAGGCCGGGGTTTCATACCTGATTAATGTAGGCATCAATCTCGAGTCCTCCATTGAGTCGATTAAACTGGCTGAAAAATATGATTTTATCTATGCGGCGGTTGGGATTCACCCCCATGACTCCGTTGATGCCGGGCCGGAATACCTGGAGGCGATCGAAAAACTTGCCGCGCATCCCCGGGTAGTGGCACTGGGAGAAATGGGCCTGGATTATTACCGTGATTTTTCACCGAGACCGGTACAGCAAGAATTGTTTAGAGAGCAGCTAAAGTTGGCTAAAAAACTGAATCTGCCCGTAATTATTCACGACCGGGAGGCACACGGTGATATGCTTGATATATTGCGCGCGGAGGGAGCAGGACTCCCGGGCGGTGTGCTGCACTGTTTCTCCGGCAGTTGGGAAATGGCCGCCGAATGCCTGGCAATGGGTCTTTATATCTCCATCGCCGGGCCGGTAACTTTCCCCAATGCTCCCAAGCTGAAAGATATCGCCGGCCGGATACCGCCTGAGCGCCTGCTGGTTGAAACCGACGCGCCTTACCTGACCCCGGCACCTTACCGGGGAAAGCGCAACGAGCCGGCGCGCGTAGTTTATATTTTGGAAGAAATAGCCAGGATCAGGGGGATTGACGAAGAAATGATGGCAAAAATATGTACGGATAACGGCAAAAGATTATTTCAAATTACCTGAAAACGTTACCTGAAAACGCGGGCAATAAGTTTGGCATGATAAGACCGGTTGTCAGGTTATTTAGTTGAAAGGTAATAACACTTGGGGAGGAAATTCATGTCCGACAGGAAGAAAAAAGGTCTGGTCCTGGTTTTTACGGGAAACGGCAAAGGTAAAACCACCGCCGCCCTGGGTATGGCACTCAGGGCGTGGGGGCAGGGTATGAAGGTACTTATGCTCCAGTTTATCAAGGGCGGCTGGAAGTACGGTGAGCTAAAAGCGGTCGAAAAACTAGAGCAGGGCCTGGAAATACGCCAGTTGGGCGAGGGGTTTATCGGGGGGGCTGACGACAGTTCTCTTGAGGAGCACCGTCGTGCTGCCCGGCAAGCATTGGCAGAAGCAAAAATTGAAATTGAATCCGCCGGATACGATTTGCTCATCCTGGACGAAATATTGTATGCTGTTCATTACGGATTAGTTGATTTAGATGACGTGCTGTCCTTGTTGGCACGGAAAACGGCAGATCTGCACCTGGTATTGACGGGTCGTCATGTTCCGCCGGAGATAATTGAAAAAGCCGATCTGGTTACCGAAATGCGGGAAATAAAGCACCACTATACCCGGGGCATTGCTGCTCAAAAGGGGATCGAATATTAAAGTTGTTTTGTGGGGGAGAATTGGTCATGCGACAGGTTCCCGTTGTAATGGCATGGATTGTCAATGCCTTTGAAAACAGCAGCCGGCACGCCGAATATTTCCTTGATCTGAAGACGGGCGACGTGAAATATTTTTCGCCCCTGGATTTTCCTGAACACGGCGAAATAATAAAAAAACTTGACCGCCAACCCGACCGTTATATCAAGTTGCCTAAAATGAAAGAGGATTTCTCTTTAAATATTAAAAAAGCGTATCTCGAAACGGTTGCCGACCCCTATTTGAAAGGCTTGCTGGAAAAATCACTGGACAGTGATTATAAATTCCGGGATGTCCTGATGGAATTTGGGAGTGCCCGGCGGAAATGGTATCAATACCGGTATGACCGGTGTGCGGAATTTTTAACGGAATGGTTTGAAGAGAGAGGTATTGAGCTGTCAGAAAAGTCCCGGGTAAATATTTGGGAACAAAATAAAAACAGCGGTAAAAGCCGGCTTTGACCGCTGTTTTTCAGTAATGGAAAATTATGCTGCAAATATCGACAGAATAAAATCTACCCAAAACCGCCAACTTATAGTAATATATGTGTGTTGCTTCTTAGCAGGAAAGACTAAAAATGCATCTGCTTGCATAAGGAGGAATTTAATGAGTTGGAAAGTATTGGCGGTGGGGAGAAACCGAAGTGAAAAAGAAACGTCCGGTAACCTCAGGAGCCGCATATTTTTTTATCTGTTTTTGCTTGTAACAGCAGTAGTTCTTTTCAGCGGATATGCCTGGGCTGAGAAATCATTGGTACTGGCAGTGGAAGGGGAAGAGTTTTCTGTGCAGACTTTTTCCCGGACGGTGGGAGAGGTTCTTGAAAGGCAAAATATCGTCCTGCTGGAAAAAGACGAGGTGCTTCCCGCAACAGATACCCCCGTAAAAGACGGGATGGTCATAAAAGTGTTGCGGGCGCTAAAGGTGACGGTTGAAGCGGACGGGCAGGAAATACCGGCCAGAACCAGGGGGCGGACTGTAGCGGATGTTTTGGCGGAGTACGGAATAAAGCTGGGGGCCGAGGACGAAGTAACTCCCGGGCCGGAAGAACTTTTGAGTCCCGGTATGAAAATCAAGGTAACCAGGGTCCGTACGGAAACTATAGTTGACGAAGCGGCCATAAAATATCAGACCAGGAATCAGTACACTACTAAGCTCCCGCAGGGTTCCACCAGAGTGGCCCGGGAAGGCAGGAACGGAGCCGAACGGCAGACTTTCCAGGTTACTTACAGGGACGGCCGTGAGGTCAACCGCCGGTTGATTGCCCGGGAGGTAATTACCCCGCCGGTGGACCGGGTGGTCATGATCGGGAGCGGCATGGTGATTTCCCGGGGCGGCAACAATATAAGGTATTCTGACGTAAAAGATATGCTTGCTTCGGCATATACTTACACGGGAAACAATACGGCTTCCGGGGTTCCTCCCCGTTACGGCGTGGTTGCCGTGGATCCCCGGGAGATATCTATGGGCACCAGCATGTATGTGGAAGGATACGGTTATGCCACCGCATTAGACCGGGGCGGAGCCATTAAGGGAAATAGAATCGACCTCTTTTTTGAAACTTATGAAGAGGCTATGAACTGGGGTATGAGAAGGGTAAAAGTTTATATTCTGGAATGAAAAAGGCTGGGAGGCCTTTTTTTTTGCTTAAATCAGGAAATAATAAAGAGGAAAAGGTTGCGTCGTGTCGAAAATTGGTTAACAATGCTTGGCGGGAGGTGTCTGGTGTTGCTTGATGTCTCGAAACCTGCGACAGTACGGGATATAATGAGGCACTACGGTATTTCTTGCAGGAAAAGCCTGGGGCAAAATTTTTTAGTTGACCGGAATATGATTAAAAAAATAATCAGCGTTGCTGGTTTAACCCCTGAATGTCTGGTGGTGGAAATCGGGCCCGGCCTGGGCGCTTTGACCGTGCAGGCCGCTCAGAAAGCCGGTAAGGTGCTGGCCGTTGAGTTGGACCGCGGTCTCATTCCGCCGCTGAATGAGGTGCTGGAAGGGGCGGGAGATGTGGAAATAGTACCGGGTGATGCCCTGGAGACGGACTTTGACGCCCTGGCGGGAGAGAAAACCGGAGGCACCTTCGGGCGCGGCGGGCAAGCTTACAAGGTTTTGGGCAACCTGCCTTATTATATTACCAGCCCGCTTTTGATGCATCTGTTGACGGGAAGGTTTAATATTTCTCTGATGATCATAATGATCCAGCTGGAAGTAGCGGCACGCCTGACAGCAGTGCCCGGAACCAAGGAATACGGCAGTTTGAGCGTGGCCGTACAGTATTTTGCCGAATCTAAGATACTTTTTCGCGTCCCCGGGAGTTGTTTTTTTCCGCCGCCGGGCGTGGACTCTGCTGTGGTACGGCTCTCCTTAAGGTCCGGGCCGCCGGTGGCGGTGCACGATGAGGAGCTGCTTTTTAAAGTAGTGCGGGCGGCCTTTGGCCAGCGCCGCAAGACGTTGTTGAACGCCCTGGCTGGTTCCGGCCTAGGCGGTGATAAGGATTTCTGGTTGCAGGTACTGGAAAATGCCGGGCTCGATCCCCGCAGGAGGGGGGAAACTTTAACCCTCGCGGAATTTGCCGCCCTGACGGAAAAAATAAAATAATTATTAAAATATAAGGGAATTATCAGATCAATAATCATAATCTGAAAAAACAAGAGGAAGTAGAGAAATATGTATTTTATCAGCCCTTCAAAGGGACGGATGGGCTTTGAGGATATGATGCACGACATAATCATATACATCAAAGGCATCCCCACTTCATCATATAAAATTATTATTGGTTCTGACTCCCAGGTAAAAAGCGAGACTTCGTTTATTACAGCGGTTATTGTGCACCGCCTGGGAAAAGGAGCCCGTTATTATTACCATAAAAAAACCCAGCGCAAAATCAAAAGCCTGCGCCAGAAAATATTTTATGAAACCGCGCTCAGCCTGGAAGTGGGCGGTATGGTGCACAAATTTTTTGCCGATGAGGGGTTTGATCATTTAAACGTGGAGATTCATATCGACGTGGGGACCCAGGGTGAGACCAAGGACCTGATCCGCGAGGTGGTGGGCATGGTAACCGGGAGCGGGTTCAGTGCAAGAATAAAACCGGAGGCCTACGGTGCCTCGAGTGTCGCGGATAAGCATACCAAGTAAAACCCGGTTATCTAACCGGGTTTCGTTATTATCTGGTAATTATGCTTTAACTAACATCCAGTTATGGTTCAGGCTTTAGCAGAATGCGTTAGGGACATACCTCGTCCTCTTGCCAATTCTTCCCAAAAGGTACCTGGTACCTTTTGGGAAGAATTGGCAGTAAATAATCCTTTAGAATAGAGGTGTGTCCCCTGACCGCTGCCCCCTCACTTCGCCTAGTTCACTTACTACGATCTCGCAATATCGCTTGCTACCTTCAACATTAAGGTCTATTAGCCACCCGAAGGGCGATTTTGTTCTTTATTACGGTATTAAATACTTGTCAAGGAGATCCCACCTCCTTTGTGCGTGGTAACCGGTGTATTCTCTTGCACCCAATGAACGGGAACGTTTTTCACCCCGGTATACTTGGATGGCTTCCAGGCAATCGCCGATAATGGTTTCAGCAATTTTTTCGGAATGGAGCTGGTTTTTTTCCGGCGAACCCAGGGCTTGGTGGGGGATTTTGGTGCCGATGCCGACTGAAAGGCCCTCTTTAACCGCCAGTGCGAGAGATACCGGAGGGATGGAAATTTCCCGCAGGGGTACGGTAGTGAGAAAACGGCGGGATACGGCGTGCGGTCCGTGAGAGGGCGAGGCGGGACCGATGATTCTTTCCAGGCCGAGTTCCCGGTTTAACCGGTGCCTCATTGTCAGCACCCATGATGCCAGGGTGGACCGGGCTGCCTGGTATTCTCCGGGATAACAGTCGGTCAACGACATATCAACATCCCCGTTTTTTATCAGATAGATCAGATTCTTCAAGTTATTTGCGATGTTACCGTTCATGTCCCCGTCTAAGAAGAGGACTGCTGTTGCCCCCCGGTCAAGTGCCGTCTTTGCCCCGATGGCCCGCGGCACGTCGATTCCCAGGGGGGCTTTAAAATAAACAGGTGCCAACAGAGATGACTGCATTTGCAGAACAACCTGGTAGGAGTTGTCGCTGCTTCCGTTGATCACCGGAATGATCAGGTCCGCGGAAACTGAAAGTAATGCTTCAATGGTGCCCCGGATGCGTTTTTCTTCATTCTGAACCGGTACTACTGCTGCAAGCATGTTAACTCCTTTCCGGTGCCGATAAGGAACCATAATTTGATTTAATTAGAAATAGTTACCTTGGAGCTTACACCAAACCAAACGCCCCTTTCATATGATATAAAAAAAAGTCAGAAGGGGTTAAAGCTTATGGAAAATATTAATAAGGGGGATATAGTAGCACGAAAATCTTATAACGGCGATATTTTATTTAAAGTTAAGAATATTTACAAAAGTAAGCATGGGAAAAAACAGGCCAGTTTAAAAGGTTTGCATATGAGATTGTGTGCCAATGCGCCTTTGGATGATTTAATCCGGATTGAATCAAGTGAGCTGGCCGCTTACTTGCGGGAACACGCCAAAAAAAGCAACGAGCAGTTGAACCGGATCTTTGCCAGGCGCGCAAAGGACCGTGAGTTTTTGTTCGGCAGGGCGGTGCGCAACAGTAATAAAAATGGTTGTGACAACTTGGGTTTTGACGTGCCGGGAACGGTACTGCATCTAGACGGTGACGGTGATTACCTGGACTTGTGTCTGACCACTTATAAACAGCTTAAAATCCCGGCCCACGGTTACAGTATAGACGAGGAAAAGCAACCCAGGGTAGTGGGAGAGTTGTTAAGGAAACACGCCCCGGACCTGCTGGTTCTTACCGGGCATGACGGTTACATCAAGGGCAGTAAAGACTTCAGGAGTATGAACAGTTACTATTCTTCCGAATATTTTATTCAGGCTGTAAAAGCGGCCCGATGCTATGAAAAAAGCCGGGATGACCTGGTTATTTTTGCCGGGGCCTGCCAGTCTTACTATGAAGCACTGCTTGCGGCCGGGGCTAATTTCGCCAGCTCGCCTCAAAGAGTTATGATTCACGCCTATGACCCGGTCTTTGTAATGGAGAAAATTGCTTATACTTCGATTTACGATCCCATTTCCATTAAAGAAATTATTAACGGGACCATCACCGGTTTTGACGGCATCGGAGGAGTGGAGACCCGGGGCAAATACCGGATCGGAATACCAAAATCGCCTTATTAGGAGGCGTACCCCTTTTAATGGTTCTGCATATGATGTTGTAGGATTTTGAAGGGGGAGTCAAATATGGATCGATACTTTAAGTCCCTGAAAAAAACCAGAGGGAAGTTGTTTGGCTTTCCCAATGTGATTGGAGTAGGGGTGGGTTATAAAAAAACAGGAGCAGAGAGTACCGGAGAACCTTCTTTTGTGGTTTATGTTCAGAATAAAATACCGGTGGAACATCTGTCAAGGAACCAGGTAATTCCCGGAAAAGTGAACGGTTTGCTTACTGACGTAGTGGAAATCGGGGTGGTTAAGATGCTTGGTGTACGTACAACCCGCTGCCGGCCGTGTCAGCCGGGAGTAAGCATCGGCCACTACAAGTCCACGGCGGGGACTTTCGGCGCCGTGGTAAAAGATAAGCAAACCGGGGATTTGATGATTTTATCCAACAACCACGTGCTGGCCAACGGTTCCAGTTTTCAGGAAGCCAAGGCCAAGGTGGGGGATCCGGTTTTACAACCCGGCCCTTATGACGGAGGTACTTTAGATGACCGGGTGGGTACCCTGTACCGCTACGTTCCCCTGGGAAAAAACGTTTTTGAGTCGGATTGCCCGATAGCAACGGCTGTTGCCAGGGGTGGCAATAAAATATTAGGCCTGGTCAGGCAGAATTACGAAATCCGTTTTTACAAGCGTAATAATACTGAAAACACCGTGGATTGTGCCATTGCCAAGGTTGATGCACAGGATCTGGTGCAGGCCAAAATATTGGAAATTGGTGAGATTACGGGGGTTGCTGAGGCAGAACCCGGCATGGTGGTCCAAAAAAGCGGCAGGACCAGCGGTATCTCCAGCGGGGAAATAAAGTCGGTAGGTACTACGCTGCAGGTAGAAATGAGTGATGAAGAAAAGGTCTGGTTCACCGACCAGGTGGTGACGGAAATGTCTTCTCAGCCTGGCGACAGCGGTTCACTGGTACTTGACCGGGACCGGAAAGTGGTAGGTCTTTTGTTTGCGGGGTCGGATAAAATGACTGTTTTTAACCGCATTACCAATGTAATTGACCGCCTGGGAGTCGAATTTTAAATGCGAGTATTTTAAAGAGGAAGATACGTTTTTAAAGGGAGGCTTGCCATGGCTCACCGGTCAATTGTCTCAGGGGATATTGCTTTGGCTTTTCTGGGGGAAGACATCCCGGCCATAGGCCCGAGGTTTAAAAACAGGGAAGCTGCTGTAAAGGCAGCCCGTCTCTACCTGGAAAGCATTAATGAAATTGTAGGTGGGGCCCGTGAAGCACAGGTGAAAATCTCCTTGAAAAGGCAGCCGGACGGCCGGTATTCCCTGGTAGTAGAAAGTTTCCGCCAATTGTTGGGCAAGCTGAGTAATCTTGATGAACTAATGTTAAAAAGATTTCGCAAAGGGATGAAGAAAAAGTTATTTATTTTGACCTTTTTTGTGGAAGAAGCCGGTGAAATGGAATGTCTGGTACTTACTGAGGGATTAGGGGCGGTATTTTATGCTCCGGAAGCCATCAAAGACTGGTAGCCCGTGAATTGTCTAATATTAACATTAGTTACTAAATAAGTATTGTTTTGAGTAAGTTAGAGACCGCTGCCATAGTTGTCAATATTACGGCATATGAGCTTAAATTACCGGCTTTGTCAGATTGCCCCATCATCAGGTATATTAAGCCCGGACAAGTTATAACTTGTCCGGGCTTAATTTTTATTAGATTAGAAAGGAGAACAACATGCAAGTAGGTGCAAAGAGAAGGTGGCTGTATCCGGTCGTGATGGTGTTTCTTTTAGTTTTGGTTTCTTTCAGTATCGCCGCCCCGACAAATGCAGCCGGCCTGCAAATTAACGGGGAGGAACAGGAGCTGGCGGACCTGGTCAACCAGGCACGTAAAGATGCCGGGTTGGCTCCCTTGACAGTTGATCCGTTACTTAACTGTCTGGCCAAGATTAAGGCCCAGGAAATGTCCTCCGGTGGGCGGTTAAGCAACTACACGTCGATGTACGGATCACTCGGTAATTTATTGAAAATGGCCCGGGTCGATTACGTTTATGCCGGGGAAAGCCTGGTCAGGGCAACTTCGGTAAGGTCCGCTTTTACCGCATTGATGGATGCTGAAAATCACAGGGTAAAAATTTTGAGTCAAAACTTTGAACAAACCGGTGTCGGAATAATAACCAGAGGTTACTACAAGTATGTGGTTCAGATATACACCGGTAACCGGGAAGCAACTTCTCCCGACCCGGAGCCGCAGCCTCAGCCGCAACC
>DFAQ01000066.1:0-54598 GCA_002365865.1 Pelotomaculum sp. UBA3102
AAAATTAGGGGTTTGAACCGATATACTGTTGGTCAGCAGCCGAATTTTTTTGGTCTTTGCCGTCTTCAATCATTTGAGTCTTTTTTGGGGAATCATCAGTGCTGATTCGCTTTTGATTAAATATACGCTTAAAAAGGTCCATCCTTTTTAGTCCTCTTTATCTTTCCTAATCTGAATAATGGTGGAATTTTTTACATTACGTGTCCTAATAAATTGCCCAGCATTGCGCTCTGGCCCAGGCGACTGTTGGGTTGGTTTATTACGAATAAAGTCAAGGATTAGCAGGGCCAGATACAGCAGCAATGTTGCGATAATCAAAATGTAATATGATTGAGGCGAATGTTTTTTCAAGAAGTCGAGTAAGTTTAGATTTGTTAATTGGGCTATATCAGACGCTATTCCTAAACTACCAACTACATACACCAGAAGAATTGTCTTAAAAGGTTTAAGAAAACGCACAAATCGCCCCCCTTTTTAAGACCTACGATAAGTTGGTTTTCAGCAATCATTTATTCATAATTGATTCTAGTGCAAAAAGTCCAAAAGTGGTTTTTGCAACTCGCTTTTTTATCAAAAAACTACTAATTTTGGGTACTTATAATGTTCAAAATGCCTAAAAATCACTTTAAAACATGCATTTTTTGTCCAAAAAAGGTTTTTTGCACTAGAATCATAATTAGGCAGAAACAATTGTTTGAAGTAATATCGCAAAAAAGAAGGTCCCGAAAGATCACCTTTTGTTAGCCATTTATTAACTCCTAATTATAGACATAATTATATCATAAATTCTGGAAAACTTGTTGAAAGACTTTTATTTGACTGATTTTTCAGAATATCATTTGCGCTGTCCCTGGCGAGCTATTCCTCCATAGTTATCAAAGAAAATCCAGTCAGGTAATTAATGCTTTTCTGGTTGTTTACCTTAATAAAAGTAAAAACCCGATCATTTTAAAAATAACCGAGTTTTTATCAGTGGTTTTACCTTTTTTTAGCTCCTACATCAAAGTGGCTGAAAGCCTTGTCACATGCGGCTTTCAGCCCTTTTTATCAGTATTATCGATTCAACATGAGCATTCCAGGGGAACATATCCACCGGCTGAACTTCTTCCACCCGGTATCCTTTTCCGGCCAGATAGCGGCAATCCCGGGCAAGGGTACCGGGATTGCAGGAAACGTATACTACCCGCGGCACTTTCATTTCGGATACTACCTCAAGGGTCTTCCGTTCGCAACCCTTACGGGGCGGATCCAGCACTGCCACATCGGGGTGCAGGCCACGTGCGGTTAAAGCAGGAAGGAGTTTTTCTACTTTACCGTGATGAAATGCAACATTATTGATTTTATTTAATAATGCGTTTTGGCGGGCGTCTTCCACAGCCCGGGCAACAAGCTCTATTCCGAGCACTTTCCGAGCCTGCCCGGCCAGGAACAGGGCAATGGTGCCAATGCCGCTGTAGGCGTCGATAACTGTCTCTTTGCCGGTAAGCGCCGCGTATTCCAGCGCCTTACGGTACACAATCATGGTTTGAACCGGGTTGACCTGGTAGAAGGATAAAGGCGATATTGTGAACGCCAGATTGCCGAGGCGGTCCGTAATATAGTCACGCCCGGCCAGAATCAGGTTTTCTCCTCCCAAAATTATTCCGGGAGGGCCGTCGTTTATGTTCCTGACCACCGAGGTGAATCCCGGCCATAAAGATAACAACTCATCCGTAAAGGCTTTTTGTTGCGGCCAATCTCCGCTCCGGGTAACCAGCACCACCATTATTTCGCCCGTATTAAAAGCCTTGCGCAGTACCACGTGGCGGAAAAAACTATCCGTTCGCCTTTTAAGATGAAATTTATCCCCGTGTTTATTAATAAGCATCTCTATAATTAGCGCTGCTTCATTTAGTTCCCTGTCCACCAGCAGGCAGCCTGAATTTGAACCAGCACCTTCTTTAAAAAACCCGGCCAGCTTGTGGGAGCCCTCTTCATAAAAACCCAGTTCATACCCTTCGCCACACTCTTGTACATGTAAGCTGACTTTATTGCGGTAGTGCCAGGGGTAATCCATCCCGACCGTTTCGTTAACAGTTACTCCGTTTAATCCGGCAATACGGTTAATGCTGTCTCTGACCAGGACGGTTTTCAACCTGAGCTGCTCCCCGTAATCCATATGTTGAAGGCGACATCCCCCACATGAGAGAAAATGGGTGCATTCCGGTTCTTTCCGGGCCGGTGAGTGCTCGATAATATTTACCAGGCGCGCACGGGCGTAATTTTTTTTTAAAGCGACCACTTCCGCCTGAACCGTATCTCCCGGCACGGTAACGGGGACAAAAACCGTCATTCCGTTACAACGCCCCACTCCCTCCCCGGCATGATTAATACCGTCAATGAGCAAATTTATCTTTTCCTCCTTGCGCAAAGGAAATTTCTTTTCTGCCAATTTTAATCCTCCCGGATACGCTTCATGTTTTAATCTCTGCAACAGGCTCCCGGGCAAGGTAACGGTCATAAAAATAAATCCCTGTATTTACTGCCGCCAAAACGATGAAACCGGCCAGGCCGGTCACCCCGACCGTTAAGTCGCTTCCTCCCTTTACCATCATGACAGCAATCCCCACGGTACCGTTAAGCGAGCCGTGAACAATTGCGGCAGCAATGACGGATTTAGCTTTAAGCCGGATATAGCTGAAAATTGGCGCCAGCAATACAGTCCATACCGTCATCATAAACACACCTGCCACGGGATGTTGGGGGTAATTGTGTCCCTGCAGGATAATCGGGATATGCCACACCCCCCCAGATCAAGCCGATCAGGGCAGATGATTTCCAGAAGCCCATTTATCCCAGTTCTTTTTACAGCAAGCCCCTCCAGCCTAATTCTTCGCCGAAACCGGCAACCGCATTGACGGTGACGCCGGCTGCAAGTCCCTGCAATAAGCCAATCCAGATTGGATGGAACGGCAATGCAGCAGCCTGATTTTTCATTTTCTCCAACTGTTCCGGTGTTGCAACTGCCTTCAGCTTCTCAAACATGCCCGCCATGTCCGGCGAATATTCAACTCCGGGAAATAGCAGGCTGACCCCGAGAGTGGCAAAAGCAATAACGGGAGGGAGCAGCCAAGCCGTTAAAAACCAGCGGTTCAACTTAAAAGAAACCTGCAACGGTTTAATAACAGGTTCTTTATAGACCAGTTTTTGCAGCACGATGACCACCGTCATGGGAATAAACATGTATAATGTAGCGACAATAAAGGCACCGGGCATAACCCATCTTCCTCCAAAAGCGAAGTAAAGTATGATTAAAAGATAACTGAATAAATAGGTCAGACCGGTAAATAGCAACGCTTTTTTGATGTTTTTATTCATTTATCTTGTCTCCTTAAAACATATGTACAGTTATAGTTGTTAACAATTATACCCTTTAAAAGCTGCTCTAATCAATGACATGAGTATCAGTTATAAAGCCTTGCCCCTATTTTGAAAGGACAAGGCTTTAATGAGTCAAATTAGATAATATTTTTTTAATTACTGACATTTAAAATCTTACTGCTGCAGTAACCGGGTACATAATCCAGGGAATGCATATATTCATCTCTCAACCGGCCTTTTTCCAATGAGATGATCACATCACCCAAGAATTTTGCATCTTCTTCATCGTGTGAGACCAAAATAAAGGGGATTTGCCACTGCCGGTGCAGTTTTTTTACTTCCTTCCTGAGACGGATTTTAGTGTTTTTATCCAAGGCACTGAACGGCTCGTCCAACAAAAGCAGGTTCGGCTGGACGACCAGGGCCCTGGCCAGGGCCACCCGCTGCTTCTCTCCTCCTGACAGCTGCCCCGGGTACCTGTCGACAAGGTGGCCCACACCGAATGAATCCAGCAATTCCAAGGGGTTAACGCAGGAATCCCGCAGCTCACGGTTTTTATTTTTAAGGCCGTATAAAACATTCTTCCGTACCGTCATATGCGGGAAAAGGAAATAATCCTGGAAGACATAACCGATGTTTCTGTGGCGCGCGGGCACAGAAATATTTTCCTCAGAAGAATAGAGTGTACGGTGGCCTAATTTTATGAACCCTGAACCCGGATTCATTAAACCGGCCAGACATTGTAAAACGGTTGTTTTACCGGCACCTGACGGGCCCCATAACACAATAATTTGGTTGTCCGCCTTCAAGCTCAATTCAAGCGTGAAGTGCAATAATTTTTTATTAAAGCTTGCTTCCAACATTTTTATCACCGTTCATGATGAATTTTGTTTTCTGGACCGCCGGTTTACCCAGTAGATGACCAAAAAGCTGAATACGGTTATGATTGCCACTAGTGATGCGGCCGTGGCGTTGTCTCCTGCTTCCACTGCGAAATAAATGGCCAAGGGTATGGTTTGGGTTTGGCCGGGTATATTTCCCGCCACCATCAAGGTGGCTCCGAATTCACCCATGGCCCTGGCAAAAGAAAGCACCATGCCGGCGATTATACCGGGCCAAGCCAGGGGCAGGGTAACAGTAAAAAATATCTTTATTTCGCCGGCCCCCAGCGTCCGGGCCGTCTTTTCATAATTTACATCCACACTGCTAAAAGCCGCTTTGGCACTCTGGTACATCAACGGAAATGCCACCACGGTCGATGCCAGCACCGCCGCCCACCAGGTGAAAACTACAGACAATCCTGCACCGGCCAAGATCTTGCCCAAGGGACCGTTTTTTCCAATAAGCATCAGCAAACCGTAGCCGATAACGGATGGCGGCAGTACCATGGGCAAAGTAATTAATGCATCAAGGAATTCTTTCCCGCGGAATTCCACGCGGGCCAGCAGCCTCGATAAGGGCAGTCCGAGACAGGTAACGATAATTAGAGTGATGAAAGCAACCCGAAGTGAGATTATTACCGGGTACCAGTCATTTAATTGAAAAATCATAATTGATATCTAAATGGGTCGAAAGCCGTACTTTTCAAATATCCGGGCTGCTTCGTCACTTTGCAGAAACCGGGAGAAGTCTCCGGCCTCTTTTTGGTGCCTGGAACTTTTAATGATGGCTACCGGATAAACAATCGGCTGGTGGGAATCAGGCGGGGCGGCAGCCACTATTTTGATCTGCTCAGAAATCGTGGTGTCCGAACTGTAGACCAGGCCCGCATCCACGTTGCCGGTTTCCACATATGCGAGCACCTGGCGGACAGTCTTGGCCAGTACCAGCTTGGAATCAATTTTATCCCACAGGTCGAGGGAAACCAAAACCTCCTTGGCATATCTGCCTGCCGGAGATGATTCAGGCACACCGATACTTACCTTTTTCACAAGGTCACCGGCTAAATCTTCAAAACCATTAAGACTGCTCTCCTTGCCCGCGATTAATACTATATCGTTATTCAAAATATTTTTTCGGGAATCTTCAACAATCAGGCCTTTTTCAGAAAGGGCGTCCATCTTTACCTTGCTGGCGGATATTAACAGGTCTACCGGGGCACCTTCTTCGATTTGCCTTTGCAGGGTACCCGAAGAAGCCAGGTTGAGCGTTATGGTTACGTCACTTTGCTGGTTTTCATAAACCTTCTTCAATTCTTTTGCAGCGTCTGTAAGGCTGGCAGCCGCTGAAACTGTCAGGTTTACCGGTTCATGGTTCAGCTTTGCTTCATTGTTGCCGCAGCCGGCGGCAGCCGCTGCAATAAATAGTGTAAGACCCAGAATAATTAAAACTTTTTTCATCAGTATTTTCCTCCAAGGTTAATAAGTTCCAGGATATTGCCGGTCTACTGATACCTTTGCGTTATACTGGTAATAGAATAACGAGGGTAAAAAATAAACACCTGATACTGACTTATTCTTCAAAATAATGCTTAAATAATTTGTTTAGCGCCTTATCGGACTCCTGGACAAACATGGTGTATTTATGTATCATAACCCGGGCTTCCTCTGTAAGGTAGGAACCTCCTCCGGAATCACCTCCTACATCACGTTTTAAAAGCTTGAATCCAAGCCTCTTTTCCAGCGTATTCATAAGCTTCCACGCTTTGCTGTATGACATTTTAAGTTCCCCGGCGGCTTTATTGAGAGAACCCAACCGGTCAATACGTTTGAGCATATCGCACGGTCCTTCACCAAAGGCTTTTCCCGAGTTTTCCAGCCATATTTTATAGCGCAGTTTTAACACCCTTTTCACCGCCCGACTTTAGAAGTAGGGAAGTACAATTACATTATATAGTAGTGGGTTTGAAAAATGAATAACTTTTACTCATTTTATCACAGATTTTTATCTTATACTCATTTGATGTTATTAAAAACCGATCCAGTGGATTTTTTCACCTTTCCTTGGGGGAGCGGGAGGATTTTGATCCGGATAACCTATGGGTATAATTGAAACCAGTTCCTGGTCATTTATTTTCATGAAATCATTAATTTGATCTTCGACATGCTTAGGCCCGGTCATCCAGCAGGTACCCAAACCCCTGGCTTTAGCAAGTAAAAGAATATTTTGAATTAAGGCCGAAGCACTTAAAAGATTATTGAGACGTTCGTGTTTAATTTTATGTTTTTCTATACTGTCTATTTCCGGGCCGTTATTATATATCGCCTTGGGAATATAAACCAGCAATAAAACCGGTGCGCCACCAAGGTTCTTAAAAAATTGCAAGGTAATATTAACCGTTTTTTCCGGTAATAATTTATCAAGGCGGGGCTTCATATATTTTCCTGCTTGAGCAATAACCTGAACCAGTTCCTCCCTGGGCCTACCTTTCAAAACATATATTTGCCAGTTTTGCCTGTTAACCCCTGACGGCGCCCACAGGGCATGCTCGAGTATTTCCCTTAAAACATCTTCGGGTATTTCCCTCTCTTGATACTTTCTTATACTGCGCCTTTCCTTAATGGTGTTAAATATATCCATGTTATGCCCCCTTCCCTTGATTTATACATTTAATTACCATTTTTATCATTATAAAATTCTTTAGATTTAAATGTCAACTTGATTTCAGGTTAAATAAGAAACCTGAAAATAATTATTTTACCTTTAAAAGTTTAAACGGGCATAGTAAAATTTTATCTGAATCCACCCGAAAAAAACGGAGGAGGTTTAATATTGACACTGTCTTTTAACTGGAAAAAGGTAGCCTATCCAAACATGAAAGGATTGAAACTGGCCGGCCTCCTTTATGCCGGACCGGAAACGGACACGGTAATTATCGTATGCCACGGATTTACCGGCAGCAAAGAAGGCAGCGGTAAGGCCGTCGCCATGGCGGAAAAACTCGGAGAGCGCGGTTATGCTGCCCTTCTCTTCGATTTCAGCGGCTGCGGGGAAAGCGAGGGTGACTTTTCAGATATATGCCTTTCCGGACATATAGATGATATTAAAAGTTCGGTGGATTTTTGCCTGGACTCGGGCTTTGAACGGGTGGTTACCGTCGGCCGGAGTTTTGGTGGCTCAGCGGCTTTATGTCACGGCGGTTCCGACCTGAGAGTGGCGGGAGTCTGCACCTGGGCGGCCCCCGCAGAGTTAGTTGAATTATTTTCCGTTTTTAATAATCATGAAGGGGTAACCGAAGGGAACCTGGTGCCTCTTTCAGGAGAGGAAGGGACGGTATTCATTAAGAAAAACTTTTTCTCGGATTTAGAACAACATGATGTCCTGGCACAAGCCGCATTGATCACGCCACGTCCGCTGTTGATTATCCACGGGAATGATGATGAAGTGGTTCCGCCCGGAAATGCTCAAGCAATTTTTAACGCTGCAGCACCGCCTAAAAAAATAAAATTCATCCCCGGTGCCGACCACAGGTTTACAGGACAGCACGAGAAGGTATGGCAGATACTTTTAAACTGGCTTGAAGATTATTTACCGTTGTAATTCAATGGATTACCTTATTGTCGTCCAACTGCTCTTCGGGGTGCTCTGCCGGCAAAATATAGTTGTTTTCGGTGAGTAAAGGTTCTTTTTCAGTGTGCAGCGGGACACCGCAGGCTTTTTCTAAAATTTCCGCCAGCTCGCTGATCAAGGGCAGGCACGGGTTGGTGGTGGTACACTGGTCCTCAAAAGCTTTTTCTGCCAGCAACGGTATTTTTTTAAGGAAATATTTATAATCAATACCCGTTTCAGCAAAAGTGGCCGGAACTCCCAGTAAACGGTTCAGGTCTCTTACCGCATTGACCAGACTGGCGACGCCCTCTTCCGGCGATGACGCGGGTAGACCCAGGTGGGCCGCGATACGGCGGTATTTTTCCGGCGCCATGAAATGTTCATACTTGGGAAAAGATACGAATTTGCTTGGCCGGCCGGCGTTGTATTCAATCACGTAAGGCAGCAATATTGCATTTGCCCGCCCGTGGGGAAGGTCAAACTCACCTCCTACTTTGTGTGCCAGGCTGTGGTTGATGCCCAGGAAAGCATTTGTGAATGCCATAGCCGCAATGGTGGAAGCGTTGTGCATTTTTTCCCGTGCCTCACGATCCCCGTCACGCCAGGAACGGGGCAGGTATTCAAATACCAGTTCAATCGCCTTTAAAACCAGAGCATCGGAATAATCCGAAGCCATAACCGAAACGTAGGCCTCAATACCGTGGGAAAGAACATCAAGACCGGTGTCCGCTACCAGGGCAGCAGGCAGAGTTTCTACCAAATCCGGGTCGACAATGGCCACGTCCGGCGTCAGTTCATAATCTGCCAGGGGGTACTTGATATCCCTGCCCTGATCGGTAATCACGGCAAATGCTGTAACTTCAGAACCGCTTCCGCTGGTGGTGGGTATAGCCACCAGGCGCGCCCTGCGACCCAGCTTTGGGTATTTGTAGGTACGCTTGCGTATATCCAGGAACTTCAATTTTAGAAATTCAAATTCAACTTCAGGATGCTCATAAAAGAGCCACATCCCCTTGGCGGCGTCTATGGCGGAACCTCCTCCCAGGGCAATAATAGTATCCGGACGGAAATTATTGATCAATTCACGCCCCCTCAGCATCAGGTCAAGGGAAGGATCGGGCACTACATCGCTGAAAACTTCAATTTGCGGCCTGGGCTCCCTTTTATTCAGATGATACTTGATCTTGTCCAGGTGGCCCAGCTTTTCCATGGACTTGTCCGTAACCACGAAGACCTTTTTAACTCCCGGCATTTTTGCCAGGTATTGTATTGATCCCGTTTCAAAATATATTTTTTCCGGTTTTAATTGAAATTAAGGACTTGAACATAGTGGTAGAGGTGGGATTGGTCAACGGCGTTATCCCGGCTATAACCCCGGCCGGTTCTGCCAGCTCTTCATATTCTTATGTGGATGAAGCATTCTTGAACTCCGGTATAAAAGCAGGGTGCCGGCAACTAAATAAAATGCCGTATAAATTCCCCAGTAGGGCACGGTCCAGTAGTGGATGCCGAAACTTACATCAGTTGGTATTCCGCTTTGGCCCAGTATTTTCATAAGCACAAATACCGGGTTAATGTCCTGTAAAAATTCAACTGTATACGGTATGAAACCGGGTGACCATATTGCCGTGGTCCATTCCTCCAGCCGTCGAAAGTGGTCTATTTCATAAAGAAATGCAGCCAGAAAACCGGTGCCCGCAGACAGGGCAAATGCCAGTCCGTAGGCGGTTATTGTACTGGCACCCGTTCGCTTGAAAAATGTCGAGCATACTATTCCGATACAGCTGAAAAGGTACATTGTTACCAGGTAAAAACCGAAGATGCCCAGCACCTGCTCCGGCGCTATGCCCCCGTAAAGAAAAATTATGCTGTAAAGGGGTAGGGCGGCAAATATCAGCAGCACCATAAACGCGCTTGATGAAGCCAGTTTACTCCAGATGATCTGCCAGGGAGTGAGGCGGGTGGTCAGCAGCACGTTCAGCGTCTGTTTCTCCCGTTCCCCGCTGATTACGCCGGCAGTCAGACCGGGCGTAACAAAGGCAAGAAGAAACAGTTGCGTAGTACTGAGAAGCATGAAAAACTCACGGCTGCGATTTGGCTGGAACATTCCCGGGGAATTACGCCAATTCAAATACATGAATCCCAGTATAAATGCTCCGATAACCAACAGGTAAAGCGCCAGCAGCCAGACGGTCTTTCCGCTGCGAAACCGCTGACGCAGTTCTTTGAGTAAAACCGGATTAATTTCCGCCAACATGATCAACCCCTTCACCGGTTACGGCCATAAAAGCTTCTTCCAGGTTACGTTTCACTTCGACAAACTCAGCTACGGCCCAACCGGCATTGATTATTTCCTGTAACAGCGCCGCCTGTTCCGCCTGGTCCCCGTTGAGCAAGAAACTTACCGCTGTCCCGTCGGTAAAAGAACCGGTCACACCCGGACGGGAAGCCAGGAAGGCTGCCAGTTCCTCTGTCCGGTCCAGCACCTCCGCTTTGATCTGCTTTGCGCCCCTGGTGACAGCGGTCATTTCCGCCATGGTTCCGCAGGCTACCAGTTTTCCAGTATCCATGACCGCTACCTGATCACAAATTTCAGCCAGTTCCGGCAAAATGTGAGAACTAATTAAGATTGTTTTGTGTAAATGTTTTAATTGTTTTATTATTTCTTTCATTTCCACCCTTGCCCTGGGGTCAAGGCCGGAAGCCGGTTCGTCGAGAATCAGTACCTTGGGATCGTGAACCAGGCAGCGGGCCAGTGCCAGGCGCTGCTTCATCCCCCGGGAGAGGGAATCGACGTATACGTCGGCTTTATCCGGCAAATTAACCAATTCCAGTAACTTTTTTGCCAGGCGGGACCGCTGTTCGGCCGGTATATTGTAGGCAGCAGCAAAAAACTCCAGGTATTCGCCGGCCCGCAGGCCGTCGTAAACTCCGAAAAAATCAGGCATATAGCCGATGATACCCCGCACGTCCATGGGTTCGTTGACCACATCCCGGCCATCAACCGTCGCAGTACCGGCATCAGGCAGTTGTAAAGTGGCCAGGATGCTCATGGCCGTAGTTTTGCCGGCGCCGTTGGGCCCGATCAGTCCGTAAACCATACCCTCGCGAACCTCAAGGCTGAATTGATCAAGCGCCGTGACGGCACCGAAATGTTTGCTTACCCCGCTAAACTCAATCATGAGGATACCACCCCTTCCACTGCCAGACCAGGCCATACCTGCTGAAAATCAAACATCTCTCCCGTTTGCGTTAACCTGACCGTTATTTTCCCGTCTTTCATATAAAGGGTCAAATCATCGCCGGTAATTCTTTTTTCTGCACCGGAAACAGGTTCCCATTGATCTTGCCTGATATTATAAATTTCAACCGAGTAAGAGAATTGCCCGCGGACTTTTTGTAATTCCAGGGCCTCGATCGTAAAATCACGCCCTAATTCGGCATCGCTGATATAGTAAAATAGATTTACGGTCCGGCCGCGGATAACTTTTTCTTCCCGGTATTGCGTTGATTGCTCATCATAGACAAAGGAACGCGGTGTAATGATACCTGCCGGGAGACGGAACTTACCTTCTGCCAATTCCATCCTGAGATTCTGCTTAATTAAAATCATCCCAAGGTCATCTTTTTGACCGTAATTACCGGTGAAGTCGAAGATATCCGGCACTCCGTCGTGCCATCCCAGAAATTGAACTCCGTACGGGTAACCGTTATCCCACTGTACCAGCCCGGACAGCATCTGGCGCCCGAGGAAGAACGGCTCTCCGGGCCGGTTTCCCCTGCCCCCCAGCTCCATGAAAAGCATTTCCTGATTGGGGAAACCGTTCCATATTTCCAGCGTTTCTTCGATATGAGCGGTTCCTCCCGCAGGCAGTTCACCTATTTTAACCACCCGGCCTCCCAGGACCAGCCTGCAATCCCGCAAGTCAAGACCGGTTTTATTAATCAAGTTGCCCAAAACACGCTTATCCTTGAGGTATAGTTTTCCTTCAATACTGCCAAATTTTCGCTGCAGTCCGTAGGCGTAAATTTTACGCAAAGAACCGAACTCAATATCTTTAAATTCAATATTGGTTCTGTCTTCGTCCCGGCAGACCGTCACGGGCATGGTATTATTGCCGTAATAATCCGTAGGAACGGCGTAAATATCGTTTGGCGCCTGGACGGTAAGATTACCTCCCCGGGGAAATACAATACTGGTTCCCGCTCTCACTTCGGCCAGCTCCGGGGTGAATATTTCTACCGTGGCGAGGGTTTGTGCCAGGTAGTTCTGAAGTCTGTTAACGGGCGCAAGCAGGTAAAAGCAACCGGCGGTAACCAGTGCTGCAGCGGGCACCAGCAGCCAGGCCCAATCCCTCCGGTCCATCCGGTGCAGAATAAAATAAAACAGAGGTCCTACGGTTACAACGTAAAGCAACCATAACACAGCCAACAGCGAGACCGGCACCGTAAGCCCGGGTAAAAATGAACTGGCGTAGGTCAGGCTGTTCGGCCTCCAAACAGAAAGTTTATCCACCCGTAAAAGGTTAGTACCTGATTCTTGATCGATGCCAAATAAAGTTGACCATACTCCCCCTGCTTCAACCCCAAGCTTATCCGGGGCAACCCCGCAATATAGCACCTGGCCCCGGCCCAATTTTCGACTGGCCAGTACCGGGACACCGTTCTCCACGACCAGCTCTCGTCCAGTTACAAGATTTCCGGCAGCCACCTCCAGCGGCGCGCCCGAACGCATACCCCCAAGGTCCCCGGCAATCGTCTTCCGGCCGGTAACGTGTACCGGACTGATATCTGAAAAACAGCCGTTTGCACCGTTTTCATCACCGGCAAACAGTACCAGGGTGCCTCCCAGGTGCACCCATTCTTTTATTGCCCGTACCTGGTTTTCGTTTAACTGTGACCCGCCGGCGGCATCGGTCAATATAATGTCGGCAAGATCAAGCAGCAGGGTGTCCGCGGGAAGTTCACCAGGGGTCAGGTACTTTAAATTAATTTGGGACCCTTCTTCCTTAGAAAGCCAGGTATGCAGGCCGCTACCGCCCCCCGTAATGTTCTCACTTAAAGCGACGGCCACCCGGTTCCCACTGACCATTGTGCCTTCCACCCTGGATTGAGCCAGCAGGATATCACCGGAGTAAAGTTCAACTACAGGCTGGGTTCTGGCGAGTTCCCCCGGTATTACCAGGTGAAATTGTTTGCTTCCACCGGCCGGAACTTTGATGTTCATAGAAAACCGGGCCAGGTCGGCTCTGATCCTCTCACGGCGGTCTTCATCCGGTCCTACCATGACCATGATCAGGCCCTCAAATGACGGTCCCGTGTTTTCGACGGTAACAGCCAGTTTTAACGGTTGCTCTGCCTTATAAATACCGCCTAATCCCGGGTGTACTTTTATGCCGACCGCGGCTGCAGCCGGTAAAGGCAAAACCGTTACCAGAACCGTCAGTGTCAATAAAGCAAATATTAAGATGTAACGGTACGACCTTATTTTACTTTTCATAATTCCTCACCACTTTTGACCAGCCTTTCCCGTAAACCCACCTTTAGCAGTGAAACCGTACCGCCGTCCCGGCGTGCTACCAGCAAGGATTTACCGTCCGGGCTGAATTTTAGATTGCTAAAATTATTTAACCGGTTAAGTAATAAGGTCCGGGGTTCCCGTATACCTTCAAGTTCCAGGTTGCGCAGCCAGTTCAACTCATCCACCCCCGGCCCGGTACCCGGCGCCAGTAGTAGACTGTCACCGGGAAGCGCAGGCCGGTCCTTGGAGGCATCTTTCAGGTTCAAAGTTCTGATTTCATCCTGGCGCTGTCGAATACTAAACAGGGGAGAACCGTCCGGTTTATAGGTTAGAACCCGTTCAGTGGCATTAACCTTGATAAAGGCCAGATATCCCCGGGAGCTCCACGTTGGGCAACTGCCTTCCCCAAGAAATATTTCTTTTTCATTGCCCGGACCAGTTAGCCACAGCTCGGGTTGTCCTTTATCCCCGGTGCGTTCCACTACCAACCGGGAGCCGTCAGGCGACCAGACGGGGCACTCACCCGGACCAAGGCTTACCGGTTTCCCGCTCTCTTCCAGCAGGTAAACTTTTTTTACGTCACCGGATGCACTCATGGAGTAGGCCAGGATTTTCCCGTCAGGTGACCAGGCCAGGTCGAACAAACTTTCCCCCGGACCCGCTTTTACGATTACTTCAGCTGCGCGCAACGCCTTTTCCAGGGTTTCCACGGCGCCGTCTTCCGGCAGCACGGGCGGTAGTTGCACCGAGATAATTTCTTCGCCTCCGTGTTCATACCGCCTTACCAGCGCCAGTTTATCACCCGAACGGGTCAGGGTGGGTGCGGTAAAAGACTGCCCCCGGGAAGGTTTGACGGAACCGGTATTATTTCCGTATTGGTTTAGGAATAAAAGGTGACCATTCCTGATTACCCAAATACCCTGCATTTGCGGCTTGCAAACAAATTCCAGCGGATGGTCCTCCAGCCAAAAGCTTCTTATTTCTTTAGTAGGACCCGCTTCCAGTGTTTTCGGAACCATTGACGACCACCACGTCCAGCACACCACTGCCAGCAGCAGTACTGCCGGGATAATCCACAACCAATACTTGGACTGATTGTTCCGTCCATCTTGATTAGAATGGAATACCGTTCTTTTTTTCTCTGCCTTACCGGTAAAATCCTGAGAACCGGTTACCTCTCTCCCGTCCTGTAGTTCGGCTAACCGCAACTTCAGTTCTTCCCTCAGCTGCTTGTTGACCGGTATGGCCTCACGTACCCGGTGCATATGTACTAATAACTCGTCTAACGAACCTTCAACCGGTGCATGGGCCGGATCATCTTCTTCCAGGTTACCCCTGTAGGGGTCTATCGGGGTGACTTTTCCCGGAGATCTACCCCTGTTTGTATCACCCTCGCGCAATTCTTTCACCCCTCTGCTCATTAATAAAAAAAATTTCCCGCAACGCCTTAAGTGCGCGGTGATGAATCATTCTTACAGCAGGTTCGGTTTTTCCCAATACCATGGCAATTTGGCTGAACTTTAATTCACCGGCATATCTCAGAGCTACCACGTCTCTTTGAGATCGGGTAAGCTGCCACAGCATTTTTCTAAGCTGATGCACTTCTTCTTCCCGCAGCACTTCTTCTTCCGGACCGGACGATGCGTTGCTGTAAAATATCATTTTTTCTTCCGGCAATATCTTTTTGCTGCACCCGCGCAAGTAATCGACATAACAGTTATGAGCGATCCGAAAAAGCCAGACCACAGCCGGTGCCTCTCCCCGGAATTTAGGAAAATGTTCCAGTGCCTTCAAAAAAACTGTCGCGGTAAGGTCATCGGCAACCCAAGAACTTTTGATCCGGTAACGTAGATACCGGTTTACCGCGTCAAAATGCCGGTCGTAAAGCTCTGCAAAAGAAGTACCTTCCTTATGTTCATATTCAGTTTCCGATTTCATGAAGCCACTCTCCTGAAAACCCGACTTGAAGTATGATCGAGGCCGTAGCCGTAAACAAAGCTTTGTTAATTTGTTATTGTTAATTATATAGACGGGCCGAACTTCTAAAATGTAACCGTAATTGCAGGAAAAATTTAAAGCTTATTTTCATTTTGTACCGGTTTAGCATACTCAAAGTATATCGCACCGGTAAAACCGGGTATAATTAGCTGCTCTTCTTCCTCTATTGTAACTGAAATACCGGAATTTCTTAAAAATTCAACCAGCCCCTCTTTTATTTCCAGCCTGCCTTTCAAGGTCTCTCCATTACCAACGGCAATTATATTATAAGGTGAAGATATTGGAATTGCGTTAATGTTGATATGTTTACCGGCCAGGCGAATTTCGCTGACGGCAAGAATGCGCTGGCCGTTTACGGCAACGGCTTCGGCCCCTGCACTGAACAATTCGTTGACGATTTTCAAAATATCCAGGTCTGTAATATTGTTTAAACCACGGTTAACCCCTGGTAATTCTTGTTCCGGGGAGATACCTTCAATTGAAACCTTCACTCCCGGTCCGGATACCGGGACCAAACCGGCGTAGTGCTTCATTTTGGCAAGCTCTTCTTGCAGTACTTCTTTGGCCTCAGCCTGTCCTAAATTAGCCTGTTTCAGTTTAGCAGAAAGATCGGCGACTTCTTCCTGAAGTTGATACAGGTCCTCGACCAACTGCTTTTTTTCCAGGGCCAATTCCTGTTCCCTGCCGGTAGGAAAGTTGTCCCCGGCACTGGTGGCACGATATTGGAAGGTTAACATTAAACCCAATATGAAGGTCGTAACCGTAACGGATAAGTAAACAAATTTTTTCAAGCCCATCTCCCCCCAGGAAAAAAATGCTTGCAAGTTTCAACCGCCTGCATAAGTATTACTAACCTGCCTGAACGGCATGGTCATAGCTGATGACTCCCGGATAGGCGGGGAGTTTAACCTGTTCCAGCTTTTTTACCTGAACCTGGATTCCAAAAAACTGCAGGGTTTCAGCTACCCCGCCCTTCATTTTTATGGCACTTTCCAGGATATCGGGATTGCCGACGGCAGTTATAATAAACGGAGGAGCAAGTACTTTTCCATTGATTCTGACAGTAGGCCCGCTGCATTTTATTCCGGTAGAACTTATTAAGCGCTGGTTGTTTACGGCAATACCCTCTGCTCCCGACGCTTTTAACTCGTTGACCACTTTTAATATATCTTCGTCATGTACCAGGTAGAGGTTTGGGTTTTCGCCGGGTACCAGTGAAATGCTGCTGTCTTTCAAGATCACCTTCACGCCGCTGCCCGTAAGTTCGGTAACACCGGCTAAAATTTTCGCGCGTGCCATTTCTTCTTTTAACTGTGACGATAGGGGACCGGTCGACAGTTTGTCCAACCGGTCGCGCATCCTGGCCACTTCCGCCTGCAGAACATCACGCTCCTTCTTCATTTGTAACACCTGACCGGATAAAACCTGGGTTCTCCGGAACGCTTCGTTTTCACGGATATCTTGCACCATCCGGAACTGCAATGCAAACATTATCCCTACAGCAATGCTTACCATTATCAGTACCAGATGAAAACTTTTTAACCTCAACCGTTTCACTCCTAATGATCATAATTAATTTAGTTAGATACACCTATATAGAAGAAGAATTTATTTAACCCGGAAGGATCTAAAATCGTTTCCAAGAAATCTTTCTTAAGATACACAAGATGGAGGAGTGAGTAAAATGATAAATTGTGCTCGATGCGGTCTATATTCCTGCTACAAGAAAGACACCGAAAAACTCCCCGCAAACTGTCCGATGCGTACTCAGAAAGATTTATACGGGAAGGCTGCAGCTGCCTACCGGGATGAGGCCACCGGCAGCCTGGCCTGCAATTCGGCGCGGGTAGAAGCCGCCGGTTACGGGAACTGGCCCAGGGTCCGCGAGGTTATGGAATTCTCCCGGCGGTCCGGTTTTAAAAAGCTGGGCCTTGCCTTCTGCGTCGGTTTGCGCCGGGAGGCTTTAGAAGTGACTAAAATTTTTGAAGAAAATGGTTTTAAGGTCGCTTCGGTAATGTGTAAAACCGGAAGCAGACCAAAAGAAGAACTGGGCATCAGGGACGAGGAAAAAGTGCACCCGGGCCAGTTTGAGGCCATGTGCAACCCCGTAGCCCAGGCAATGCTTTTGAATAAGGAACTAACCGATTTAAATATACTCCTCGGTCTTTGTGTGGGGCACGACACCTTATTTATTAAATACTCCCGCGCTCCCATTACCGTTCTAGCGGCAAAAGACCGGGCGACGGGACATAACCCGCTGGCCGCAGTTTATGCCCCGCATTATTTCAAGTCAAAACTCAAAATGTCTTAAATAACCTTAAAGGTGAATTTTTATATTGATTTTCCTTACTCAAAAGTTTTATTTTTGATTTCATCAATTAACGGCCTGGAGGCGGGGGGCCGCCCTGGTTGCAAGCACTGCCAATTCAGCCCAGGTAGCCTGGTCCAAAGGACGAAAACGGCCCTCATCGTCACCCTGCATCAAGCCTAAGCCGCAGGCAATGGCCGCGTAATTGCGCGAACTCTCCGGCACCAGTGCCGCGTCAGTTGTTTTTAGTTCCATTTTTATCGGCATTGCCGCAACTTCGCCGTAACCAAGCGCCTTTACCAGCCACACGGCTAAGGTTTCTCTCGTCAACGGCTGGTCCGGTTTGAAGCTCCCGGTGCCATCCAGCATTCCACAGCGCACGGCAGTTTGAATCGCGTTGAAATCCCGGTCATTTGGCGTAATATCGTTGAAACCGGCAGTTTTATCATCTCCCCCGGGGGAACGGTAACCCGAACCCGTGATCCCCACCAACACCCGGACGGCATCTCTGCGGAGAACCGGGTTATCAGGAGCGAAGCCTTTTTCTGGCAGCAGCCCGCTGCGGGCGATAAAGGCCAGAGGTACGGCAGCCCAGTGGTCCCAGGGTATTTCATAACCCTCACCTTCATTGTCTGTGCTGACCCGGGCGGTACTCACCAACTGCCCGGTTCGGGCATTGATCCCGTTTTCCAAGGGATTTGCCAGCCTGAGTGACAAGACGGGGTCCTTTTCCACCTGCGGGTTTCCCTGCTCCCTGGGGAAGAAGTAAGCCGGTTGCAAAGACATTTTTTCCAGAAATATTTTTTCTGCTTCTTCCCGGGAAATTATTTTTCCGGGATCGGCAAACCGGACCGCGTGCCAGTTGCAGTCGTAACTGACGATTTCACCTTCGGGACTTACCACAATTCTAATCCCGTCCGGGGAGAAAGGGATGCCGTTTGCCAAGCGAATAAAGTTGAAATTGTACATTTGCACCGGACCGTCAGTACCATAGTAATAGTGATATGCGTAGTTCTGCTTTTCCCTGATCAACTGGTCCTGTTTTTCAGGGTGCACCAGTCGGATAAACTCTTTTGCTTTAGCAGCGGCTGCCTCGCTTGTGAAAGTTGTTCCGGAATCACCCGGTTGCCCGGTACTACCCCCGTACTCGTAATACCCCGAAACGTGGTAACTGCTCACTTCACCGGTACGTGTATCAATGCCGACATTCCGGTGCCGTGGCGGTGCATTTAACTGTGAATCTTCTTTTAAGCTGAAGATCCATTCCTCATCAAAAAATATTCCGTTACTGCTGCTGCCGCTACCGGAGCGGGTCACTTCTCCTTCCAGGCCCAGCTTCGCAAAAAATTCGCGCGCTGCTTCCCGGGCTTCAGCCGCGGAAATTTTACCTGCCGGACTGACCGTAGAAGCAGGTTTGCCGAATGTGGCAACATTCGCCGGCAGGTCCGGAAGGCCGTCAAAACGCTTTTGCTCACCGATAGGTGCAACTTCTCCTTCAGGGGTCAGGGCAGCACCGCTGTCCGGGTCCAACCTTAAGGAGCCGGAACTGTTTAACCGGTAAACCAGGTACGCTTCCGGAATCCCGGACAGGTTTCCTTCCGTCACCTGGTAATTTAAAATCAGGCCTAATTCTTCTAATACCTTAGGTTCAAGGTTTTCGGTCATCCGGCCCGGTTGGGGAAAGACCGCGTCATCATGCCAGTTGATTAAAAAACCGATTACACTGCCGCTCAAGGCGTCCACAGTAATATTGATCCCGTCTCCGTCCACCGGAATGCCGTTTGCCAACCTTTCCCAAAAAAAGCTGTAAGTATAATCTATTTTTCCGGACTGGTAATAGCTGCTGTAATCATTAGCTAATCTGGTGCGGGCAAATTCAGCAGGGCGGTATTTTGCGGCAAAATCCTCAGCTGCCTGCCGCGCTGCTTCCCGCGTGTGCAGAGAGGCACCTTCTTTAATCGTGCCGGCAGCACTTTTGCATGAACAGCTGATCAGTGTTCCGGTTTCCGCGTCAAGCATGATAGTGTTATAATGCATACTCTGCCCGGCACCCGGTCCGGGCACGCTCCAGTTCAGCCGCCAACCCTGCCTGCCGGCACCGGCGTATTCCTGCAGCTGGAGGTTGACATCTTTACCTTCAAGCAATTCCGGAAACATTTCCCGGGCCTTTTGCAGCGCCTCGTCCCCGGAGAGAGACGGCTCACCGTTTCCGGTATCCTGCTGCACCAACGGTACTGCGGCATTTGTGCCAACTACTCTTGTCACGGATTGTCCTTGAGCCGAACAGATGCCCGCAGTTAAAAACACTAATAGCAGTGATAAAGCTAAGACTAAATAATTCCTGTTAATGTTAAGCTCCCCCTTTCAATTATCGATTAACAAACTGATTAACTATTATTTACTTGACTTAAAACTTTTAAAATTGTCGTGGCGGCATCAGCCCTGGTTGCAACAGCTTTAGGCTTGAACTTTCCCGCAGCCGTTTCCATCAGCCCCAGTCCTACGGACAGGGCGACGTGACCTCTCAGCGAGTCGGTAATATCACCAGCATCCCGAAAATTAAGCGCGTAAATGCCGCTCAGCCGTGCGACATGATTTAAACCCAAGGTGTTAATTGTCAGCCGTGCCATGGTCTCCCGGTCAACCGGCTCATCAGGAGCGGGCGTCTCTCCTACCGGAATAATTCCGAACCTTACCGCAGCGTCATAATAAGGGCGGTACCAGGGCACTTTTTCATTCCCGTCAACCAGGCCGGTCCTGCTCTCGTATTGTTGTTCACTGCTTCTGACCAGCATTGCGATTAATTCCGCCTGGGTAACGGCACTGTCGGGCAGAAACTTACCGTTTTTCCCCTTGATTATACCGTAACAGGCCAGCATTTCCACCGTATTTTTGACCGGATGGTCTTCCAAATCGGTAAATTTAATTTTGCTGGAACTGTCGGACACCGGATTTCCAGCGGAATCAAGGGTTTCTCCGGTATAGGCATCCAGCAGGGAAAAATATCTATGGGGCATGTGATAAACAAGTTTTATTTCGTCATTCAGCCGGTCACCCGACGAAACCAGCGGGTCAGCGGACCACAACCGCAGGTAAGCCGGCTCTAAAGGGGCTTCCCGTAAAAAGATATCGGCAGCGCTTTCACCGCTGATAATTCCCTGCAGGTCGGGAAATTCCACGTCCCACCAGGTCATATGGTACCCGGTAACTTCACCCGTATTGCTGTTCACCTGCAGGTAAAAACCGTTTCCGGGGAACTTCACTCCCTTGGCCTTTCTGACCCAGTTGAAACTGTACGCACGAGGCCGGGGCTTTTCTTCCGCATCAACTGCAGGCCAGTATTCCGGCCGGGCATTTTCAAACTCCAACTGCTGCCATTTATCCGGCTGGTACTTATTAATATATTTTTCCGCGATCTCCCGGGCGGCTTCTTCACTGAAGTTTACTTCCGGCGGATTACGATGGTCATACCTGTTTGTTTCATCAATATTAAAAAAAACCAGTTCTCCGGTGGACGCGTCAACGG
Organism: Pelotomaculum sp. UBA3102; assembly: GCA_002365865.1. GTDB lineage: Bacteria > Bacillota > Desulfotomaculia > Desulfotomaculales > Pelotomaculaceae > UBA3102. Next base: position 21,202 of record DFAQ01000066.1, read on the forward strand.
ATACACCCATCCATTGCCGGTAGTTCCCGGCATTGTTTTCCCAGTTAAAACGCCAAGTCTTTTGATCTTTAAACATATAGTCCTGTTTCAACCTGCTGCTTGTCAGTTCGTAATCCGCGGGAACGGTGACAAAAGACTTTGCCTTATCCAGGGCCTTATTCTTTGAGAGCAGGTGCTTGGCTTCTGCAACGGCCACTTCTTCCACCGGGGTAAGTTTAACCTCTTCCCTTTTTAAATTCGCCGTTTGCGGTTCTCCCCCGCCGCCTGCCAAATCATAATATTTGTAGACATCCTCCCGGCTCAGCAATTCCCCGGTCAGGGCATCGATGAGCACCTGATCCCGGGGTCCGGACAACCGGTAAACCAATTTTAACGGTACTTCTTTACCCCCTTGAATTGGAGGCCGGAAGTACTGCAGCTCGGGACATGATTCATTGCGAAACACCTGTTCCGCCTGGGCCAGGGTTATACGTCCTGCAGCAGCAGGAAAATCTTTTTTATCTTCCCAGTTCAGGCTGAAACCGGTCACCTCGCCGGTATCCCCGTCTATCGTAACATTTATTCCGTTTTCCGGGTAAGTTATTCCGTTAATAATACGGGCATAATTATAACGGTATTCTACCCGTCCCCGCTTCTGAAGCAGAGAAACAAAATAGTTATCTTCCCGGTCCTGCTGCAGCCTGGTTGCTTCAAAACGTTCCGGCTGCAGTTTCTTGGCCAGGGCCGCGGCGGTATTTTCGAGCTGTTCCCTTTTATACTTGGGCAGGCCCCGGTACTCCTGTCCGGGCGGAGTCGGCGTCCACCACCGATACATGCTCCAGATACCACCGGTTTCAGCATTTACCCGCACGTTCATACTGCTGCCTGATGAGCCGGTACTGTACCAGCGCAGTTCCCAAAAAGCTTTTCCTTCCGCCTGACTGAATTCCGTGGTAAATTGGTCCATACTTTCGGGTACGGGAAATGCTTCTTTAGCTATACTTATCGCCTGTTCCAAGCTGATATTTGCCTTCTGCCGGGTTGCTCCTTTATCAATGGATGTTTCCTCATTTTGTCTTACATTATCTTGCAAATTATTTGCCACATTTTCCGCCCGGGCCACACCCGGTTGCAATAAAAATATGGTAAAAATAGAACCGATTAAAGCATATTTTCCCATACTCCGTCTCAAGTTCATATCAACTCCCCCTTTATATATCTAGACCGGACAGAATGGTAAAATGTAACGTTGCTTATATTTTATAGACGGTAAAAGATGCTGTCCGGTTCACATGATTTACCTGGAAAAATAAAATTACAGCGGTTTTTACCGGCAAATGAAGGATTACCATTACAGCAGGAGAAATAGATCTAAAAAATAAAAAACCTATTTTAAATTGGGGGCGCAGTACTGCATGAAACATATCATTTTTATCGGAGACGGCATGGCTGATTATAGCATAGCAAAACTTGGCGGGAAAACACCTCTTAGTTATGCCCGTACCCCGCATATGGACTTTCTTGCTGCCAACGGCGAAATCGGCATGGTTAAAACTGTGCCGGATGGATTTCCTCCCGGCAGCGATGTAGCCAACTTATCCATAATGGGCTATGACCCGCAAAAATATTATACCGGGCGCTCACCGCTGGAAGCGGCCAGTATGGGCATAGACCTCGGACCGGAAGATGTGGCGTTCCGCTGCAACCTGGTCACCCTTTCCGGGGAAGGTGGTTACAGGGAAAAAACGATGGTCGACTATAGTTCAGATGAAATTACTTCCGCAGAATCAGGTGAGTTAATCCGTGACGTAAACACCCGGCTGGGCAGCGCAAACCTGCGCTTCTATGCCGGTTTCGGCTTCAGACACCTGTTGGTGTGGAAGAACGGTCCCAGCGGGGTAAAGCTTACGCCGCCACATGATATTTCAGGAAAAGTGATCGGTCAATATTTGCCGGAGGACGAGGGAAGTAAAACCCTGCTTGATTTAATGAAAGAAAGCAATAATTTACTGTCCGGCCATCCGGTCAACCAAAAAAGATTGGCTGCGGGTCTCAGGCCGGCTAATTCGGTTTGGTTCTGGGGACACGGCAAAAAGCCCGCGGTTGCAAAGTTCTACGATAAGTACGGCCTTAAAGGTTCTGTGATATCAGCAGTTGACTTGATTAAAGGAATCGGGATTTGTGCCGGCCTTGATGTGGCTAGGGTAGAAGGCGTTACCGGAACGTTAAAAACCAATTACAAGGGCAAGGTGGAGACCTGCCTGGATGAATTAAAAAAAGGCCGGGACTTTGTATACCTTCACGTAGAAGCACCGGATGCGGCCGGCCATAGGGGTGAACTCGCAACCAAGCTGAAAGCTATCGAAATGGTGGACGAAATGCTCGGCATGCTGTTGAAAGGGCTCGAACCATTGGCAAACTACAAAATTTTGCTTATGCCGGATCATCCCACTCCACTGAGCATAATGACCCATACCAGTGCTCCCGTACCATTTGCCGTCTACTCCAAAGGACAGGTGAGTAAAAATAAAATAACAACCTACCATGAAGAGGTTGCGGCAAAAAGTGGCCTTTTTATTCCGGCCGGACATGAGCTGATGGATTATTTTATCCGCAGTCATTCCGCTTAAGATTGATTTACTGATCGTGCCGGCAGCTTAAAGACTGCCGGCACGATCAGTTATTAACTTATTCAAGGTTGAATTTTTTATGTAATGAACGCACCGCCTTGGTTACCTGATCAGCCTTAATAATACAGGAGATCTTAATCTCGGAGGTACTGATCATTTCAATATTTATTCCTTCTTTAGAAAGGGCCTCGAACATGAGGGCCGCCACTCCGGGATTACTGATCATGCCGGCACCGACAATGGAAACCTTTGCTACGCTGTCATCGCTGGTTACTCCGTCAGCGCCCAAATCATCAGTAAGTTTTTCTACAACTTCCAACGCTTTATTTAAATCCCCCTGGGTGCAGGTGAATGAAATATCGTTGCGTTCATCGTGCATGGCACCTTGAACGATCATATCCACGTTTATACTCTCATCCGCCAGGTTCCTGAACAGTTTATAAGCAATTCCTGGTTTGTCGTAAACGTTATACAAGCCGATTTTGGCAACGTCCAGGTCGTACGCTACACCGGTAACTACAAGCGCTTTTTCCATGCTTTCTACCTCCCTTACTATTGTCCCTGAATGATCATTAAAACTGGAGCGCACGTGAATCGTTATGCCGTAATTCATAGCCAGTTCCACAGAACGTGGATGCAGTACCGCTGCTCCCAAGTTTGCCAGTTCCAGCATTTCACAGTAGGAAACCTGGTCCAACTTACGGGCTTCTGGTACAATGTGCGGGTCGGTGGTATAAACCCCGTCAACATCGGTATATATTTCGCATACATCGGCTCCTAACGCCGCAGCAAGTGCCACAGCGGTTGTATCTGAACCGCCCCGCCCCAGTGTGGTGATGTCATTTAATTGGTTCACCCCCTGAAAACCGGCTACTATAACCACGTTGCCCTGTTTTATCTCTTCCCGCAGGCGTTTAGTTTCGATATTTAAAATGCTTGCCTTGTTATGTACATTATCGGTAAATATGCCCACCTGGTAGCCGGTCAAAGAAATTACCGGTATTCCCAAATCATTGACGGCCATGGCCAAAAGTGCTATAGAAACCTGTTCCCCGGTGGACAGAACCACATCTAACTCTCTCTCCGGAGGGCTGTCGGTAATTTCTTTGACCAACTGCATTAGATTATCAGTACTGTCGCCCATTGCCGAGACTACCACCACCACGTTATGGTCTTTTGTACGGACACCGGCGATCCGGCGGGCCACCCTGCTTATGCGACCGGCATCGGCAACAGAACTTCCACCGTATTTTTGGACTATCAGCATTTTTTAGTTCGCCCTTCCTTAACTGTGATTATCTTTTTTGGGTTTCATTTTGTTAACTATTTAACTTCAAGAGCCCGGGCCCCTACCGGACTGGGTTTCAGGATTAATACTCTTGATTTCACACCGTTTTGCCGTAATGTATCACCCATAACCTTTGCGATCAGTTCCAGATTAGAATCAGCAAAGGCAATAATTGCCGGCCCGGCTCCGCTCAAGGTAACGCCACGCGCACCGGCAAGTTTCGCTGCAGCTAAAACCTTTTTCAGTCCGGGAATAAGCGAAGACCTGAAAGCCTGGTGAAGCCGGTCTTCCATGGCAGTCCCTAATAAACTGAGGTCTCCCTGTTGAAGGGCCGCTACCAGCAGAGCCGTCCGCCCGACATTGAAAACAGCGTCTTGAAATGATACCTGATTAGGCAGAACTTCCCTGGAGGCCCTGGTGGCAAGAGGATAATCCGGAACTGCCACTACACACCTCAAACCCTGCGGCGACTTGATTTTTAAGGATTTTATCCTGTCATCCGCCTGCACCGAAACCACAATGCCCCCCAGCACAGCAGGAGCTACATTATCGGCATGCCCCTCAATAGAAGCGGCCAGCGAAATGATATCCTTTATAGAAAGACCGCCCCCGGTAAGAAGATTAGCGGCAATGATCCCCCCCACGATAGCGGAAGTACTGCTCCCTAATCCCCGGGCCACCGGAATCTGGTTGAACAGGCGCAATTTCATACCGGTTGGAGTATAACCTGCCTGTCTGAAAACCCGCCCGGCGGCCTGATAAACCAGGTTGCTCTCATCCCGTGGAATATCTGAAGCTCCCTCACCGGAAACCTCAATGGTCAAGCCACGGGAACCGGGAACCATCTCTATTATATTATAAAGTTCCAGCGCCATCCCCAGGCAATCAAAACCAGGCCCTAGATTAGCCGAGGTAGCAGGTATCTGAACCCGGATCATGCAGGATTACCCCTCCCGGAAATCTTACATATGAGCTTCAAATTAGAATAAATTTTATTATTTGCTTTAATAAACTTACTCACCTTCTACCCTGATGACATTGGAAATTTCATTTACCGTTGACAGGTCTTTAATAATTTTTAGCGCATCCTGCAAGTTTTTTTCAAATACTTCATGAGTAACCAGTACAATTTCAGCCGCCTTTCCGGTCGTATTCTTCTGTATAACTGAGGCAATACTGACATCGTTATTACCGAAAATCGATGCGATACCTGCCAGCACCCCCGGCTTATCGGCAACGTTAATACGGATATAGTACTTGGTTTTGGTGTCGCCCATGGGCTTTACCTTTTTTTCATCATAACAGGTGCAACTTACAGTTCCTGAAATATTGTTCAGACGGTTACGGGCGGCACTCATCACATCTGACGTTACTGCGCTGGCGGTAGGTAGTTCACCTGCCCCCCGCCCGAAAAACATAACTTCCCCCACCGCATCTCCGGTTACAAAGACGGCATTAAAAACATCATTTACGGCAGCCAGGGGATGGTTTTTCGGCAGTAAAGCCGGGTGTACGCGCAATTCAATACCATCATTGCTTTCCTTGGCAATAGCCAGGAGTTTAACTGCGTAATTAAGTTCCGAAGCATAAATTATATCTTCGGCAGTAATTCTGGTAATTCCTTCTACATATATTTGATTCAAAGCAACCCTGGAGTTAAAAGCTATAGAAGCTAAAATGGCCAGTTTCCGGGCGGCATCGAAACCCTCTATATCGGATGTCGGATCCGCTTCAGCATAGCCGAGTGATTTAGCTTCCTCCAGTACCTCATTGAAATCAAGTCTTTCCCGGCTCATCCTGGTAAGCATATAGTTGGTGGTACCGTTTATGATGCCGATAACCTGTCTGATCCGGTTCGCTGCAAGGCAATCTTTTAAAGGCTTGATGATTGGTATTCCACCCGCTACGCTGCCTTCAAAAAAAACATCACCTTTTCCTGCGGCGGCGGCGTCAAAAATATCCTTACCGTATTCAGCTATCATATCCTTGTTGGCAGTAACCAGGCTCTTACCCTTTTTCAGCGCTCGAAGTGAATATTCCAGGGCTTGACCGATGCCGCCCATTACTTCCACAATAATATCGATATCAGGGTTGGCTATAACCTCTTCGGGGTTAGTGGTCAGAACACCGTCTTTCAGCTCGATTCCGCGGTCCTTTGTGGTATCTCGCACCAGGATCTTTTTAATCTCAACGGGAGCACCCACTTTTTGTTTAATTTCCGCCCGGTTTTGTTTCAGTATCCGGTAAACGCCCCGGCCTACGGTACCTATACCCAGCATACCGACACTTATTTCTTTTTCAGACATTTTTTTGAGTCACCTCTTTATTGGTTATGTTACTTAAAATTATGCCCGACGGGATATGCTTCCCGCACCCCGTCCAGTACCTTAAGCCGGTCAGTAGTTTCGTCAATATCACTTTCCATGTCTGTGGTTTCAAAAGTTATCGTAACACTGGCCAGGCCATGAATAGGGATATTCTGGTTTATAGTGAGAATGTTGGCCCTGGTCCCGGCAAGTGTGTTAAGAACCTTGGAAAGTATTCCTGAGCGGTGTTCCAGTACCAGAACCAAAGTGACAGTTTCACTGGAATTCCACTGGTGAAAAGGAAAAACCCCGTCTTTATATTTGTAAAACGCACTGCGGCTTAAACCAACTTTGGCCACCGCTTTATTTACTGTGGACACTTGATTTCTAATCAGTATTTCCTTGACCTTGATCGTTTTAACAATGGCTTCCGGTAAAAGGTCTTCCCGGACAAGAAAAAATCTGCGCCCTTTTTTAATCATGGCTGCTCTCCATGTCCACTAATAATGGATATAATTCCACTCACGGAAGACATTATATCATTATCCAGGAGAACAAGCAAAATAAACAAGCGCAGTTTAAATTAAAATATTCAACATAGCTTTTTATAACTTTAATAATATCATGATTGCTAATAAAACAAAAACCGGCCGGACGACCGGTGTAACATTTTTACACTATATAATGATACAAATCAGGCCTCCGGAACCTTCGTTGACGATTCTCTGGAGGGTTTGTTGAAGTTTTTGCTGCACATTTTCCGGCATGCGGTGGAGTTTGTTCTGGATGCCCTCCCGTACCAGGTCATGTACTGATTTGCCGAATATTTCTGACTGCCAAATTTTTTGCGGGTTTTCTTCAAATTCGTTTAACATGTAACGCACCAGTTCTTCACATTGCTTTTCCGTACCTATAATTGGTGTAATCTCCGTGGTGATATCGGCCTTAATCATATGCACCGACGGTGCAGTTGCTTTTAGCTTGACCCCGAAGCGGTTACCCTGCCTGATTAATTCCGGTTCTTCCAGTATCAACTCGTCAAGAGTAGGTGTAACAGTACCGTAACCGGCATCCTTGACCTCGAAAAGGGCACTGGAAACCTTGTCATATTCCCTTTTGGCCATGCTGAGTTCTTTAACCAGGCTGAATAATTCTCTTTCGCCGTCAATAGATATTCCGGACTGTTCACTTAATACCTGGTAAAAAAGTTCAGGTGCGGAAGTGATATTAATAGAGGCGGAACCGGTACCCATATCCATGTTTTGAAGCCTGACCTGATCTATAAAATCATAATCAGCCAGAGATTCTACCGCACCGTTCACTTCTCTCAAGAGGCGGACACTCTTAACGGTTTCCCTGATACAATCCTCCAGTTTCTGGCGCAGCCAGTGCTTGAAGTCCAGTTCTTCCACCCAGGCAGGCAAGTTAATGTTGACTTCATTAACCGGAAATTCATAGAGCAGTTTTTCCAGGATATTTAAAATATCCGCCTGGGTCATATGGGCACAGTCCAGTGGAATTACCGGCACATCGTATTTTTCACATAATTCCGCCGCAAGCCTGACGGTTTCTTCCCCGGAGGCATCGGTACTGTTGAGAATGACCAGGAAAGGACGGTCAATATCCTTCAATTCCTTGATTACTCTTTCCTCGGCTTCAAGATAATTTTCCCTGGAAAGATCAGTTATGGTGCCATCGGTAGTTATTACAAGTCCCATGGTAGAATGCTCGGAGATTACTTTTCTGGTTCCCAATTCAGCCGCTTCCTGAAAAGGAATCGGTTCCTCAAACCACGGTGTTGATACCATCCGCGGGCCGTCCTCTTCATCATAACCAAGAGCACCTTCCACTTTATAACCGACACAGTCAACCATACGTATTTTAATATTTAAATCCGGTATTATCTGAACTTCAACCGCTTCATTCGGAACAAATTTCGGTTCCGTGGTCATAACCGTCCGCCCGGCAGCACCCTGGGGTAATTCGTCCTTTGCGCGTTCCCGGTCATAGACGTTTTTTATATTGGGAAGTACCAGTAATTCCATAATACGCTTAATAAATGTTGATTTTCCGGTACGGACGCCACCGACTACGCCAAGATAAAGATCTCCTCCGGTACGTTCCGCAATATCACGGAATATGTCATTTCTTTCCATTTACACTCCCTCCTTGGTAAAAAATAGTATAGCGAAATATATAATTAAATGGTTCATCCCTCCCCTGACCTACACAAAGTAAAAAATAAATTCCGCCGCAAATACTTGGGAAGTCTATTTTTTTCCAGTAGAAAACAATAACAGTATATATATATGAAGCTAATGGACGAATATTACCCGGTAAATAAAAAATTAAGAAAAAATCAACCAGATCTTACCTGAATTTAATTTGAATAAGTGCATGTTTCACCACAAAATAGTTTTATCTGCTTTAAAAAATAAAAAGCTGCCCTAAGGCAGCACCCTGAGACTTGTTTTCACCGGCCGGTCTTAATACCGGTTGGGTTCTCTCAATCCAATCAGTGACATTGCTTATTGCAACAAAACCCGGTTTAAAAGAATTTATTTTTTAAACCTGCCTAAAGCAGCTGCGGCCCGGGCCACTTCTTCCATTTCGTGGGTTTTGCTCCTGGTCATCAGGTTACCGACGGCTTCGCCCGGATTCAGCCCTTCGAACAATACGCGGTAAATCTGTTCGGTAATCGGCATTTCAACGGAACATTTCTCCGCCAGGCAACGGGCGGCTCTGGTTGTGCGTACCCCTTCCACGACCATATTTACTTCCACCAGGGTCTCTTCCAACGATTTTCCCCGGCCAATAGCTATTCCCGCCCGCCGGTTACGACTATACATACTGGTACAGGTTACGATTAAGTCCCCTACTCCGGCCAGTCCGGCAAAAGTATGCGGGTTGGCACCTGAAGCTATTCCCAGGCGGGTAATTTCAGCCATCCCCCTGGTCATCAGGGCTGCCTTGGTATTATCACCAAAACCCAGTCCCTCAGCAATACCGGTACCGAGGGCAACAATATTTTTCAGTGCTCCCCCCAGTTCCACCCCCACTACGTCCGGGTTGGTATATACTCTGAAACTGTCGCACATAAATAAATCCTGGACAAATTCAGCGCTTTCCATTGATGGTGATGCCACCACCACCGCAGTAGGCAGCAACCGCCCCACCTCTTCGGCATGGCTCGGCCCGGAAAGCACCACATACCTTTTGAGCATGATACTGCCGGCTTCTTCTGAAAAAATTCGGGACATTCTGCAAAGGCTGGTTTCTTCAATGCCTTTGGCCGCGTTAATCAAAACCGCTTTTTCAGGCAGGCCAGGCAGTGTCTTACGAACAACCTCACGGAAAGCATGGGACGGTACCACGAAAAGTACTGCCTCTGCCTTATCCAGGGCATATTTCATATCCACACTGACTTCGATAGCGGGTGGGATTAAAATATCCGGAAGGTAACGGCTGTTTTTTCTGGTTTCATTAATCTCAGCAACTAGTTCCGCATTGCGGGACCACATTACAATCCGGCATCCTTTATATGCCAGGAGCACGGACAGAGCGGTAGCCCAGCTACCTGCACCTAAAACACATATTTTTCTGTTCACTTGCTACCACTTCCCGTTATTATAGTTACCCCTTTTCTTATGCAACTAATATTTTTTCAGTTTGATTTTGGGTTCCGTCCCGGCGACCAATCTTTTTAAGTTGGGAATATGCTTGTACACCGCAAATGCAGCGATGAATATTCCCACCGCAAGGTAAGGCCGCTCAAGATGAAAGGCCAACATTAAGACAGGAATTGAAATAACGGCCGTTAGAGAACCAACAGAAACGTATCTGGTTATGCCTACCACTACCAGCCAGATTACTGCGGCCAAAGCGCCCACCGGCAGTGAAACAGCGGCAATCACGCCGATACCGGTAGCTACCAGTTTGCCGCCTTTAAAACCTAAAAACACGGGCCAACTGTGTCCGGCTAGGGCAGCCATACCTGAAAGTGCTACCAGCAGTGGCGGGGCAAATTGTCGAGCCATCAATACTGCCAGCACTCCTTTGCCAAGATCTCCGGCCAGCGCGATAATCCCCGCCACAGGTCCGGCATTCCGCCAAACGTTGGTGGTACCGACATTACCGCTGCCGTAACGGCGAATGTCTATACCCTTGTAAAATCGAGCCGCCAAATAACTTACCGGAACCGAGCCAATTAAGTAACTGGCAATTACAACCCACAAACAATCCATTTTTTTCTCCTTCTGCAACTTAGACCGTTCGCGCCTCTTTTACTCTTTTACGTAAAGCAAAACGTACCGGGGTACCCTCAAACCCGTAAGCCTGCCGCAACCGGTTCTCCAGGTAACGAAGATAAGAGAAATGCATTAAATCAGGATTATTACAAAAGAGAATAAACCTGGGCGGCTTAACTCCACTCTGGGTGGCATAAAAAATTTTCAGCCGCCTGGCCTTATCTGCCGGAGGCGGGTTTTGCAGGGTAGCTTCACGCAACAAGGCATTTAAATCAGAAGTACTTATGCGTGCAGAATTTTGTTCCGCAACCGAATTCACCAGTTCAAGCACCTTGAAAACGCGCTTTCCCGTAAGTGCCGAAATAAAAATAACCGGGACATATTTTATAAAAGCTAATTCCTGCCGGATTTTTTCTGTATAAAAGTTAATCGTACGGTCGTCCTTGGCGATTAAATCCCATTTATTAACAACTATTACCATGGCCTTTCCGGCTTCCAGGGCATAGCCGGCGATGCGCTTGTCCTGGTCGGTGACACCTTCCACGGCATCCAGCATAATTAAAACTACATCGCTCCGGTCAACTGCCCTTAATGCACGGATTACACTGTATCTCTCGGTTTTGCGTCCTATCTTGCTTTTGCGGCGGACTCCGGCAGTATCGATAATCACATATTTCCTGTCTGCCCGCTCAAAAAGAGTATCAATCGCGTCCCGGGTGGTGCCGGGGATATTGCTGACCAGCACCCGCTCCTCACCCAGAATATAATTGACCAGGGAGGACTTGCCCACGTTAGGCCTTCCTATGACCGCTATCTTTATCACGTCTGAAGCATACGGGCTTTCCTCTTTAGGAGGGAGTAATTCCAGCAATTTGTCTAACATATCCCCGGTATTCAAACCTTCTGCCGCAGAGACTGGCACCGGTTCTCCCAGTCCCAGCCGGTAAAATTCATAAGTCTGGGTCGGTAAATCGTATTTTTCCACCTTGTTGACTACCAGCAGCGCCGGTTTTTGGGACCGGCGAATAAAAGCCGCCACTTCTTCATCATAGGGGTTTAATCCAGCTCTGGCGTCAACTACAAAAAGAACCGCGTCGGCCTCCCGGATGGCCAACTCTGCCTGTCGCCTTGCACCCTGGATAATTTCATCATCTTCATGAAAATCAAGTCCCCCCGTATCGACCACGGTAAAACTGCGTCCTGACCACTCAGCGTCCCGGTACAGTCGGTCTCTGGTTACCCCGGGTTCACCTTCCACTATTGCCATCCGGCCGCCGGCAATACGGTTAAAAAGGGTTGACTTACCCACATTAGGTCGTCCGATTATAGCCACCACCGGTTTTGGCATCGCCTACTCCTCCTCCATAACTGTTCGTCTTTATAATCTCCCGGCTTTTTCCGGGCTTCCCAGCAGGATATCCGCCAACTGCCGGGGACCATTGGCCACTGCAACGCCGGTTCCCATGCGCGTAGCCAGGTCTTCCGGGGTTAAGTCGTCTAAAAAAACATTTTCATCATTTTTTAACATTACCGAGGGTATGACTACCAGGTCACCTGTCTCACCCGGTTTTATTTGTTTAAGTATATCTCCGCCTGTGACCAACCCCGTAACCGTAACCTGTTGACCAAAAAAATAATTCTCAATTGACTTTACTGTTACTTCAAGACCGGTGATCTTATTTAATCTGGCCACAACCGGACCGAGTATTTTCCCTCCCAGATAACCCGTCACAATAATTGCTTTAAGTGGTGGAGTTTTAACGGGCAGGCCTTTTTCTACCTTCTTCCATTCATCCCGGAAAAGCCGCAACGGACCGACACCGTTTTCTACCTGCGGAAAACCTGCATATCTTTCAGCCGGGGGAACAGGCAGACCCGAAAGCAGGTAAAATTCATCCGAAGCAAAAATAAAAGGGTGTTCCAGCTTATGAAGATACTCTTGCTGCATTAAATGAACCCACCGCACCAACCCGCGCGCTTCTTCCCGGGTAACTTGCCGCAGGGGAAAAAGACCGTGCCTGAACCTGGTCAAACCAACCGGAACCACAGCCAGGGAACTCACAGCAGGCCAAAGGCCGGCAAGATCGGAAACCGTTCTTTTCAGTTCCGCACCGTCATTTAAACCCGGGCAAAGCACTACTTGAGTATGCATCTCGATACCGGCTCCGGCCAGATAACGCAATTGCTCCATAATTAATCCCGCCCGGGAATTACCCAACATATTTTCCCGAAGCGGAGCATTGGTAGTATGAACAGAAATATACAAAGGGCTGAGACGCTGCTTGACAATCCTTTCAAACCCTTCCGCGCCGAGATTGGTCAGGGTAATAAAATTGCCGCACCAAAAGGAAAGCCGGTAATCGTCGTCCTTGACATAGAGGGTTCTACGCATACCCGGCGGCATCTGGTCAACAAAACAAAAGACGCACTTATTAGTGCAGTGATTGGTGTTTCCAAATCCGCCGGCACTGAATTCTATGCCCAGGTCCCGGTCATAATCCTTTTCTATGTCCAGAATCCATTCTTCTCCGTTTGTTTTTATTACCTCTACAGTCAATAATTCTTCCGACTCTAAAAAACGGAAGTCAATCAGATCCCGTACCGGTTCACCGTTAATAGCCACAACCAGGTCCCCCGGCTCTAAACCGGTTTCTTCAGCTATACTTTCAGGTGTCAGCCGGATAATTTCCATGCCCTGACCTGTCATTACCGGGCAAACCTCCCATTTAGTTCTCAAACCATTATCTATAATTTCCATTATATAGTCAAGGGATACTTAAGAAAGGTTTCCCGGGCGGGCTTTTACACCCGATACAAGTCGGGAAATAAGGACGCAAGTCTTTTTAATGCCGCTAAAAATTAAAAATTGCCCCAGGGGTGAGAGCAGGTTTTGTCTTAACAACCATCTTCCCGCCAGCAGCAAGATATTGTCTGCAATCCTGCAATTAACCAATTCTAGCTTATCCTGCGGGATTTTATGGATAGCGAGAAAACTGTTTGCCAGGCGGGGAAGCATAGCACCCCAGCCTTTTACGGTTACGGCGTATATTTTGTTTCCCAGGTCATCGCTTCCCAGGAACAAGATTTTACCTTCATCTTCCTTTTTTAAGTTTATAATATTCCATAATACACTTTGATTGATTTTTTCCCGTCCGGATATCCGGCCGGTATGAATTTCTCCGGCCAGAACAGCCAGGGGAAACTTGGTGTCGCTGAAATACAGGATGATCAAATTCACATTCTCCCAACTCGTGCTTTACCTTTTTAACCAGGGACACCAGGCGGAAATAGGAAGCCCGGGTGCCCATGATAACAATGGGCCGGCCCAGCTTAATCAAGCCCAGGCGTCGGGATAGATACCCTCCCAGTCTCATGACCGGGTTAACTTCGGGAGTTATATTGATAAGCAGGTATTCCTGCGGCGGAATATCAAATATTTCGGCAAGCCCCTGAAAAATATTGATTAATACTTCAGGACGGCCACGCTGTGCCGCCACGTAGATTTCATTTCCCATTCTATCCACACCAGCAAAAAAAATATGACCGTGCTCACTCGATTCCTGCCGGTCATAAAAAGGTATTCGGTAAAATATTTTCCGACCGGGAATGCAGTCTGCCGGCAGTAAATCAAGGTGTATAAAAGCAGCAGTCACTGACGAATGGGTTCCGCCGTAACAGTGATAGATGATTTTCATAAAAGTCATCCTTTAGTCACTATCATAAATCAATATATAAATTTAATCTTTGGTCAGATCATCTTTCACATCATTGAGCACTTCATTATCGTCAGGCTCATAAACTTCAGGAACCTTTTTCTTGTCATGATGTTGGTCTTCCTTGCCCTGTTTGCGCAATACCGGACGGCGGGGCCCGAAAAAGCCGGTTAATTCTCTGCCTAAACTCAAAATCCTTTTTTTAGCGTTCTCCCAGCTACCGGAACTGATTAAGAGAAAACCGAATCCCCCCACTACAACCAGTCCGATGATCCAACCCAATGCCTTCCAGGAACCACCTTCGGCGGCTCTGGAGGGCTTGCCGCCCGCTCCGGGTGCAGCCGGTGCCGCAGTTGTAGCTCCCAGGACTGAAGGAACAGCATCCGCCAGCATTGCCACACCCCTTTCAGCCTCTTCCCTGCTGTTGGTGTGGGTGCCTGCTTCGACCAAAAGAGCGGTCGGCATCAAGTCTTGATTATAATCGCCCTTGCCGACAAATATTTCTTTTACCACACTGGGATGCATTTTATTGGTTGCTGCCATCAGGCGTTTGGCAAAATCCAGGTTGGAGCTCATACGGGGATTTTCCCGGCCGACCACCAGGCGAAGTTTTGTGACGTACTTGCCGTCAATTTTAGACCGGTAATAACTAGGATCGGCTATACCGTCCCTGTGTATGTCAAAAATAGCTGCCGGTTTATTTTTCATCAATTCGGCCGCTGTACGGCGGGAACGGGCATAAGCATTGTTGTCGTGCGGATCATGAGGAGTCTGGCTGTAGTTAACCTCAAAACCTTTACGCTGCAGTGTGTCCGCCAGGGCACTGCCGACCTGGTAAATGCCCCCCTTGAAGGGAACCGATTCCTTCCCGTCCGAAGGCACGTAGGACTCATCGGAATGAGTATGATAGACAGCAACACTGCTTGATTTTTTTTCAGCCAGTTCCGTAGTTACCGGAACGGTATCCTGACCGGAATAATATTCATTATAGGCCACGATCTGCTGGTCCATACCCTCAAATTGTGCCTGTGTCCTGTCGCCCGATACTTTTTTAACCAAGTAGATGCGTCCTTCAGCAGTGTATAATTTATCACCGGCAAAAGCCGTCCTGGCCATCTTGCTTAAAACTTTACCCTGTTTATCAATAATAGTGACGGTTCTTCCGGCAATATGGTCGGGAGTGTTTTTATCAAAAATACCTGCCGTGCTTAAAGCCGGCCGTGAATTAGGTTTTTCAGCTATTAGACAATATGAGAACAGTGAAACTCCCAGCACCAACAGAGCACTTAAGATTAGTTTTTTTCTATTCATGTTGTTCAGCCGCCTTTCCACGGTCCTTATTTTCCGGTTGCTCATCCAGGGAAAGATTTATATCCTTATCCGATGTAATTTGCTCATTTATTTCCGGCTTTTTCAAGCCCCGCACCAGTTTCCCGGGCCTACCCTCAACATTTGGCCCGCCGGAAAGTCTTTCAAATAATTCTCCAACGATTTCCGCCAAAAGCACCGCTACAATACCGGCCAATACGATAGTATCAAAGGCCCCCGCGCCGCCGATGCTCACGGCATAGTTAGCAGGGGCCCTCTGGTTTAAAAGCCAGATATAGTGGAATATATCCACCATTAATACCCCCAGGGTAGCAGCAATGAAAGCCGCTCTTCTCGACCTGCCGATAATATATGCTACAACGCCTCCCACCAGCGGGTAAAGATAAACGGCGTCAATAACGGCATAACGCCCGGCCGGTTCCATCACTCCCCGGTTAACCACGGAACCGATAATATATACCACTCCTGCCGTGGCAACAGCTCCTAGAAGTGCCCTGATCCATTCCTTGTTACTGCCGGCTTTTACCAAAAGATAAACGGCAAGAACCACCGGTACCAGCGCACCCCCGATATTTATTGAAGTGGTAAAAGGAAGAAACGGCAGGGGAATGCTTACAAAGCTGCCTAGAATGATCGCTCCGATTACTATCAGCGCTCCCCGGTCTGACAATCTCATCCTGTCCAGGGCACGGTGGGCCAATCCCAGGTAGATTATAACCGACACGATTATCAAAACAATAATACCGATGGGAAACCGTTCCAAGTAATTCAGCCTCCTCTTGATTTCTGTAAATATTAATTATAGGCTTCCCGTTACGCCCGGTATTATGCAATAAAAAAAGCGGCGCTCACGCCGCCGCCGGTGCTTAGTTTTATTCTTTTTTCTCGAACAAGTCTCCTACCATATCACCTATAGTTACCACATCATCAGTTTCTTTTATATTATTATTATTATTTTCATATTCATGATACTCACGGTTTTGCTTCTCTCCGGGAACCTCTCTGATTGAAAGACGGATCCGCTTTTCTTCTTGATCAACGCTCAGCACTTTTACGTTAATCTCTTCTCCTTCATTAACCACCTCATCCGGACTTACCACATGCCGGTCTGCCAGGTGGGAAATGTGGACAAGGCCTTCCACACCGGGTTCCAGTTGAACGAAAGCTCCGAATGGTGCCAACCGGACTACTTTTGCCTTTACGATACTGTCAACCAGGTATTTCTCTTTAACGGTATCCCAGGGATTAGGAAGCACCTGCTTTAATCCCAGGGATATCTTTTCATTTTCCCTGTCCACTCTCAGCACCATTATTTCCAGCTCGTCCCCGACTTTTACCACTTCAGACGGGTGGCTGATCCGGTGCCAGGACATTTCTGAAATATGAAGCAAACCGTCTACTCCCCCGATATCCACAAAAGCCCCAAACTGAGTTATGCGTCGCACCACACCTTTAACAATCTGACCCTCTTCGAGGTTTTCAAATATCTCTTTACGCAGGTGGGCATATTCCTCTTCCAATACTGCCTTGCGGGACAGAATCACCTTTTTTCTGCCGCGGTTCAACTCGATCACCCGGGCATTAATCACATGTCCCAAATACTTGGACAGATCTTCCAGGTAGCCTCTTTCGACAAGTGACGCCGGCAAAAAAGCCCGTACCCCGACATCCACAAGCAGGCCTCCTTTGACCACTTCCCGAACCGTACCTTCTACGGGTTCCTTAGAATTCAATGCTTCCTCAAGACTGTCCCATGCTTTTTCGGCATCGGCTTTTTCTTTTGAAAGGATCAGTTTTCCCTCGTTGTCCTCTGCTTTCAAAACGTAAACCTCTATTTCATCCCCTACTTTTACTACATCCTGGGGGGAATTAATTTCACAGCAGGACAGTTCCCTGATTGGAATAACCCCTTCAGATTTTGCACCTACGTCAACCATTACCTCATCCTGGCCGACGTGAACCACCGTTCCTTTTAAAACCTGGCCGTTACGGACGGCTTTAACTTCGACCGCCTCTTCCATACCCTCTTCCTTGTTGTTCATTTCTTCAAACTCGCTCATTCGCCTCTTTACCTCCTCTATAATCCAGTCAGGTGTAGACGCACCCGCTGTTAACCCCACTACCTTCACTCCTTGAAACCATGCCTGATTCAACTCACCGGCAGTTTCGACCGGGAAGGTAGGTGTCCCCGATTTAACGCACAGACTGAACAACTTTCTGGTATTGGCACTGTTTTTACCCCCTACCACTACCATTACATCAACCTGTCTTGCCAGATCCAGCGCGGCCTGTTGCCGTTCGGACGTAGCACTGCAAATTGTATTACAGACCCTTACTTCTTTATTCTTTTCACTAATCACCTTGACTACAGATTCAAAATTTCCCAGGGGTTGGGTTGTTTGAGCTACTACCCCTATTTTACTGTATTGATCAATAAAAACAGCTTCCTCTGCATTTTCAACTACCAGTGCTTCACCCGCGGTCCAACCTACAATCCCCTGAACTTCCGGATGTTGTCTATCCCCAACCACCACCACCCGGTATCCTTCAGACATAAGATTGCGTGCAAGAACCTGGGCCCTGCGGACAAACGGACAGGTGGCGTCGACAATAGCCAACCCTTTATTTTTAGCAATATGTAATAAACCCGGCCCGACACCGTGAGATCTGATGATTAGGGTTCCTTCATTTATTTCATCCAGATCATTAATTACCTTAATACCTTTCTCTTCCAAATACTTCACTGCTTGAGGGTTATGAATCAAAGGACCCATAGAATATATCGGCCCTTTCCTTTTCAAGACAGTATCCTGTGCCATTTCCATGGCTCTTTTCACACCAAAACAAAATCCGGCTTTTTCAGCCACACGTACTTCCATATTGATCACCATTGATCACCGACATTACTTGTTTCGGAAATATTCGCCAGAGAACTGTAATTTTCCTTCTGTAACTCTATTTTTTAAAAATCAATTATTATTTTTTTGCTCCAGTAAATCAGCCAGCTGTACCATGATAGATTGACTGGCAGCTTCAAGTTCGGCTTTTTTAACTTTTTTGCCCTCCTGATTTAAAACCGGCCTGCCGATAATAACCGTAATCTTGCTTAATACTCCCCTGGTCCCTCTAAGGGCAACGGGCAACACCGGAACCTCTGCTTTAAAAGCCAGCATGGCTGCACCCGGTTGCGGCTTTATTAACTCCCCGGTACGGCTCCTGCCTCCCTCCGGAAAAATCCCGACTACATTTCCTTCTTCAAGAAGTTTTACGGCAATCCTGATGGCATTCCGGTCCGATTTGTCCCGTCGCACCGGAAAAGCACCCAGAACACTTATCAACGGACCTAACAACGGAATTTCAAAAAGCTCTGATTTGGCCATAAAGTAAACCCGGCGGTTAAAGGCACACCCAACCACCACTGGGTCCCAGTAACTGACGTGGTTTGCGACCAGCACTGCACCTCCGCCGGAAGGCAGGTTTTCCTTACCCTTTACCTCCCAGCGTCTTAACAAGACCAGGATTATACGGCAAAGCAGTCTGGCAAACTTATAAAACATCCATCCCCACCTTCCAGCTGTGGTTGAATCAGTTCGTGCTCAACTATGACATACCTTTTCCATAATTATATTTACTACCTGCTCTACCGTAAGTGAAGAGCAATCAATTAACTCCGCGTCCGGAGCCGGAACGAGGGGATTAATCTTTCTGGAGGAATCCATACGGTCCCTTTCAGCTATTTCCTCTTCCATTTTAAAACTGTCTACATAACAACCTTTTTGAGCTAATTCCTCTCTGCGCCTTCTTGCCCTTTCCTTCGGTGAAGCATAAAGAAAAACCTTTACTTTTGCTTCGGGTAATACTACCGTTCCGATATCCCGGCCTTCCATTACTACTCCGCCTTTTTCGGCCAGGGCCTTCTGCATCTCGATTAATTGCTTCCTAACTCCGGGAACCCTGGCTACCAGCGACACTACCCTTGAAACTTCCGGTTTACGTATTTGTTCTGTAACATCTTTCCCGTTTAATAAAACTCTTATCTCCCCGCCCGGACCGGTTTCTAAATTCACCGCCGCATCTTTTGCCAGCCGGGCCAATCCGCTTACGTCATTCATGCTGACCTCGTCGTTAAGAGCTTTTAAAGCTATTGCCCGGTACATGGCACCTGTATCTATATATGTAAAGCCCAGTTTTCTTGCCACCAGTTTCGCAACGGTGCTTTTGCCTGCTCCCGCCGGTCCGTCAATGGCTATGTTAGAATTTAAAACCATAGCCTTCCTCTCTAGAAATCTTTTCCTTTTTTAAAATAAACACCCTGTTGCTATTTCGACACTTTAACTATTTTTCCTTTCATAAATCATTAAATAATAGGCTGCTTTCTTCAGTTTTATTATTCTACCCGGATATTTTTTAATACATCGTAAAACCCCGGGAAGGAGATATCTATACATTCAGCGTTTAGCACCACGGTTTCTCCTCCGGCCAACAGGCCGGCAACAGCGGCAGCCATGGCAATACGGTGATCTCCGTGACTTTTGCATATGCAACCCTTCAGGTCGCGCCCGCCCCTAATCAACAAACCGTCCGTCAACTCCTCCACACCGGCGCCGAATCCGGCCAGCAAATCAGCCACGGCATAAATCCGGTTACTTTCCTTGACTTTTAACTCGCCGGCATCCCGGATTTCAGTTTTACCTTCTGCCATTGCCGCGGCAACTGCCAGTGCCGGTATATCATCAATCAGTCGCGGGATCATTTTTCCACCTACGGATATGCCTGATAATTTTTTACTGTTACTTACTCTGATATCCGCTACGGGTTCTGCCCCTTCTTGCCGATAGTTAAAAATTTCAATTTCAGCTCCCATGTCCGAAAGCACCTCGATAATACCGTTTCTGGCAGGATTGACTCCCACCCCTTGCAAGGTAAGATCCGAACCGGGTAACGCCGCAGCTGCCGCCATTAAAAATGCCGCCGATGAGATATCTCCGGGGACATTTACCTTTTGCCCGGTCAAACCGGGATGCCCCTTTACCCGGATGGAACCGCCCGAAATATCAACTTCCGCTCCAAATTGTCTGAGCATACGCTCGGTGTGATCCCTGGAACGGCACGGTTCAGTGAACACGGTTTCCCCTTCAGCAAACAGGCCGGCCAAAAGAACCGCCGACTTGACCTGGGCACTGGCTACTTTGGAAGTAAAGGTAATCGGTTTCAGCCTGCCGCCCCGCACGGCCAGCGGCGCCAGGTTCCCGTTCCGCCGCCCCTCAACCCGGGCTCCCATCAGGCCCAAGGGACCGGTTACTCTAGCCATCGGACGGCGCCTCAGGGAACGGTCCCCGGTAATGACACTGAAAAAAGGTTGCCCGGACAGTATCCCGAGGAGCAATCTCATAGTGGTCCCGGAATTTCCGGCGTCCAGAATATCTTCCGGTTCCGACAGGCCGTGCAGTTCACGCCCTCTTACCCTGACTGTTCCGGCAACCGGCATTTTTATATCAATACCCAGCTTCCTAAAGCAATCTATTGTTGAAAGACAGTCTTTACCTGCCAGAAAATTTTTAATGACTGTCTCTCCCCGCGCCAGGGCACCAAGCATAACCGCCCGGTGGGATACGGACTTGTCACCCGGTACGGTTACTGTACCACGCAGGGTACGGACCGGCTTAACCAGCAGATCCAAAAGGCTCACCTTCTTCATAATAATTTAATTACAATTATTTTTTTTGTACGGTGTAGTTTTTCCCCCTAAGCACCTGTACAGCGGCATCCCGTTCTTTTTCAGCGGTAAAAGCCAGTTTGATCGTGCCGCCCTCACCTTCACGCACCCTGAGAATCTCAATATCGCTGATATTAATTCCGGCTTCCGCCAGGTGAGTTGTAAAGCCGGCTATAACACCCGGGCGGTCGGGTACGGTTACCACTAGCTCAAACAAACAGGGCAGGTAGCCCTTGGTTCTGGAAGAAAGGCCGGAACGGATCTCCCGGGCCCGTTCCAAATTATTACGTACGGCTTCTTCTTTCCCGTCTCTAATTAAACTCTCAAAATATTCAAGCTCCGCCTTGAAAAACCGGAGCACTTCCAGCACGTACGACCGGTTAGTCCTAAAAATATCCCGCCACATCACCGGGTTACCCGAAGCAACCCGGGTGGTATCCCGGAAACCTCCCGCGGCCAGGGACAGAAACCTTTCACTGTCAGGCATTCCCGCTACTGTATTGACCAGGGTAGCCGCCAACATATGCGGCAGGTGACTTACGGCAGCCATAGCAAGGTCATGCAGTTCCGGCTCCATTTCCACAACCCTTGCGCCAACCCCTTCCGCCAGCTTTTTTACCGTTTCCAGGGCGGAAGGCGGTGAACCGGCACCAGGTGTAATCAGGTAATAAGCGTTTTCAAAGAGATACGGATCCGCAGCTCTCACTCCGGCTTGTTCCGAACCGGCCATCGGGTGACCGCCGACAAAACTTACCCCATCGGGCAAAAGCTTTTCCGCTTGTTCGTTAATAACGGCTTTGGTACTGCCAACATCAGTAATAACTGCTCCCGGTGTAATATATGGTAATATATTTTTTAAAGCAGGAATTGTGGCGCTTACCGGGGTAGCTATAACCACCAAATCCGCTCCGGTTACTCCTTCGGCCGGTGATAACGCGAACCGGTGGACGGCACCCATTTCCACGGCAGTGGATAAGTTCTTCAGTCTGGAACCGGTTCCGATAACTTCTTTAGCCAGGCCGCGCCTGCAAAGAGCCATGCCCAGGGACCCGCCGATCAAACCTACACCGACAATAGTTACTCGTTCAAATTCCGGATTCAAGAAATTTTCCTCCCCATCACTGCCGCAATCTGTTTTAATTCCGACATCATAGCTGCAAAATTATCGGGGGTAAGGGATTGGGGTCCGTCACAAAGGGCCTCTGACGGGTTGGGGTGAACTTCTACCAGCAGCCCGTCAGCACCGGCGGCAACGGCTGCCCTGGCCATGGGCCTGACGAAGCGCCACTTTCCAATGGCATGGCTGGGGTCGACAATTACCGGCAGGTGGGAAAGGTATTTGACTGCCGGTACTGCCGTTAAATCCAGGGTATTCCTGGTATAGCTTTCAAAACAACGGATACCGCGCTCACAAAGGATAACATTATAGTTCCCTCCGGCCATAATATATTCAGCCGCCATTAACCATTCTTCAACAGTAGCTGACGGCGCCCTCTTCAATAAAACCGGTTTATCTACTTTAGCTGCTTCCCTTAAAAGAAAGTAGTTTTGCATATTACGGGCACCTATTTGCAATATGTCGGTATATTCGGCAACAAGGGGCAGGGTTTTGGTATCCATCACCTCAGTAACAATCAGAAGCCCGGTCACCTTCCGCACTTCGGCCAGTAGCTTCAGACCCTCTATTTCCAGGCCCTGGAAGGAATAAGGTGACGTTCTGGGTTTGAAAGCTCCTCCCCGCAGTATTGTGGCACCGGCTTCCTTAACTGCAATGGCAGTGGCCAGAAGTTGCTCCCTGCTCTCCACGGCACACGGACCGGCCATTACCTGGACGGTATCGCCTCCTATTTCCTGTCCGCCTACCCTGATCACCGTACCTTCATCGTGAAAAACCCTGCTGGCCAGCTTATAAGGCTGAAGAATGGGAACGACATTTTCCACACCGGGCATGGCCTCCAGGCCCGCTATACCCATCCGGGTTTTTTCCCCGATGGCACCGATAATAGTACGTTCAACCCCCCGGGAAAGATGAATCTGAAAACCATTTTTCTCAAGCTTTACCAGGACAGCTTCTATTTCCTCGTCTTGAGCATTATGCCTCATGATTACAATCAATTTCTGATGAACCTCCCTCATTATTCAATTTAATTATGAATATTCTAAATTATAAAAAAGCACCCCAGAGGAGTGTTCAATCAGACTGTAAACACATAACTATCGCCTCCCCTACCGTACTACCGTACTTTCCTTGAACTTTAGTAATCCCCGCGAGTCTTTACGCATCAACCATCCTGCTTAAAACAACACATCCTGCAGATTATATATAACATATAGGTATTAAAATAGCAATGTTTTTGAAAATATAGGATCCCAGCTTCACGTATTATCCGGCTTAAGAAGGTCTTCAAGTTAGTCTGTCGAGCGCTCCCCTGAACCGCTTGATCAACCGTTCTGCCACCGGCCCGGCACTTAAGATGTTTTCATGCCCGGCAATAATTTTAATTATGGCACTGCCCACCACTACGGCATCGCAATGTTTTGCCGCCATCGCTGCCTGTTCCGGAGCTGCTATGCCGAATCCCACGGCAAGAGGCAGACGGGTGTGACGGCTTACTCTGCCGGTAAATTCCGCCAGGTCAGTTTTTATTCCCGTTCCGGCTCCGGTGACGCCGGTCAGGGAAACACAATAAATAAACCCCATGGCACCGGCGGCAATTTTCTCCAGCCGGGAATCGGTAGTGGTAGGTGCAACCAGTGGGATAAGGTCCAACCCCGACTCCAGGGCCGCTGCCCTTAAAGCCACGGACTCCTCATGGGGCAGATCGGGGACAATTATTCCATTTACCCCGGCTTGCGCGGCATCCCCGGCAAACCGTCTGAGCCCGTATTGATAAATAGGATTATAATATCCCATTAAGATTAGCGGTATTGAGCAATTCTTTCTTATTTCTTTTACGGCTTCAAAGATATTGGGTAATGCAGCCCCGGAAGCCAGCGCCCGCAGTGATGACTGCTGGATCACCGGCCCATCGGCCAATGGGTCGGAAAAAGGAATGCCCAGCTCCACTAAATCGGCTCCGCCTGCAACCATATGCCTCACAATGTCAACAGTGCCGGCCGGATTGGGGTCACCCGCGACGGTAAAAGTAATCAATCCCTTCTTCCCGGTTAAACGTAACTTTTCCAGGCATTGAGATATCGGGCCGTTTTTACTCATACCGTCACCCCCGGCCCACCGGCCGTCACAGCAATGTCTTTGTCGCCCCGGCCGGAAAGATTTACTACCATCACACTGTCACGTGTAAGAGCAGGCGCCAGCCTGATTGCTTCGGCCAGGGCGTGTGCGCTTTCCAGGGCGGGAATAATGCCGTCGGTCCGGCAGAGCAGTTTAAAAGCCGCCAGGGCTTCCTCATCTGTAGCTGTGGTATATTTGACCCGCCCGGTGTCTTTTAAATAAGCGTGCTCCGGTCCCACTCCCGGGTAATCCAACCCCGCAGCGACGGAATGGGCGCACTGGATTTGCCCGTCTTCATTTTGAAGAATGTAGCTCAATGACCCGTGCAGCACCCCGGCGCTTCCGCGGCTTAAGACGGCAGCGTGTTTTCCGGTGTCAATACCGCAGCCGGCCGCCTCGACACCGATCAGCTTTACCCCGTTTTCAGATAGAAAGGGGTGAAATATACCCATGGCGTTGCTTCCACCGCCGACACAAGCCACCACGTAATCGGGAAGGCAGCCCGCCTGTTCCAGAATCTGGCGCTTCGTTTCAATCCCGATTACCGACTGAAAATTTCTGACCATAGCCGGGTAAGGATGAGGACCGGCAACTGAACCGATTAGATAGTAGGTATCTCGAACATTGGTGACCCAATCCCGGATAGCTTCATTCATGGCATCCTTTAAAGTCCTGCTCCCGCTTGTAACGGGAATTACTTCGGCACCAAGCAGCCGCATACGAAAGACATTGGGGTTCTGCCTCCGGATATCCTCTTCTCCCATATAAACGACGCATTCAAACCCGAACCGGGCCGCCGCCGTGGCAGTGGCTACACCATGCTGGCCCGCCCCGGTTTCTGCAATGATCCTTTTTTTACCCATGCGGCGGGCTAAGAGCCCCTGACCGACAGCATTATTAATTTTGTGGGCACCGGTATGGTTAAGGTCCTCTCTTTTAAGATAAATTGCGGCACCTCCGCAGTACTCGGTCAAACCCTGCGCCAGGTAAAGCGGAGAGGGCCTTCCGACATAATATTTTAAATGATCCGCCAGTTCCTCCTTAAACTCTGGATCGTCCATAATCGTCCGGCAGGCCCGTTCCAGTTCCTCAAGCGCGGGCATCAATGTTTCCGGTACATAACGACCCCCGTAAGGACCGAAGTAGCCTTTTTCATCCGGCAAAAACGTGTGCGCATAATGCAATTTCAACACCCTCCTTTGGCCCGTTGGATAAAAAGCCTGATTTTTTCAAAATCTTTCTTTCCGTGGCTTTCCACGCCGCTGGATACGTCAACGGCATATGGCCCGGCCACGGCCAAGGCCTGCTTTACATTATCCGGGGTTAAACCACCCGCCAGAATAACCGGTCTGGTCAAGGCCGGCAAACGGGCCAGTCTCCAGTCGAAAGAACGGCCCGTTCCACCGGCCAGACCCGGTACGTAAGTGTCCAGCAGGATAGCGCTGCAACGGTAATAATTTATTTTCTCCATGAAACCGGCGTCCCGAACCCGGAAGGCCTTTACTACTTTGTATTTTAACTGTTTGCAGTATTCCGGCGTTTCGCTCCCATGCAACTGCAGGACGTCCAGACCGCAGTAAACGGCGGTTTTTTGCACCAGCCCAGCCGGGGCGTTAACAAATACACCTACCCGGGACACGAAAGGAGGTAACTTAGAACAGATTACACGCACCAATTCCCGGTCTACCTGCCTCAGGCCGGGCGCGAAGACGAAACCAAGGGCATCCGCTCCTGCTGCCACCGCCGCCAGGGCCGTTTTCTCATCTCTGATTCCGCATATCTTAACCCTTACGGGGTTAGTAACCGCCACGCAAACCACCATCCTGTAACTTTACTGCCCGTTCAACCCTGTGGTTAATTTACCTGTGTGTTACCTGTCAACTCTTTTAATTTGCTGCCGGGACCGGGACAACGTACCAGGATCTCCCCCACCAGAGCGGCATGCGCCCCCCAGCCTCTCAACATTAATATGTCATCCCTGCTTTTTATCCCGCTCTCGGAAACCACGGTTATTTTACTTTTATCAACCAACTTGATCAGGTTAAACGTGGTAAGTAAGTCAGTTTCAAAAGTAGTCAGGTCACGGTTATTGATCCCGATAATTTCCGCACCGGTTGATAAAACGCGGTATAATTCCGGTTCTGTGTGTACTTCCACCAGGCAGGAAAGCCCCAACTCCCCGGCCAACCCCATCAGTTCCTCCATTTTCTGTGAAGAAAGGACGGCAGCAATCAGAAGGACGGCATCGGCACCCAAAACACGTGACTCATACATTTGATACGGCTCGATAATAAAGTCTTTTCTTAAAATGGGAAGTCCAGTCACTTCCCTGACTGCGATAAGGTGGGAAGCCTGCCCGAGAAAAAATTTTTCCTCGGTAACAACTGATAGCGCAGCGGCTCCTGCTATTTCGTATTCACGGGCAATCTGTACCGGCTTGAAATTCCGGCAAAGCATTCCTTTTGACGGCGAGGCTTGTTTTATTTCGGCAATTACCGTCAACCGTCCAGGCCGGCGCAGGACCGGGGTCAGCAGGCGCGGCGGGGGCAGGCCGGGCAGCAGGGCTCTTAAACTTTCCAGGGGAAATATCTTTTTCCGTCCGACCAGTTCCATCTTTTTACAAGCAATTATTTCCCTTAAAATCATTGTGAGACAACCTCTTTCGGTGCCAGGTGCCTGGTAAACTCAATCAGCTCATTCAGTTTGCCCAGGGCAGAACCGGAGTCAATGCTGAAAGCGGCAATTTCCAAACCTTCTGCAATACCGCGGGCCTTTCCCCCGGCCACCAGTGCCAAAGCAGCATTTAATATGACCACATTCCTGCGCGTTCCCTGCTCCCCTTCCAGGATCATCCTGGTTATGGCAGCGTTTTCTTTCCGGGAACCTCCGGCTAAAGCCGAAACCGGGGCATAGGCAAAGCCTAATTTAAAGGGGTCCAAAAGTTCTTTACGCACTGAACCGTTCTTGACCTCACAGATGACCGAGGGGCCGGCCAGGGAAACTTCATCTATACCACCGGCTCCGTGTACCACAAAAGCGCGGTTTGAACCCATTTTAGCCAGCACCCGGGCCATTACCTCGGTCAGAGTCGGGTTGTAAACACCCAACACCTGCGCGCAGGCACCGGCCGGATTGGTCAAGGGACCCAGGATGTTAAAAACCGTCCGGATGCCGATCTCCCGGCGGGGATTCGCTGCGTGCTTCATTGAACTGTGTAATACGGGCGCGAAAAGAAATACCATCCCCACCCGTTCCAGGCATTTCTCCATATCCTCCCGGTTGAGATCCACCCTGACCTCCAATTCCTCCAGAACGTCTGCACTGCCGCACTTGCTGGATACCGACCGGTTGCCGTGTTTGGCTACCGGTACTCCTGCGCCTGCCACTACGAAGGCGGCAGTTGTTGAAATGTTAAAGGTTCCCGCTCCGTCCCCTCCGGTGCCGCAGGTATCCACCAGTACGGAATAATTGGATTTAACCGGGGTCAACTTTTCCTTCATTGCCCTGGCAAACCCTGCTATTTCACTTACATTTTCACCTTTCAGGTGCATGGCGGTAAGCAGTGAAGCGATCTGGGCAGGGCTCGCCTCTCCTTCCAAAATCTGTTTCATAACCGCACCGGCCTCTTCTTCCGCTAGGTGCTGGCCGGAGACCGCCTTTTTTATGGCCTCTTTAATCACTCTGTTCTCCTCCTCTCTACTGGATCAGCTTGCCAATTTTTAAAAAATTTCTTAAAAGCTGAGGTCCGTACTCGGTCAAGACAGATTCCGGATGGAACTGTACTCCTTCCACGGGGTAACTGCGGTGACGCAGTCCCATAATTTCGCCTTCTGCAGTCCAGGCGGTAATTTCCAGGCAATCCGGCAGACCGTTTCTGTCAACAATAAGCGAATGGTACCTGGTAGCGTTAAAAGGGGACGGGATACCACGGAAAACAGACCCTCCGTCATGGTAGATCGGGGATGTTTTACCGTGCATCAGCCTGGAAGCCCGTACTACAACCCCGCCGAAAACCTGCCCGATAGCCTGATGGCCCAGGCAGACACCCAGAATGGGAATGGTCCCGGCAAAACTCTCGATTGCGGCCGGGGATATCCCGGCCTTGTCCGGTGAACACGGACCGGGAGAGATGATGATATAACCCGGTCTGAGTGCTTTAATTTTATTACAGGTGATCCTGTCATTACGGTACACCTGCACTTCCTCACCCAGTTCACCCAGATATTGGACCAGGTTGTATGTGAATGAATCGTAATTGTCAATTACCAGCACCATTTAATCAACTTCTTCCTGTGGTAAATTTTCAGGTTGAAAACAGCAATTAATCCAAACTGAATTTATCTGACAGATGCCCCCAAAGTCTTTAAGAGCGCCTGGGCCTTGGTTAATGTTTCCTCGTACTCCCGCCCGGGGTCGGAATCAGCCACTATGCCTGCTCCTGCCTGGATATAAGCTTTGCCTTTATGAATCACCACCGTTCTGATGGTAATAGCGGTGTCCATACGCCGGGTAAATCCGAAATATCCGATGGCCCCGGCGTAAATTCCCCGCCCGTCCGGTTCCAGTTCGCTGATAATCTCCATGGCCCGTACCTTCGGAGCGCCGGTTACAGTGCCGGCAGGGAAACAGGCCTTAAAAGCATCGAAACAGTTTTTGCCGGGTGCTATCCTGCCGCGTACTCTGGAAACCAGGTGCATTACATGAGAATATTTTTCTATCTCCATAAACTCGGCTAGACTGATGCTGCCGGTCGCGCATACTTTTCCCAGGTCATTGCGGCCCAGGTCAACCAACATCAGGTGTTCCGCCCTTTCTTTAGCGTCCTCCAGCAAGCCGGAGGCGAAAATTTCATCGGCAGCCGGGTCCGCTCCCCGGGGCCGGGTACCGGCTATGGGGCAGGTCTCAATCATTTTTCCTTCAACCCTTACCAGCATTTCGGGTGAAGAACCCACAATTTTGAGCTCTCCGAAATCAAAGTAGAAAAGGTATGGCGAAGGGTTTAGGGCCCTTAACCTCCGGTAAACATTAAAAGAATCTCCCCGGAACGGCAACTGCAGGCGCCGGGACAGAACCACCTGGAGAATATCCCCGGCCCTTATGTATTCCTTGGCGCGGTTTACTTTTTCCATAAATTCCGCTTTAGTCAGGTTGGCCTCCACCGGGCCGCCGGCTGAAATATACTTCTGACTTTTTTCTCCGGTATTAATTTTAAATTTTAATTTTTGAATAATATCTTCAATACGCAATACGGCCGCGTCGTATGCTTGCTGTGGTTCATTACCGGGGTGACTGTTGATCACAATGGTTAAAGACCGCCTCACGTGATCAAAAATCAGAACCGTACCGGCAAAAATAAAATTGCAATCCGGCAGGCCGGTCGGAACACTTTGTTTTAATTCAACCCGCTCTTCTATAAAACGTATTGTATTGTAGCCGATACAGCCTGCTGCACCCCCGAAAAAGCAGGGCAACCGTGGTTCCGGGTGCACTTTAAAACCGGAAACCAGGCGTTCTAATATTTCTAGCGGGGAACCGAAAAATGTCTTTGGTTGTCCACCGGTGGTTACCAGGGATTTATTTCCCCACGATGCCAGGATAATAAAAGGGTCAATCCCGATAAATGAATACCGGCCCAAGTTCTCACCACCTGCCACGCTTTCCAGAAGGTAGGCCGGAGCTTTCGATACGACTTTAATAAAAATACTTATCGGCGTATCCAGGTCGCAGTCAATCTCGCAATAAACCGGAATAAGATTGTGTTTTTGACTTAAAGAAAGATACTCTTCCCTGCCCGGAATATTCAACTATAATCCCCTCCAAAATCAGAAATCACCTCTAAAATACAAATAACCCAAAATTTCCTTAATAAATACAAAACCGGTACTCAAATGAGCACCGGTTAATTTCCTTAAACAGAAAACACCGCCTCACCTCAGCTCAACTCTAACTCTGCTAAAACTCATCTCAACTGGCTCTTTGCTATTTTAACTTATAACAATAATTTAGCACACCGGACAAATTATCGTCAAGTATTTTTTTACCCACTAAACCCCCCGACTACTTGTCATTCAGGTCATCAAATATTCCTGGCGTTCCTTCCCGCAGACAGACGGCTTCCCTCAAGTAAATATGCTTTAGTTCTTCCTGGGTTTTTTCAGTATTCACATGGAGCAATACCCTGATGCAGTTGCCCTGACTTCCGGGAACATTGATTTCAGTGGCGCAAAGGAGCGGGACATATTTCCAGCCCAACTCCCGCGCGGCAGAAGCCGGAAATGCTGCATCAAGGTCGGGAGTTACGGTAAAAAAAGCACTGGCAATATCTTCAGGATTTAAGTTGTTTTCTTTTTTTATCGCCTCTAAAAGTTCCCTGGTGGCAGATAATATTTCTTCGCCCGCATTTATTTCTACTGTTGTCGCTCCGCGTATACCTCTCAATACCACATTACCCACTGCTAGAATCCCCCTGTAACTTGTTTTAACCGGGGACCGCCCTGTGTCCCAACCCGATGGCAACTTCATCCAAGTGAAGCAGGCCCACTCCGAAAAATACCGCTACCGTAACATGGTCTTCTTTCCTGGCAATACCGATTTTGCCGCCCACATTCAGGCCGACAGCCTTGGGCATAATCTGGGACAAGGCCTCCCGGGCAGCTCCGGCTACAGCTCCCTCATCGACGTGAATTTCTTTAATCACACCTTCACGTTTAGAAGCCACCACTGCCCGTTCAATAATCTTACTTACCGATGAAATAAAATCTCCGCCGTAATCAACTGCCGCGGTTTTAATTCCTTCCTTTAAAAAACGCTGCTTGTATTCTTTCTCCTCTTCCCTGGTGCCGGTCAGCGCCATTTCAATGGCAACCCTGGCAATTCTGCGACTCCCGTATAGGGCCATCCTCGTGCTACCTCCTGCCAAAATTAAAGTACTCCTACCTGGATTGTATTACGATTAAGTAGTATCGGCACTCCCTGGAAACATTATAATGGAGGTATTTTCAAAAAGCAATAAGCCCCCGGTGAAGGGCTTTTTAAAGATTGTGTGATCTTAACGGATATCATTATGCTATTTTCCAGCCTCTGAAAGACATACCTTTCCGACGGTCACAACGTTGCCTTCAACCCTGAACCCGGACCCTGCCGCAGGTCGGATAACTTCTTTGGAAACGTCCAGCACTTCAATATCAATAGACCGGTTATAACGGGTGCCGTCAATTTTAAGAATATCTCCTGCTCTTACAAATACAGTGACATACCGGTCATTAAATATCTTCCGCGGCTCATCGTTTACCAGCACCCGGGCCATCGGCAGCAAGGAGTAATTTTTTAATTGAAACGTAACAACGTGTTTTTGTAAAACCGGAGCCGTTTCCCCGGCAGCACCGGAATGCTCTATTGCCGTCACCGGCACTGCGGCCGGTTGCAAAGGGTCGTTAACCGGGTTGACCGGTAAAACTTGCATTATTACTACCGTTACGGCAGTAAAAACCACCAGTACAATCAATATGCGCTCCAGGCCTGTGCCCTTTAACCCGTAAAAATGCATTTTCATAACTAATTAACCCCTGGAATAAATTATCCGGTAAAAAGTATATTACTCCTGCCGGCAACATATTCTCCAGGGGAATTTAAATTATCATGAATGGTATTTTTTTTCCATCCGCAGACTGAACTCCTTCATTTCTTCGTGTATTTTGAACAGAAGTCTTTCCATATCAGTATGGTTCATGGTGATAAAGGCAGGATCAAGAATTTCTATTTTTCGAAAGTCTTCCCTGGTTATAAATTTAATCACATTTTCCAGGCTGTCGGCTTTAATGGTAAGTACCAGAGGGGCATATGCAACATCGCTATTTGTTACATCGTCAAAAACAGTATATACGTCAGACCCCACATCAATATCAATAATATTAATACCCTGAAGAGGTACATTCCGAAAAACCGTTACTTGTTGTTCCCGGGCCTCTTCAGCTGCTTTATCCGTAGGTTTTCCACCGAATAAAAAACGACCGGATTTATGGGAACCCTTAAAGTCAAGGCGTATCTTAACCAAGATCCCTTCCCTGTCTCCATTGCCGTCTCCATCCTGGATCCTCGACAACAAAAATCCCTCCTACCATGATTTGGTGTCAATGGCTTGTAATTCTACTTCTTTAGGAAAAATCCTGCTATAGTTCGTAACCGGGTAACAAGGCTACGGTTTCAGACCCGCCAGTTGCCTTAAACTTCTCACTTCATCACTCGTGAGATGCCGGTACTGGCCGGGTCTCAAACCCTTGAGGTTTAAATTTCCCATTATTATCCGTTTCAAGCGCAATACGGGATGCCCGATGCTTTCACACATTCTTCTCACCTGGCGGTTACGACCTTCATAAACAGTAATTTCCAGGAGTGCGTTTTTTTCGTAATCGAGTAACTTTACCCCGGCCGGGGCTGCCGGTCCGTCTTTCAGGATAATGTTGTTTGCCATTTTATGCAACATTTTCTGGGCCGGTACCCCCATTACACGGACCCGGTAGGTTTTCGGTATTTGGTGTTTCGGGTGGGTCAGCGCATAGGTAAGGTCCCCGTCGTTAGTCAGCAGTAACAATCCTTCACTGTCATAGTCAAGTCTTCCCACTGGATAAATCCGCTCATGTATATTTTTTAAAAGGTCAGTTACTTTTTTTCTGCCTTTTTCATCACTTAATGTGGTGATATATCCCCTGGGTTTATACATGAGAATATATAGCTTACGCGAAGAAAGAAAGACAGTTTCTTCCCCAACCTGAATTTTATCTTTGTGCGGGTCTACTTTGATACCCAGGTTGGTTACCACCTTTCCGTTTACCTTCACCATTCCCGAAGTGATCATTTCTTCGCAGTGCCTGCGTGAAGCCACCCCGGCCCTGGCCATAACCTTTTGCAGGCGTTCCATTCATCTCACCTACCGTTTATTATGTACCTATATTTAC